>JBDSYU010000045.1:0-14681 GCA_039925525.1 Variovorax sp.
TGATCGGGCAATCTGCTTGCGCTCATGGAGCTTAATCCCAATCGGACTGGTTGACAACAATATTTCCTGCGTTGACACAAATATTTCTTGGGGAGCAACTCGCCGCCTTGCTTTCCAAAAAAAAAAAGTGCACACTCGGCTCGCTTTTAAGGCCTTCACCAACTGTTGCCATGATCAAACTCTATTACCACCCCTCACCCAACCCCGCCAAAGTGGCGCTTTTCCTCGAAGAGAGCGGATTGCAGTACGAACTCGTGCCAGTCGACACACGCAAGGGCGAGCAGCATCTGCCGGCCTTCACCTCCATCAACCCGAATGCAAAAACACCGGCACTTGTCGACGGCGACGCGGTTGTCTTCGACAGCAACGCGATTCTTCTACATCTCGCCGAGAAGACTGGCCAGTTTCAACCCGACGACACGCCGGTTGCGCGCGCAGAGATGCTCTCGTGGTTGATGTTCGTCGCCACCGGCATCGGCCCGTACTCGGGACAGGCGGTGCACTTCAAGCATTTCGCGCCCGAGCCGCTGCCCTACGCGGTGAATCGCTACGATTTTGAGGCATGGCGGCATTGGAAGATCGTCGACACGCGCCTCGCCGATCACCACTGGATGCTCGGCGACCGCTACACGCTGGTCGACATGGCCGTGTGGGGCTGGGCGCGCGCGGTGCCGTTCGTGCTCGGCGCCGACGCATGGCAGCAGCTGGCAAACGTGAAGCGTCTTCTCGATGAAGTCAACGCGCGGCCGGCAGCGCAGCGCGTCGAGGCGCTGAAGGCCAAGTACGCCTACAAGACCGAGATGGACGACGACGCGAAGCAGGCGATGTTTCCGCAGAACGTCCGCCTCACCTCGCAGGGGGCAGGTTGATCGCGACACCGCACTCCGACGCGCATTGATCATCGGCGCCGGGCATTGGTGTCGGCGCCAGCCCCGCAACGCGCGTGCCCGCGGGCGAGTGTGGAATGCGCGGCGGTCGAGGCGCCAGGACTTCTTGCGGCTCCATCGCACTGGCGTGATGAGCCCAAGGAGGGCCGCGAGGCCGACGCGGCAACGTGCCCATGGCCCGGCACTTCCGAACTGCGGAGAGGGGCTGCGCCTGGCTTGGGAAGGGCTCGGTGAGGCGCTACGAAGCGCGCGGGTTTATCCGTTGCCGAGGCGGCTTTTCAGGTCAGGCTTCGGGGCTGAGGCTACACATCGTGCGATTGGCCAACCCAAGACTCCCCAGCAGATCAGCCCTGAGTGGTCGAGCCCGTCCCGGCGGGCCTGAAAGCATGTCGCTTGAAATGCCTTTGTCCAGGTTCAAGTTGCTTCTCCAGCGCGGACGCGAAGGCAAGTACAAGCTCGTCGGCACCCGGCCGGCCGATAACCTGAATGCCGACAGGAAGTCCACCGTGCCCCCACATCGGTAACGAAATCGCAGGCTGTCCGGTCAAGTTGAACGGCCAGGTCCAGGAGAACCAATCGTACGGAGATGTCTGCTGTCCCGCGATGGTGGTCGGCCCGATCATGTGCGCGGGAAACGCGGTAACCGGACTCGTGGGAACGACCAGAAGATCGTGATCTTCGAACCAGCTAAATATTTCTCCTGATAAGGCTCGTCGCCAAGAGAGAGCGCGTACGAGCTCGGTAGCGGGCAACGACACACCGAAACGAAGCATCTTTACTAGCCCCGGATCCATGCGATCCGACGACTCCGCGAGATGGTGTCCGAGCGCACCCGCGAGATCTGAAGCCACTATGACCCGAAAAAGCAGATCGGGGTCGGTCCAGGACAATTGCGTCTGGTAAGGCACACATCCTATGTTCCGAATGGCCGCCACCGCCATGTCGAGTGCCGCACCGACATGCGCTTCTGGATCGAGTTGATTGACGCTCCTCGCAAAACTAATACGCAGCTTGTGCCACTCCGGAGTAGCCATCGGCGCGATTGGCGAAGTGACCGAAGCTGGGTCGCGCGCGGCGGGACCGGCGATTACTTGCATGACCAAACGGACATCTTCGACGGTCCGGGCCAACGGCCCTGTGTGACCCAGGAAATCCCAGCCCGCGAACCCCGGATACTGCGCCACGCGACCCATCGTGGGTTTGAACCCCACTACGCCGCAAAGGGCGGCAGGCAAGCGGATTGAGCCTCCGCCATCGGTGCCGATGCTGATTGGTCCCAGGCCGGCAGCGACGGCAGCGGCGCTACCTCCCGACGAGCCTCCGGTGGTGCGGTCAAGATCCCAAGGATTGCGGGTTATCCCGAGCAGTGGGCTGTCTGTCACCGTCTTATGGCAGAACTCCGGTGTGGCGGTTTTTCCCACAACGATGGCGCCGGCAAGCTTGAGTCGTTCGACGACGGCGGCGTCATGGGTGGGGACGAACGCGTCGTAGAGCCGCGAACCCCCGGTAGTGCGCAAGCCTTTGGTGTAGAGAATATCCTTGATGGAGACCGGGACTCCGTGTAATGGGCCGAGGCGCTCTCCGCGGTCGCGCTGTTGATCCGCATCTTCCGCAGCACGCAGCGCCATGTCCCGGGCCACTGTTACGAAGGCGTTGAGCTTCGGATTGATCAGATCGATTCGATCGAGGATCGCGCCGACTGAGGCAGTGGCGGAAATCTCTCCCGCGCGCAATGAGGCCGCGAGTTCAACCGCCGAAGACTGGCAGATTTCTTCAGGGCTCATCGCGCCGGCCCAAGAATCAGATTGGGCACCCAAAGCACCACTGCTGGAAAGAACGTGATCGCCACCAGCACGAGGATGAGCGGAACAAGTAACGGCATAACTGCGATGCAAATCGCTTCGAAAGGAATCGCCGCGATGCGCGTGACGATGAAGAGTGCGATTCCGACCGGAGGCGTGACGATCCCCAGCAGCAATCCGTAGACCATGATCAGGCCGAAATGCACTCGGTCGATGCCGTAGTGATCTACCAGCGGAAGTAGAACTGGTATCAGGATAACCATCGCTGGTATGGGCTCAAGGATCGTTCCGAGTAAAAGGAAGAACACGATGATCAGCGCGAGAAACACCGAGCGGTTGTTGGTAAGAACCAATACTGCCTGAGCCAGATTCTGGGGCACCTGATCGAAGGCAAAAAGCCAACTCATTACGGTCGAGACGCCGATGATCAGCATGACGCCCGCCGTCAGAACTACGGTATCGCCAAAGGCTTCTGTGAGCTTGGCCCAAGTCAGGGTTCGATAACAGAGGCCGAGAATAAGCACGTAGGTGCAGGCGACCACACCCGCCTCCGTAGGTGTAGCCACGCCGAAAAGTATGGAACCGATGATGATGAGCGGAGCAACAATCGCCCAGATGCCATCGAATGCCGTCTTGGCTATTTCTCGCAGTGACGGACGTGGCGTAAGTGGCACGTTGTAACGCGCAGCGACGATCCGGTTGTAGATCATCAGCGACGCCACGATCAGCACCCCCGGACCGATACCGGCGAGGAATATGCGCTCGACCGAAACCGAGGCAGAGAAGGCATAAATCAGAAGCGGCACCGACGGCCACATCGTTGGGCCGATGACGGAAGACGCGACTGTGAGCGCCGAAGCGAAATCCGCAGGGTAGCCACGCTCGCGCATGGGTTGAATGACGAGCTTGCCGATGCCGGCACAGTCGGCAATGGCCGAGCCCGTAATACCTCCGAAGAAAAGAGAGCCGACCACATTCACTTGCGCCATCCCCGCGCGCAGATGCCCGACAAGTGCGCTGGCGAGCCGGACAATTCTCTCGGTCACTCCGATGAGGTTCATCAGGTTTCCCGCGAGGACGAAGAATGGAACCGCTAACAACCCCGGCGCGTTGACACCTTCGAGGATCTGCTGCGGGAACAGGTAGAGCTGACTCAGATCCGTGGCAAACCCAGAGTACGTGAGACCCGCAAGGGTGCTGACGCCGAACGCGACGATGACCGGGACCCCCACCAACATGAGAGTTATAAACAGGCCGAACACGATCAAAGCGACCATTTGGGCAACTCCTCCTTGGTCTGAGGCGCGATCGGCTTCTTCAGAAAGGTCATCACCGTATTCAATGTCAGTTGAACGATGATCAATGCGGAGGAGACGATCAGCGGGACCGACAGCGCATAGCGTTCGAGGCCGACGAATTCGATGGCGCCGATCTGCCGGGAAATGATCTGCGGCGTCTCGAGCACGACGACCGTCATCATCAAGATGCCGCACAGGTTCGAGAAGACGCGCATCGCCGAGCGCCAGTTAGGCGACATCCGCTGGACGAAATACTCAACCGTGATGTCGGAAGCGCGGCGATAGAGCGGATAGAAAGCTAAAAAAACAATCCAGGTCATCAGGGTGCCGGTCAACGGCCAGACCCAGTCGATCCCTCTGCCGGTGAGATTGCGCGCCAGCAGATTGGCGATATTGATCGCCACCATGACCGCCAGCGCGAAACTGCAAAGGGCGACGAACACCTTCTCCAACGCGCCGAGAAGCCGATCCAAGCGCTTGAAGATGATGGCACCTTTCAAGTCGGTCTCAACCCGGGCGGTTCGCCCTGCCGCCGTCGATAGTGACAACCGTACCGCTGATATACCCGGCGAGGTCGGAAGCGAGGAATGCCACCATGGCGCCGATTTCTTCCGGCTTTGCGGGCCGTCCAAACGGCATCGCCTTCCCCATCTCCCTCCAACGCTCGGGATCGCCAAGGGATTCCTGCGCACGCTTGCGAAAGCTCGTGATCAAGCGTTCGGTCTGCACCGGACCCGGGTTGATACCGACGACGCGCAAGCCATGCTCGGGTGCGGCACCTCCGAGCGCGCGCGTGAAAGCCATCAACGAGGCGTTGCCTGTTGAGCCGGCAATGTAGTTCGCGTCCACCTTGTCGCCTGCAGCGCCAATGATGTTGATGATCACCCCTCGACCGCGGGTTTTCATTTGTTCGAAACAGATTCGGGTCAGGTTGATATACCCGAACACTTTCAGATCCCAAGCGGTGCGCCAGCGCGCTTCGTCGATATCCTCCAGCTTGCCGCCGGGGATCGCGCCAGCGTTGTTGACCAGGATATCGATTTCCGGAAATTCGCGGGCGAGAGCGCTGGCGGAAGTTCCGACGGACAAGTCAACGGCACGCGTTTGCACATCGACCTTGGAACGTTCGACGATGCGGCCGCGCGCCGCTTCCAGATCCTCGGCGGTTCGCGAAACGAGAATCAGATTGCAGCCTTCATCGGCCAGCCCCTGCGCCGCGGCGAAGCCGATTCCCTTCGACGCCCCGGTGATCAAGGCGGTCCTGCCTGACAAGTCCAGATTCATGAGTGCTTCTCCGATAGTGAGGTTTGAAACGAGATTGCAAAACGGCGGTTTAAGAGTTCTCTCAGGGCAAGTACTTTTCCCTGGAAGCACGTCCGAGTTGCGCATTTTTCCCCGAGAAGCGAGGTGAATTGTGCTCCTCAGGAAATATTGTTGCAAGCCAGGGCGATAGCAAGTTCAATACGGTTTGCGGAACGGGTGCCAGAGTTCTCTCAGAGGGTTTCCACGAAACGATCATGTTGCCAGTCGACTCGCGAGTGGCGAATCGCTGATCGCCGCGGTGGCTCGGGGCGCCTTGCCGATACGGTCACTGCGCTGCTGGAGTAGCCGATCATGCCTGCTCTCGCACAGCCGGCCAGCGCCCCGGCGGCTGAAGGTCTGTTCGTGGCGTGTCGGGAATTGATCCACGCCATCTAAGGCGACGCGGTTTCAAATTGCTGCAATTTTCCGAGTTTTGATATACAAACGCGCTTTGTGTCACGCTTCCCTAACCGACTTCCCTAACCGAGTATGCCGGCGGCTCACACTGTCAGACACCTACCGCGCGCTTGCCAACGGCATACGGCATGGCGTTTTATTCTGGCACTCTCTTGCGTCATCGGAGCAATCGGCAGCGCCTCTGCGCAGACGCCAGACACTGCCGCAACGCCGTCTGCGTCGGCTTCGCCCTCCTTGCCATCTGCGCCGGTCGATCCAACATTGTCGGAAGCGCGGGCCCGTTGGCACGGCGCCCTCGACGCCTTTGCCGATGCCGACAAGGCGCACACACCGGCCAGTGGCGGTGTGCTGTTCGTCGGCAGTTCGAGCATCCGGCTTTGGAGCGACCTGGCGCAGGACTTTCGCCGGCTGCCGCTGGTCATCAACCGCGGCTTCGGCGGTTCGACGCTCTGGGAATGCAGCCTGTTCGTACGCGAGCTGGTGCTGCGCTACCGACCGAAGCAGGTGGTGCTCTACGCCGGCGAAAACGATCTGGCGCAAGGCCAAACGCCGCTGCAGGTGCTCGAAAGCTTCGAGCGCTTCCAGCACGCAGTGCGCGCTGAATTGCCAGGCACCAAGATCAGCTACATCTCGATCAAGCCGAGCCCGGCGCGCGAGGCGTTGATGAAGGCGATCCGACAGTCCAACCGCATGATCTCTTTCTATGCGCAGCGCCTGCCCGACACCGAGTTCATCGACGTTTACACGCCAATGATCGACGCCGATGGAGAACCCCGCGCCGAGCTGTTTCGCGCCGACCGCCTGCACCTCAATCACGCCGGCTATGCGTTGTGGCGCTCGGTGATCGCGCCACACCTTCCGGGCCCAGCGGCATCGGCAGGCTCGGATCGGCCAGTTTCAGATTCAACGGCGCACTGACGCGCGCCACCAACTGCAGCGCCCCAAACACAGCGACCAGCAGCAGCACATCGCCCCACCACGGACGGGCGTACGGGTCGCCGCCAAACCAGGCAAGCGTCAGTAGCACCGCCACCAGGTGCGCGCAGAACACGGCGAGCGATGCCGAGCCCATGGCCTCGAGCCCGCGCAACCTTGGCAGCCGGTGTGCAAGCGCCGGTCCGAAGCAGACGAAGACGATGCCCAAAGCCAGGAGGTTGGCCAGACGCAACGGGCCGAGCTGCCACTTGTCAAATAACAGGTTCCAAAGCGGATGCACGGCGGAAAATGGCACTTGCCCGTAGGGGCCCGCATGTCGCCAGACGAACCCCGCCAAGGCTACGGCGCAGGCAGCGACCACGACGACCGGCGCAAGCCGCATCGGCGGCGCGTCCGCACGACTGCGACTCGCGCCGAGGTACAGGCCGGCCATCCACAGCGCCTGCCAGGCAAAAGTGTTGAACGCGCCCATTTCCTGGAACGGTACGCCCAGCCCGGTGAGCAAGACCACACGCTCGTAAAACCAGTGGCTGAGTCCAAGCTGGGCCAGCAGCCACAGCAGAGCGCTGACGCCGATCAAGCCCGACCAGCCACGGCGCAAGGCAAACGTCAGGATCCACGGACTGCCCAGCATGAAGAACACGTACATGGGCAGGATGTCAAGCAGCGGCGGCTGATAGACGAGCGCCAGCCCCGCCACCACTGCGGCGTGCGGATGCTGCAGGTAATAGCGCATCAAGTTTTCGACTGCCGGCTCATCGAAACGCACACCCGCCGCAGCAATCACCGTGAACAAAAACACCAGGACAGCGGCTTGGCACAGGTAAATTTTCAGCGCCCGTTTCAAAAACGCCCGACGCATGGCCGCATCGCCAGATCGCGCGGCCAACCGGCTGTAGACCAACCCTGCCATATACGCCGACAGCAGCACGAAGCCCTCCGCAGCCGAGACAAAGCCGAACGGCTGCCCAACAGGCTGCGTCAACCGCGTCGGCAGATGAGTGATAGTGATCAACACCAGCATCAGACCGCGCAGGGCGTCGATTTCCCATTGGCGCTTCATGCGAGTTGTCCGATTTCACAGCTACGGGTCGATCGAGATTTGTGCGAGTTCACCCGGGCGGCGAGTATCTGCGACGCTTTTGGCAACCGGTCGCATTGTCCTCGGAGTTGGAGAATGCCGAATTGCTGGAGCCCCATTTCAGCCGCCGGGGCGCGTCGCTGGAGTTCTGCGCAGGGTTGGCACGCCAAGCGGCGATCCCGAGAGCCGCCTTCGCGGCGAGACCAACGGTTATGCTTTTGCGCATTCGCCATTGGATCGCCAACCGGTAGCCCTGTTCATGATCAAGACGCCCTCGAGCGGAACCCGCGCCAAGGCGGCCGGCCGTAACAGCAACAAACCCGCGCGCGCCAAGACCGATTCTTCGCGGCCCGTGACCGAGCATGCCGAGCGCGCCAGCATCGAAACGCTGGATCGACACCTCGGCACGACGATTCGCGAGCTGCGCCACGGCAACCAGTTGACCATCAGCGATGTGTCGGCCAGTGCCGGCATCTCGCCTGGCATGCTCTCCAAGATCGAGAACGGCCAGACCGGCACCAGCTTGGCCACGCTGGTGGCCATCGCCAACGCGCTCGGCGTCGGCGTGGCCACACTTTTTCGCAGTTACGACTCGCCCGCCGGCCGCGCGCGCGTGGTGAAGGCGGGCGAAGGCATGGAGGTGGTGCGCCGTGGCACCAACAAAGGGCACACCTACCACCTGCTGTCGTACGACCAGGGCCCGCAAAAACGCTTCGAACCGTTTCTGATCTCGATGGACGACGAGTCCGAGGTGTTTCCGACCTTTCAGCACCCGGGCACGGAATTCATTCACATGCTGCAGGGGCGCCTGGAATATCGGCATGGCGACACCACGCATTTGCTGGAGCCGGGCGACTCCGTCACCTTCAACGGCACCGTGCCGCACGGACCGGAACGCCTGCTGGAGGTGCCGATCCGCTTCATCACCGTCATCATGTACGACGACCCGCGTGCGGCGCGGCACGAGTAGCTATCGTCGACCTCGGCTGAGGCGGCTTCGACCGAGGGCTCCGAGCACGCACTCGGTCCGCGTGAATTAACGGCGGCCCGGAATCCAGTCCGTTCCCGCCAACGGCACGCCGGCCATCGCTGCAGCCTCGACCGTGAGCGCGGCCAAGTCTTCGCGCTCCAGGTGGTGCACGTTCTGCTTGCCGCAGGCGCGTGCCACGGTGGTGAGTTCCATGGCCATGGTGTTCAGGTAGTTGCGCACGCGCCGTGCGCCCACTGCCGGTTGCAGGCGCTGCTCGAGCACGGCGTCCTGCGTTGTCACGCCGACCGGGCAGCGCCCGGTGTGGCAATGGTGGCAATAGCCAGGCGCCGTGCCGAGCGCCGCATAGTCGGCTTGTGCGTCCACCGCCTCGCCACCGGTGCCGCTCACGGCGTCGGCGTCGCGCACCCAGCTCTCACTGTTGCAGCCGAGGGCGACCAGCATGCCTTGGCCGACCGACACCGCGTCGGCCCCCATCGCCAACGCTTTGGCCACATCCGCTCCGGTGCGAATGCCACCGGAGACGATGAGCTGAACCTTGCCGTACATATTGATGTCCTCGAGCGCCTCGACGGCGAGCCGGACCGCCGCCAAGGTCGGGATGCCGACGTTTTCGATGAACACGGTTTGCGTGGCGGCGGTGCCGCCCTGCATGCCATCGACCACGACCACATCGGCACCCGCGTGCACGGCGAGCTTGACGTCATTGAATACACGGGTCGCGCCGATCTTCACGTAGATCGGTTTTTTCCAGTCGGTGATCTCGCGCAGCTCCTTGATCTTGATGACCAGATCGTCCGGCCCCGTCCAGTCCGGATGCCGACAGGCAGAGCGCTGATCGATGCCCTCGGGCAGCGTGCGCATCGCCGCCACGCGCGGGTTCACCTTCTGGCCGAGCAGCATGCCGCCGCCGCCCGGCTTGGCGCCCTGACCGATCACCACCTCGATGGCGTCGGCCCGCCGCAGATCGTTGGGGTTCATGCCGTAGCGCGATGGCAGCACCTGGTAGACCAGCGTGCGCGAGGCGCGCCGCTCCTCCTCGGTCATGCCGCCGTCGCCGGTGGTGGTCGAGGTGCCGGTGTCGGTCGCGGCACGGCCAAGCGCTTCCTTGACGTTGGCCGACAGCGAGCCAAAACTCATGCCAGCGATGGTGATCGGGATCGCCAGCTCGATCGGCTCGCTGGCATAGCGGGTGCCGAGCATGGTCTTGGTGACGCAGCGCTCGCGATAGCCTTCGAGCGGGTAGCGCGACAGTGAGCCCGCCAGGAAGACGAGATCGTCGAAGTGCGGGAGCTTGCGCTTGGCGCCGAGACCACGAATTTCATAGAGCCCGGTGGCTGCGGCCTGCTGGATGTAGTCGAGTGTGCGCTGGTCGTAACCCCAGCTCTCCTCGCGGCGAATCTTCATCGATCAATACGCCTGATGGGCGTCCACATTCCAGTGATACAGGCTGCGCGCCGAAGCCACCTTGCGGAACTTGCGCGCATCGTGGTCCAGATCGCCGCGCTCGAGCAACTGGCTCACCGCTTCAAAGTCGGCGTCCTGCATCGGCTCGAAGCGCGCATCGGCGCCCAGCGACTTGACTTCGCCTTGCACATAGATCACCGCTTCGTACAACGAATCGCCGAGCGCATCGCCAGCGTCGCCGCAAACTACCAGGCGCCCGGCCTGGGCCATGAACATCGAGTAGCTGCCGACCGAGCCACCGACGACGATGTCCGCACCCTTGAGCGAGATGCCGCAGCGCAAGCCGCAGTTGCCCTCGACCACCAGCAACCCGCCATGCGCCGAAGCACCGGCTGCGACCGATGCGAAGCCTTTGACGCGCACCTCGCCCGACATCATGTTCTCTGCCACGCCGGGTCCCGCATTGCCGTCCACGGTGACCATGGCGAGCTGGTTCATGCCGGCCGCGTAGTAACCGGCGTGCCCAGCGATCTCGACCACCACCGGCGCGTTCAGCCCAGCTGCAATCGAGTGCGCGCCGGCCGGGTTCTCGATGCGCACATGCCGCGTTTCACCCAGATGGTCATGCAGGAACTGGTTCACCTCGCGCAGCGGCGTCTGCGCGAGATCGAAGGTGGCGCTGGTCGTCATGCGTCGGCACGCCAGACGTAGATCTTCTCGGGATCGGGCTCGAACAAGTGCGCATGCTCGACGCCCGGCAGGTGCGCCAGCGAACGGTATTCGGAAGCGATGGCTACCCAATCATCCGTTTCCGCAACCAACGCGGGCTTGCAGGCGAAACTGTCGCGCACGATCGCCATCGCGTCGGCGGTGCCCATCAGGAAGGTGTAGAAGCCGTCGAGCTCGTCGAATCCCTTGTGCAGCGCCTGTTCGAGCGAATCGCCCTCGCGCATGCGCCACTCCAAAAAGCGACATGCACCCTCGGTATCGCAATCGCCGTCGAAATCGATGCCGAGCGGCATCAGCTTTCGCCGCAGACCGCCGGGATTGGACAACGCACCGTTATGCACCAGACACCAGTCTTCGCCGGCGGCGTAAGGGTGCGCGTTTTCCACCGTCACGCTGGATTCCGTCGCCATGCGGGTGTGTGCCACCAGATGCGAGCCGGCAAAACCTTGCAGCCCGTAGCGCTCGGCAATGCTTGCGGGGCTGCCGATATCCTTGTACAGATCGATTTGGCGGCCGGCCGACAGCACACGAAGTTCGGGAAACTCGTGCTTCAGACTCTCGCGCATGCGGATGGGATCGAGCGTGGTGGTGATGACCGCGTGGTTGGCTTTGGTGTCGATTTCGAGCGCAGCCTGGCCCTTCTGGCGGGGTGCGGCAGGGTCATCTGCGGGCGCCGGCAGGTCGCCAAAGTGACGGCGCACCCGGTCCCATTCGAACCCGGCCGGCGCGCAGGCGCTCAGCTTCTTGTGCCCCGCCGCGACCGGCTCGGTGAACACAGCGATGCCAGCGGAATCGGGGCCACGCTCGGTCATGCCCACCAGCATCGGCAACGCCCATTCACCCAGATGGCCGCGCAGCGCCGGCTTCTTGATCATCAACCCAACGATTCCGCACATGGCAGTCGAACGCCTCTGATTTGTTTAGAAGAACTCCACATAACGCTCACGCTCCCAATCCGAAACGTGGCGCGAATACTCGACCCACTCCATCCGCTTGAGACGAATGAACTCCTTGGCCAGGGCTTCGCCGAGTCCAGCGCAGACCACCGCATCGGCTTCCAGTGCGTCGAGCGCCTCGGTCAGGCTCTGCGGCAGTTTGGCAATGCCGCGCTCGCCGAGTTGCGCTTCCGACCATTGATACAGGTTCTCGTTGACCGGCGCGCCGGGATCGATCCGGTTGCGCACGCCGTCCATGCCGGCGGCGATGATCGCGGCCGTGGTCAGGTAAGGATTGCAAGAGCCGTCTGGCACGCGAAACTCGAGCCGACCGTACGGCACACGCACCGCTGCCGTGCGGTTGTTGTCGCCATACGCGATGTAGGCCGGTGCCCATGTGGCACCGGTAAAAGACTGGCCCACCACAAGGCGCTTGTAAGAGTTGACTGTCGGCGCGGCGACGGCGCAGAGTGCCCGCGCGTGTTTGAGCAAGCCGCCAAGAAAGTGATAGCCAGTTTGAGACAGCCCCATGCCTTGGACATCGGCGTCGTCATGGAAAAGGTTCTGATTGCCTTCGCTCGCCAGCGAGAGATGAAAGTGCATGCCCGAGCCGGGCCGATCCGAAAATGGCTTGGGCATGAAGCTGGCCAGCATGCCCATGCGGTTGGCCACTTCGCTAGCTGCCATCTTGAAGAACACCATGTGGTCCGCCGTGGTCAGGCAGTCGGCATAAGTGAAGTTGATCTCGAACTGACCATTGGCGTCTTCGTGATCGATCTGGTAGACATCCAGGCCGGCCGGTGTCACCGCATCGACCAGTTGCTCCAGATACTGCGCCGAACGGGCCAAGCCTTTGTAGTCGTAGCAAGGCTTCTGAAGTGCATCGGTTCGATCGCTGGGTGCGAGGCGGCCATCAGCGCCGCGCGCCAGCAGCATGAACTCGGGTTCGGCGCCGACGTTGAGGTGCAAGCCCTCGCGCTCGAGCAATGCAGTCTGACTCTTGAGCGCCACACGCGAGCAAAAGGCGTACGGCTCGCCCTTGACATGGCCATCGCAGACGATGCGTGCGAAACCCGGCATCCACGGCATGGGTGCCAGGGTTTCGGGCTGGCCGACGGCCATGTAGTCGGCACCCTCCGGCCCCAGGCCCAGACCCCAGACCGCAAACCCGGCAAAGCCGGCGCCGTCCCGCAGCACCATACGCAAATGTTCGACCGGGACTGCCTTTCCTTTGGCCGTGCCGTGGATGTCCACGAATTGCGCCAACACGAAGCGAATGCCTTTCGCCTCGAACCACGGCGGCACGTCGAATGCGGTGAGTTTGGGCGTCATTGAAGCGTTTGAGATAAGCACAAGCAATGTTGAATGGGATGATATTTTATTTAATAATAGTCGTCAACATACCTGGAGATTTTTGTTGAAGAACTACGATGTGATCGTGCTCGGCGCCGGCGCCATCGGTTGCTCTGTCGCGTGGCACGCCAAGCGGCTGGGCGCCGATCGCGTGCTGTTGATCGATCGCGCCGGCGTCGCTGAAGGCACCTCGAGCCAGTCGAGCAGCATCCTGCGCACGCACTACTCGGTGGCTGAGAACGTCACCCTGGCACGCCAGTCCTGGGCCATGTTCACGCACTTTGCCGAAGCGCTCGACGACGACGAAGCCAGCTGTGGACTCAATCGCTGTGGCTATCTCATCGTCGCCTCGGCAGCCAGACATGCCGATGCGGTGCGCGCCTCGCTGGCCGGCCAACGCGCTCTTGGCATTCAGGCCGACGAAATTGACGAGGCGCAGGCGCGCGAAATCCTGCCCCTGCTCAAAACCGACGATCTGCAGGTGTTCGGGTACGAACCCGAGGCTGGTTATGCCGACGCGTATCTCACGGCATCGTCGTTCGCCCGCGCGGCGCGGCGTGCGGGCGTGGAAATCCGGCTTGGCGAGGCTGTGCGGTCGCTTGCCCGCACCGGCTCGCGCGTGCATGTGGTGCTGACCGACCAAGGGTCGTACGGCGCCGATGTGGTCGTGTGCGCCGCTAATGTCTGGTCTAACGAGTTGCTCCAACCCATCTGCGAAGCACCGATCCCACTGATCGCCGAATGCCATGAGGTGATCGCGCTGGAAGTGCCCGAGCCGTACCTGCCGACGTATCCCGTGCTCAAGGATATGGCCAGCGCCTCGATGGTTTATGCGCGCTGCTATGGCCGCCGCCAACTTCTGGCCAGTGCCGGACTCAGCGGCAGGCAGGCGGACCCGGACGAACGCCAGGCGGACGTTTCGCTGGACGCCATCGCCAACCTCGGGGAGCAGGTGGCGACACGTTTGCGAAGTTTCGACGAAGCGGGTGTCGCGTCGACGTGGACCGGGTTGTACGACGTCACGCCTGATTGGAACCCGGTGCTGGGCCGCCTGCCGGGCTGCGAAGGCATTCGCGTAGGTTTTGGCTTTTCGGGACATGGCTTCAAGCTGTCGCCGGCGATCGGACGATTGTTGGCGCAATCAGCGTTGGGGCTCGAGACCGATGTGTCGCTCGTCCCATATCGTTTCGAGCGCTTCAGCGAAGGCGATCTCCTGGTCGGGCGGTATGGGCAGGGAGCGGTGTCCTGAGTTGCCACTCGATCGACCCCGCACGTGCCGGCGACGCAGGCGCCTTGTTTACAGCAACTAAACCACGTAGCGATCCCAATCGCCGTAGTGCTCCTTGCTGCGCTTTCCGCGCGGCAGGCTCAATACCATCACTGCAACGCCGATCAGGACACCGATCCATGAAGCCGTCGACCTCGCCCCGGCAAGCACCCAGGGCGCGATGACCAGCCAGGCACCGAAGGCAAAGTAGAAGAAGCGCATTGGCCGACCGACCTCGGCCTTGCCCATCACGGTGAAAGTGACGATCACAGGGAAAAG
>JBDSYU010000046.1:0-17619 GCA_039925525.1 Variovorax sp.
GCACGAAGCAACTGGGTATCGGCGCCGAGGTGAGTGCCCTCATCGCCGAGAGCGCCGCGTTCGACCGGCTCGATGCACCGATCATCCGGCTCGGCGGCGCCGACTGTCCCCTGCCCTACAACCCGCAGTTGGAGAAAGCCGCTGTGCCGCAGGTCGACGACATCGTGGCGGCGGCTCGCCGCTCAGTCGAAGCCAGGGTTTAGCGGGGGGCACCGACATGGCCGAGGAAGTCATCCTGCCGCGTGTCGACATGGACATGACCGAGGGCAAGATCGCCCATTGGTACGTGCAAAACGGCGATGCGGTGAAAAAGGGGCAGATCCTCTTCGAGATCGAGACCGACAAGGCGACGATGGAGATCGAAGCCACGGCCGATGGCGTGCTGCAGGGCAGCGACGGCGCGGTCGGGGTGATGATGCCGGTCGGTCAGGTTGTCGCCTGGATCGCACAGCCGGGCGAAAAGGTGGCGTCGGCTGAAGCGGCACCCGCGCAAGAGGCGCCCAATTCGGAACAGAAGGCGGACGCGATGACATCGCCCGCGCCGGACCCGTCCGCCCGGGCGCCTGTCGCCTCAAACTTGAAGCCGGCATCTGGCGCTGACGAGGCTCCACAGAGCGGCCGTCCGGTCAACCGGGCCGGCGCATCGCGCCCGCTGCGCGCCACCCCCCTCGCCCGGTCCACTGCGCGATTGCTAGGAGTCGATCTGCGCACGGTCGAAGGCTCCGGGCCACAAGGGCGGGTGCTTGGGCGTGATTTGCACACCGAGGCGGGGGCTGCCACTGCCAGCGACAAAGGCGCCGCCCAAGCGCTACACCTGCATTGGTTCAATCGCCGCCAGGGCACGCCGCTGGTGTTGTTGCACGGCTTTGGCACCTCGTCAAGCTCGTGGCGCCTGCTTGCCGAAGCGCTCGGCGATCTCCCGATCCTCGGCATCGATCTGCCCAACCACGGCAATTCCGGCCGGTTGGCGGTCAACGACTTCGATGCCATCGCGCGCATGCTGCTTGCGCGCCTCGACCAGGAAGGCCTCGGCGAGGTGCACTTGGCCGGCCATTCGATGGGCGGCGGCGCGGCCATTGCCTTGTCGGCTCTGTTGCAGCAACGCCTGCGCTCCATGACGCTGCTGGCGCCGCTCGGTCTCGGCCCGCAGATCAACGGCGCCTTCATCCAGGGCATCCTGCGCGCCACGCGCCAAGCCAGCCTCCGGCCCTGGTTGGCGACGCTGTTCGGCGATCCCGCCAAGCTCACTGGCTCGTTTGCCGCCACCGCCTGGAGCGAACTCCAATCGGCCGAAGACCGCGCGGCGTTGAGCGAGATGGCGGATCGTCTTCTCCCCGATGGCACGCAGGCGATTTCGTTGCGCGCCCAGCTTGCAGAAGTGCATGTGCCGCTCAAATTGCTCTGGGGCCTGCTCGATCGCATCGTGCCGAGCGAACACGCGGCTGGCATTGCCGGTGAAGTGGCGCTGCATTTGTTGCCGGGCGTGGGGCACCTGCCGCAGTTCGAGGCGCCAGCACTGGTCGCCTCGTTGCTGAGGCAGCAGATCGCTGCCGGGGATTCGATCGCACCCGCCCGGCCCGTCGGCGTCCGGTCAAGCGGCACGCGTCACTGAGTCGCCCAGCCGGCCGGATACCCCCATGCGCATCCTGGTCAGCAACGACGATGGTCATTTCTCAGCGGGCATTGCGGCGCTTGAGCGCGCCGCTCGCAGCTTGAGCGACGACGTGTGGGTGGTGGCGCCGCATGAGAAGCGCAGCAGCATGGGCCATCAGATTTCCCTGCATGGAGCGTTCGAAGTGACGCGCCTGTCGGAGCGCCGTTACGCCTCATCGGGCACGCCGGCGGACTGCGTCATCGCGGCGATGGCCTGGCTCTTCGCCGATGGGCCGAAGCCTGACTTGGTGCTCTCTGGCGTCAACGAGGGCCGCAACATCGGTGAGGACATCGCCTATTCAGGGACGCTGTCGATCGCCCGAGAAGCCAGCTTCTGGGGTGTGCCGGCGATTGCCTTCTCCGGCCCCAAGGACATCGACTACGCAGCGCCGGCGCTGGACCGATGGCTGGCCCTGGTGGTTGGCACCTTGGGCCGCGACACGCCGAGTTGGCACCGGCCCGACAGTTGGCTCTCCATCAACCTCCCAGCGTCGATCCCGGCGTCGATCTGCCAAGCG
Organism: Variovorax sp.; assembly: GCA_039925525.1. Lineage (GTDB taxonomy): Bacteria > Pseudomonadota > Gammaproteobacteria > Burkholderiales > Burkholderiaceae_C > Variovorax. The sequence goes on from JBDSYU010000046.1 coordinate 2,172, forward strand.
CGGCCGGGCCGGGCAAAGATCGCGTCGGTCATGCAGGCAGAACGAAAGGACGGCGATACGGTGGTTTTGCGCTATGTCAAGGGGCGCTCTGGGGTATCGTCGGCAGGCGATGAGACGAGCGTGCTCGATGCCGGGTTTGCATCGGTCTATCGGCTCTGCTGGAATGGCTCGACGCCGCTGGACGATCCACTGCTGGCGCGGCTCAACGGGATGCTTGCCAGAAGTGAATCAAAACAAATCGCTGATTGAGGAGATGGTGGCCATGAACTTGTTCGACCTGCCTTTCAAGGTGCTGCGCAGCCTGCCGAGTCCGCTCGAGTTTCCTCTCGCACTCAAAGAAATATCCGACGGCGTTCGTGCCCGCATCGACGCCCGCACGCCGGTCCTGGCCACTGCCAAGTCCAAGCACCTGCCACTGGTCAACGACAGCCGCATCAGCGGCATGCAGGTGGGCGAAGTCTGTGATGGCAGCGCCATCGTCTGGGCCCGCCTGCCCTATGCCTGCGACGTCACCGTGGCCTGGAGCGCCATCGGACCCGAGGGGCCATGGAACACAGTGCGCGCACCGCAAGCGCTGGCGGTGACCGACTACACCAGCCGTGTGCAGTTGAGAGACTTGCCTGCCGACAGCACCATTCATGTCTCGGTCGTCGCGCTGGCGCTGGAAGCGGCGAATCCGGCCGAATGGGTCCGCGGCTCGGTGTTCCGTTCGGCGCCTTCGGCGAATCGGGCGATCAAATTTGCCTGGTCGGCCGATGTCAACGGCCAAGGGTTCGGCATCAACCCGGAGACTGACGGGCTGCGCATTTTCGAGACCATGCGCCAGCGCGATCTCGACTTCTTCGTGCATCTCGGCGACGCCATCTATGCCGACCACCCGTTGCATCACAGTGCGCAGGACGAGCGCGGGCGCAACTGGAGCAACATCGTTTCGCCGGCCAAGTCGAAGGTCGCCGAGACGCTCGAAGATTACCGCGGCAACTTCCGCTACAACTGGCTCGACCCGCACTTCGCCAGGTTCTGCTCTGAAGTGCCGCAGGTCATGATGTGGGACGACCACGAGGTGGTCAACAACTGGTCGCCCTCGCTCGACCTGAAACGCGACCCGCGCTACACGATCAAGGACTTGCGACTCCTCGCAGCGACGGCGGCGCGGGCGTTCCGCGAATATTCGCCGATGCCGCTGGAAGGCTTTGACGGGGCCGGCGCCCTTTACCGGCGCGTTTCGTACGGACCGCTGCTCGATATGTTCGTCGTCGACATGCAGACCTGGCGCGGCCCCAATTCGCACAACCTGCAGAGTGAGGCCGGGCCCGACACGGCGTTTCTCGGCGCCGCACAGATCGCTTGGTTGAAGGAGGCCCTACGAACCTCCAAGGCGCAATGGAAGGTGATCGCCGCCGGCATGCCGATCGGGGTCAACGTCGCCGATGGCCACGATGCAGAAGGTCGGGTCAAGTGGCAGGGCGTGGCCAACGGCGACGATGGCCAGCCCAAGGGTCGCGAGATCGAACTGGCGGACCTGCTCTCGTTCATCAAGGCCAACAACATCCACGACATCGTCTGGCTTTGCGCCGATGTGCATTACACGGCAGCGCACTATTTCGATCCCGCGCAAGCCGCCTGCAAGGACTTCCTGCCTTTCTGGGAGTTCGTCTCGGGTCCGCTGCATGCCGGCTCCTACGGGCCCTTCAACGCTGATGAGACTTTCGGCATTCAGGTGAAATATTCGCGCGCCTCGCCAGTTCGCGGCGCCAGCCCAGCGGCGGGCTACCAGTTCTTCGGTGAAGTGACCATCGATCCAGCGACGCGCTGCCTGACCGTCGGGCTGTGCGACCTCACCGGTACCGTGCTGCATACCGAGGTGATTGCGCCAACGCCGCGAAACTGAAACATGCGTGCGCCAGAATGCACAGTTCGTCCTCGCCTCTTCAGATCCCTTTTTCAGGAGACCATTGAATGAACCATCGATCCTTCCCACGCCGCGCGTTGCTGCTGTGCGCCGCAACGCTTTTAGCCCTGCCTCAGTTCGGCGCTGCGCAAGGCAAGGCGGTTTCCGGCCCACTCGTTTTGTACACCTCGCAGCCCGACAAGGACGTGAAAGGCACTGTCAGTGCCTTCAACAAGAAATACCCTGATGTGAAGGTTGAGGTGTTTCGCTCGGGCACGACCGAGGTGCTGAACAAGTTGCGCACTGAATTTACCGGGGGCGCGCCGCAAGCCGACGTGGTGCTGCTGGCCGATTCGGTAACGATGGAAGCGCTCAAGAAAGACGGTCGCCTGATGCCGCTCAAGGACATCGATGTCTCGGCCATTCCCGAGCGCTTCTACGACAAGGACAAGACGTACTTCGGCACCAAGGTCATCACCTCGGGCATCGCCGTCAACACCAACGCCAAGTTCAAGCCGACGTCGTGGAAGGACTTGCTCAACCCGGCACTGAAGGACCAGATCGCCATGCCAAGCCCCTTGTATTCGGGCGCAGCCGCCATTTCCCTGGGCGCCTGGGTCGATGATCCGGCGCTCGGTGCCTGGAACTATGTCGAAGGGCTGAAGGCCAACGGCGCGATTGCGGTGCGCGGCAACGGCGCCGTATTGCAGCAGGTGGCGACGGGCGAAAAATCCGTCGGCATCCTGGTCGACTTCATGGCACTCAACGCCAAGGCCAAGGGCTCGCCGGTCGAGTTCATCATTCCCAAGGAAGGCCTGACCTTCGTGACCGAGCCTGCCGCCGTGCTCAAGACGGCCAAGAACATTCCTGCCGCCACGGCGTTCGTGAACTACATGCTGTCAGCCGATGGCCAGCAGTTCGCAACCACGCTCGGCTATGTGCCGATCCGCAAGGGCGTCGAGCCGCCGGCTGGCTACCCACCGGCAGCGGACATGAAGTTCATGCCGCTGGACACCGACAAGATTCTCGAAGGCATCGAAGCGAACAAGAAGCGCTTCGGCGACATCTTCGGCGGCTGAACCGGGGCGGCGCACGCCGCGCCATCTCGAACCATGGGCCCGGTCCGGCGTTGCTTGGCCGGGCCTTCTTCAAGCAACAGCGCAAACATGAACGGCCGGGTGCGCTTAAACACGTCGCTGGGCACCGAACGACTCGCGGCGATCGCTTGCGTGCTGTTCCTGTTCGCGTTCGCGCTGCTGCCGGTGGCGCGTCTCGTCGTCGAGTTGGTGGGCGGCCTGCTGGGCAGCGAGCGCAAAGCCATGCTGTCGGTGCTGATGGCCTCGTCCACGCGCACGGCCACCTGGCATTCGATCGAGGTCGGCGTGGTCGGCACGCTGATCGCGTCGGTGTATGGGCTGACTGTGGCCAGCCTGGTCACGCTCACCAATGTGCGTTTTCGCAACTGGATGGTCTACGCCTTCGTGGTGCAGGCCATGCTGCCGCCGCAGGTGGTGGCGCTGGCCTGGCTGCAGATCTGGGCGCCATTGCGCGAACTGTTGCAAGGCTGGGGCTGGCAAAGCGCCTCGGCATTCGGCAATCCGTTTCAGGGTCGCGGCGGCATCATGCTGCTGCTCGGCATCCATTACGCCCCGCTGGTCTTTCTCACGGTGCGCGCCGGGTTGCTTAATCTTCCGGCCGAGGTGATCGAAGCCGCGCGGGTCAGCGGGGCGCGCCCTTCGGTGGTGCTGACGCGCGTCATCTGGCCGTTGATCACGCCGGCCCTGGCCGCAGGATCGGCCCTGGCCTTCGTCTCGGCCATCGGCAACTTCGGCATCCCGGCGTTCCTTGGGATTCCGGCCAACTACCTGGTCCTGCCGACCCTCATCTATCGCGAGCTTTCGGGGTTCGGCAGCAGCGCGATTCCCAATGCCACCATGCTGTCGCTGGTGGTCAGCGTGCTGGCTGGCATCGGCATCCTGGTACAACACCGTTTTGCCAACCGGGGGCACTTCAAGGTGACGCCATCGCGTCCGGGCGGCGCACCGTTCCTGCTGCAGCGAGCACGTCCGTGGATCGAGGCCTCGCTGCTGGCGTTGCTCCTCCTGCTGCTGGTGGCGCCGATGGCGGCGCTCGTCGCCAAGTCGCTGCGGCCGGCGCCAGGGGTGCCCCTCACCTGGGCCACCGTCACGCTGGAAAACTACGTCTACGTGCTCAAAGACAACGACGCCACCGTGCGCGCCTTTGTCAACAGCATCGGCATGTCGGTCGCGGCAGCAGCGGTGTTGTCGGTGGTCGCGTTGGTCATGGCCTACCTCATCGAGTACCGGCGCAACGCCTGGCTCAAGCGGCTCGACTATCTGGTTGAAGTGCCGTATGTGCTGCCGGGCGTGGTGTTGTCGATCGGCATGATTCTTCTGTATCTGAAGCCGGTGTTCGGCATCTCCATCTACAACACCATCGGCATCATTTTTCTGGCCTACCTGGCGCGCTTCCTGGTGATCCAGTTGCGGCCGATCGTCGGCGGCTTTCAGCAGTTGCCTGTGGAGATGCTCGAGGCAGCCGAGGTATTCGGCGCGCCCTTTGCGCGTCGTCTGCGCCGCATCGTCGTGCCGCTGCTGTTGCCCTCGATCACCGCCGGTGCGATGCTGGTGGTGCTGCTGGCGCTGAACGAACTGACTATCTCCGCGCTGCTCTGGTCTTCCGGCTCGGAGACCCTGGGCGTCGCGGTGTTCAATCTCGAACAAGGCGGTGAGTCGGCAGCGGCTGCCGCCATCGGCATCGTCTCGGTGGTCGTGGCCAACGTCATCATGCTGCTGGCCTCGATCGCCGGACGCAACCTTCCTCCTGGAGTGCTGCCTTGGCGAGCGTGACCCTGCAAGACATCCACAAGACCTACGGCAGCGGTGCGCAGGCGCACCATGCCTTGCGAGGTGTCTCGTTGGCGCTGGCCGACGGCGAGTTCATCGCACTGCTGGGCCCGTCGGGGTCTGGCAAGACCACGTTGCTGCGCACCATCGCCGGCCTGGAGCCCATCGACAGCGGCGAGATTCGCATCGGCAGTGACCTCGTCTCGAGCGCTGCCGTATTGCCGTCCCGCTCCAGAGCGGCGCATCGGCATGTGCCGCCGGAGCAGCGCCAGGTGTCGGTGGTGTTTCAAAGTCACGCGCTCTGGCCACACATGACGGTGCATGACAACGTGGCCTTTCCGTTGCGCCAGGGTGCCACGCCAGTGGCCGATATCGATGGCCGTGTGCGCCTGGCGCTGGCAGCCGTCGAGCTCGACGAACTGTCAGGGCGTTTTCCTAGCCAGCTCTCGGGCGGCCAGCGTCAGCGCGTGGCGTTGGCACGGGCCATGGTCGGTGCGCCACGGGTGCTGCTGTTCGACGAGCCGCTGGCGAGCCTCGATACCGAGCTGCGGCGCGACATGATGCGCCAGATTGCCAAGGCTCGGCGCAGCGACATGCCGATGGTGTACGTCACGCACAACCAGGAGGAAGCGCTGGCTTTGGCGGACCGGATCGCCGTGCTCGCCGATGGTCAGATCGTCCAGTTGGCGCAGCCGCATACGCTGTGTCAGGAGCCGGCCAGCGCCGCCATTGCCGCCTTTGTCGGCGGCGGCAACGTGCTCGACGCCGACGTGGTGCGCGCGCTCGACGCGAACATCGTCGTGTTATCGATCCGAGGCTACGAATTCCCCGCGCGCTGCCGCGCGCTGCCTGCCACCGCGCGGGTGCAGGTCTGCATCTCGCCCGCTGCGGTTTCCTTGACCATCGAAGCGCAAGCGCTTGAGGTGCGGGCCACTTTCATCTTTTTTCAGGGCCTCGGCCAACTGGTCGAAACCGATCTGCCGCGCAGCAACGCCAGCTTCTTCATGTGCGTGCTGCCGATGACCGCGAGGCCCAGCAAGGGCGACTTGCTGCGTCTGCAGGTGCATGACGCATGGGTGATACCCGAGACTGTGTGACGAGCCGCACCTTCGGCCACGGGCCCATGGCTACACTCGGGCTGAAACGCCTGGTTCGCAAGGCAGCATCAAGAAGGAGACATGGATGGCCAAAGAAATCGTCAAAGCGGAAATTACGGGCAGCGTGTGGAAGGTTCTGGTTGCCAAGGGTGAGCGCGTCGAGGAAGAGCAGCCGCTTGTCATCGTCGAATCGATGAAGATGGAAATTCCGGTGTTGTCGACGGCATCTGGCACTGTGAGCGAGATCTTTGTCAATGAGGGCGACGACGTTGCCGAGGGAGAGAAGGTGGCGACCATCGACGCATAAAGCCGGCGCATCGCCTGAAGGCTGGCTGGCAATCGTGCCGATCGAACGATCGCCAGAAGTACAACAACTCGCCGGTTCTGACCGGCACATGGAGACATCTCATGCGCATCCCACCACACTGGCTTCGATGGCTGACGCTCACGCTGGCGCTCACGGTTGCCGGCTGTGCCAGCGTTTCACCGCCAAAGCCACTCAGTGTCATCTCGTTCCCCGGCGGCTTCAACTGGCCCATCTGGGTGGCGCAAGACAGAAACTTCTTCGCCGACGAGGGCCTCATCGTAAAGCTGACACCGACAACCGATTCGGTGTTCCAGATGAGCGGGCTCATCGAGGGTCGCTTCGACATCGCCATGACCGCGCTCGACAATGTCGTTGCCTACGCCGAAGGTCAGGGCGAGGCGCCCGGATCGGCAGGCGTGTTTCAACCGGTCGTGGCCTTCATGGGCGGCGACAACGGCTTCCTGCGGCTCGTGACCAAGCCCGATGTCGGCGACGTAGCCGCCCTGAAGGGTCGCGTGCTCGCCGTCGACGCGCTGACCACGGGCTATGCCTTCGTGCTGCGCGAAATGCTCGCCCGAGCCGGTGTGCTCGAGGGCAATGTGACCTTCGTTCGCGCTGGGGGCGCTTTGGAGCGCTTCCAAGGGCTGCTCGCGAACAAGTTCGACGCGACGCTGCTGATCTCCCCTTTCGAGCTGCAGGCGCAGGCTCGCGGATACAAAACGCTTGCAAGCGCCATCGACATGCTGGGACATTACCAGGGGCTGGTCGGGGCCACCCGACGCGACTTCGCGCAGCGAAATCCGCAGGCGCTGAGCAGCTATGTCAAGGCGTATACATCGGGCGTACGCTGGCTTCTGGATCCTTCCCACAAGGCCGAGGCCATCGAGATTTTCCGCAAGAACTTGCCGAACGCGAACGAAGCTGCCGCCAACGCCGCTTACTCGGTGCTCGTCAATCCGCGCAACGGCTTCGAGCGCAACGCGCACTTCGACGTCGAGGGCGCGCGAACGGTACTGGCCCTGCGCAGCAAGTACGGCGAGCCGCGCAAGCAACTCGTCGATGTGTCCAAATACTACGACCCGCGGTACTACGATGCGGCCGGAATCGGGCGCTGAGGCCTGCGGCTGAAGGCACTCGGGGTCAATGGAATTTTTTCGTTGTCGGTTCGATTTCGCCCTCAGCGGCGCACTGAATTTTGCCGTGAGTAGCGAGCCGATGTCGCTGCCTGCAATTCACAACAACGCGCCCGTCTTGATTGGCGCACAGGAGACTCGAATGTTTGACCTTTCTTTGCGTCGCGCGAAGCGCCCGATGGCTTTGGCCGCAAGCATCGCCGCGGTACTGGCTTCACTGGCTGTTCACGGCAATGCATCCGCCGCGGAGCCGACCATCAAGCTTCGCCTGGCCGACTCGGTGCCGGCGAACCATCCGATCAGCGTCAACGGCACCAAGTACTGGATGGACGAAGTCACCCGCCTGACCAACGGCAAGGTGCAGTTCGAGTGGTATCCGTCCGAGCAACTTGGCAAAGCCAAGGACCTGCTTGCCCTGACCCAATCGGGCACAGCCGACATCGGCCGCTTCGGCGCGTCGTACACACCGGAGAAGGTCCCGTTGACCGCCGTGGACGAGTTGCCCGGCATGATCGCCAGCTCCTGCGAGGGCAGCCAGGCGCTGTGGAATCTGAGCAAGGCAACGGGCAAGGGCATCCTCGCCGAAAAAGAATACGCGCCGCTCAAATTGAAGGTGGTGTTCGCCTTCAGCAATGCGCCCTACGAAGTGATGACGACCAAGGGTCACCCGGTGAAAGCGCCGGCCGACATGAAGGGGCTCAAGCTCAAGACCCTGGGCGGCGCCTCCGACGACGCCGCGCGAAAACTGAATGCCGTACCGGTGCAGATGTCGGTGGCCGATCTGTTCCTGTCGTTGCAGCGCGGCACGGTCGATGGCCGCTTCGGCGCCTTCGGCAGCATCAAGGCCAACAGCACCGAAGACGTTCTCAAGTTCAGCACAGCCGGCTCGCAGATCGGCAGCTTTGCCGCTGTCGGCGCCATCAGCGACAAGGTGTGGAACAAACTGCCGGCTGATGTCAAGGACGCGATGATGAAGGCTGGCGACTCGACCTGGCGTCACTTCTGCGAGCCCGAAGACAAATCGTCCGGCGAGATTCGCAAGGACATGGAGACCAAGCACGGTTGGGCGGTGCACGACCTCACGCCCGTCGAGAAGGAGCAATGGCGCGCCATCCTGGAGCCGGTGCAGGCCGATTGGGCCAAGGATCTCGACAAAAAGGGCAAACCCGGCACCCAAGTCCTGAAGGCCTTCCGGGCCGAGGTCGCGCGTGCGCGGTCTGCCAAGTGATACCGAAATCAGCACGCGAACATAGCCTGAACTGATGCTGGAGGAAGTCGAGGAGGCGCCGCCGGCGGGATCGGAGGCCGGCTGGGCGCGCGCCCTGCGCGGCATCGAGAACGTGGCCATGGGCGTGGTGTCCCTGGCCTTGTTCGCCATCATGGTCGTCACCGTGGTCGACGTGGTTCGGCGTTACGCCTTCAACGCACCGCTGACCTGGGCCTATGACGTGTCCGGGCAGTACCTCATGGTGGCGGCATTCTTCCTGGCGCTGTCCTATACGTTGCGGGTCGATGGGCACATGAAAGTCGACCTGCTGTTGGTCCGGGTGACATCGCCGCTGGCGCGCGACGCGCTCGTTGCGGTCGGCGACGTGCTGGCGCTGGTGTTCTTCATCGCCTTGCTGGTCGTCAGCACGCAGAGCACCTGGACCGCCTGGGCCAACGCCGAAACCCTGCCGGGGGCGCTGCCGCTGCCGGTATGGCTATCACGGATGTTCGTGCCGCTCGGCACATTGATCCTGGTGCTGCGCCTGACGTATCGCGTGGCCCTGTTTGGCCTTCGGCGCCGCGTCTGACGCGAAAGTTCAGGCACGCGAATGTTCTGGCTCAGCTTCTGCATCACAGGCCTGCTCGTCGTGCTGCTGGTGATCGGCATGCCGATCGCGTTTGCGATCGCCGTAGCCGGAACCATCGGCATCTATGCCATCGGCGGCGTCGACATGGTGCTGTCGTTTCTGGATACGGTGCCGCTTTCCGGAGCCGCCCACTACGAACTCATGACGATTCCGATGTTCGTCCTGATGGCGCAGTTCGTGATCGTCAGCGGTGTTGCCGATGAATTGTTCGACACCGTCAACGCCTGGGTGCATCGACTCAAAGGAGGCCTTGGCATCTCGACCATCCTCACCGGCGCCGCATTCGGCGCGATCTGCGGCTCCAGTGCGGCATCGGCAGCCACGCTCTCGGCGACCGCACTGCCGCAGATGGTCAAGCACGGCTACAACCGCCGTGCCGCCAGCGGCCTCACGGCCATTGTCGGTACGCTGGCGGTGATGATCCCGCCGAGCAATGGCCTGGTGATCTACGCCATCCTGAGCGAAGTCAACATCGGCAAACTGCTGATCGCCGGACTCTTTCCCGGGCTGCTCGGCGCGACCACCCTGATACTCACCTTGCGCTTCTTGCTCTGGCGCAATCCGGCGTTGATCCAGACAACCGAAGTCGCTGCCGACGCCGGGCGCAATCGCGTGCGCATGCTCATCAACGTGGCGCCAATGTTGCTGCTTTTCACGCTGGTGACCGGGTTGCTCTATCTGGGCGTGGCAACGCCGACCGAAGCCTCCGCGCTCGGGGCGTTCGGCGCCTTCGTGCTCGCCCTCGTCAAACGTCGTCTGAGCTGGGCGGCATTGAAGAACGCGTTGTGGACCACGGCGCGAACCAGCACCATGATCACCATGATCATCATCGGTGCCATGCTGTTCGGCTATTTCCTGACGCTGACGCAGACCACCCAGTCCATCGTCACCTATGTCGGCGCGCTGCCGGTGGATCGGTCGGTGGTGCTGACGTTGATCCTGCTTGTCTACCTGGTGCTCGGCTTTTTTCTGGACCAGGTGGCGATCCTGGTGCTGACGGTTCCGATCACGCTACCGATCATCACCGTGCTTGGCTACGATCCCATCTGGTTCGGCATCATCGTCACTCTCACCTCCGAAATCGGGCTGGTCACGCCGCCGGTGGGCCTCAACGTCTTCATCGTCTCGCGCTACACCCAAACGCCATTGCAGGAAGTATTTGCAGGCGTCACGCCCTATGTGATCGCCATGCTCGGGCTCCTGGCGTTGCTGGCCGCATTTCCACGGCTGGTGATGTGGGTGCCGGCCACTCTTTCTTATTGACGTCCTCGTTCCCACTTCAATGCCCCGCATGAGCACCGAACCTTCGATGATCGAACCCGCCGCTTCTGAACTGAAACAACGTCGCGACAAGGCGCTGGCCATGGGCGGGGCAGAAAAGCTCGCGAAACGCCGCGCCGATGGCCACCTGAATGCGCGCGAGCGGCTCGATGCGCTGCTCGACCCGGCGAGCTTCCTCGAATCGGGCATGTTCGCTGCCGGCATCCGACCCGAAGTCAAAGACAAGACACCGGCCGATGGCAAGGTCGCTGGATTCGGCAAGGTCGACGGTCGGCCCGTCGGCGTGGTCTCCAACGATTTCACAGTGCTCGGCGCATCGAGCAGCGCCATCAACGGCAAGAAGATCCGGCATGTGAAAGAAGTCGCGACCAAGCGCGGCATGCCGATGGTGTTTCTGAGCGAATCGACCGGCGCACGCATGCCCGACCGCATGGGCGCGCCGGGGCGTGCCATGCTGGGCCAAGACCCGGGCGAGTACCGGCGCCTTCGCGAAACACCGTGGGCTTCGGCGCTGCTCGGCGCCAGCTACGGATCGGCCACCTGGTATGCCGCCATGTCCGATTTCGTGGTCATGCGCAAAGGCGCAACCATGGCTGTTGCGAGCAGCCGCGTCACATCGATGGCCATTCGCCAGCCGGTCGATCCCGAGGATCTGGGCGGCTGGAAACTGCACACCACCACCACTGGCCTGGCCGATATGGCCGTGGACACTGACGAAGAAGCGCTAGCGGCGGTGCGCCGCTTTCTGAGTTACCTGCCGAGTCACCAGAACGAAGCGCCACCGCGCGTCGCAGCAGCGCCGGACGCGGGCGACGGCATCCGCGGCATCGAGGGCATGCTGCCGGCGACTCGGGCCCAGGTGTACGACATGCGCAAGGTGATCGAATGCGTGGTCGACAAGGGCAGTTATTTCGAACTGAAAGCGCGCTTCGGCAAATCGATCGCCACCGGCTTCGCGCGCATCGACGGCGGCGCGGTCGGCGTTCTGGCCAGCAACCCGATGTTCAAGGGCGGCGCCATCGATGTGGATGCCTGCCGCAAGGCCACCCACTTTCTGGTCCTTTGCGACAGCTTCAATTTGCCGATCGTCATCCTGGTCGATCAACCGGGCTTCCTGATCGGTCTCGAAGGCGAGCGGCTCGGGGCGCCCGGCAAGATCATCAACTGGATGAACGCACTGTCACTGGTCACCGTGCCGAAGATTTCCATCATCCTGCGCAAGAGCTACGGGCAGGCCTATCTGAACATGGGTGGCGGGCGCAACTCGGACGAGGTCGCCTGCTGGACCGGTGCCGATCTGGGATTCATGGATCCGGCCGTTGCCATCAACGTGCTGCATGGCGTGACGCGCGAGAAAGACCCCGACGCTTTCGCGCTGCATTTGAAGGATCTGGGCAAAGACACCAGCGCCTGGGCCCTGGCCGCGTTGTATGAGGCCCAGAACGTGCTCGAGCCGCACGAAACACGCGACTACCTGAAGGCCACGCTCGAGGTGCACCGGGCGCGCGGCAGTGCCTCGATCGGCCGCCACCTGCTTGCCAATTGGCCAACCAGCTACTGAGGTATGGCGTTCACGCTGTAGCCGCTGCGGACACGAAGACAGCAATGACCGAGATAAGAGTTCTGACGTCCTCGCCTGGCATTCAACTCCTTCGATAGTGTCGCAAGGGGTGCTTGTGTGCCGCCAACTTCGAAATTCAGCGGGCTCCGATGAAATGACCGGTTAGAGCCGGCCCAACCAGTAGCCTGGACGCCGCCGGTGAGGAGCCACCACAAGCACCTCGACCTCCGTGCCTGACTGTCGATAGAGAACGTTGTACGGAAAGCCTGGCACTCGATGCTGTCGGATACCGGGAGCAAGTTCGACACGAAACCTGTCCGGATGCTCACAAACCTTGACCATCGCCGCCTCGAACGCAGCGAGATACCGAGCGCCCAAGCCAGGACGCTGCCCTTCATAGTAGGCGACGTGCTCAAGATGCTCGACCCGCGCCGCCTCACTGAAAAAGTAACTCACTTCAGTAATGCTTGGGCTTGACGACTTACTTCGTCAGCCGAAATACGCTTCGCAAAACCCTGATCCAGTTCTTCGGCACGGCGCGCGGCCTCCTGCAACCAGAGCTGGGCAATCTCAGCCTCGGACAACGCATCAAGACTCGACAGCAGTTGCTCAGCAAGCTCCGCTCGCTCCTGAACGGGAAGCGACAGTGCTTCGCGACGGATTGTTTCAGTGTTCATGGGCGAAATCGTAGCACCGTGGCCAGCAGGCTTTAACGTTTGACATGAGCGGCAGCCTCCGGCTGGCAAAGCCGATTGGAGGCTGTCCGCTCGATGGAAGGGGTGAGGCTGGGGCATTTGACTGCCTCTCAAATCGCTCGCGGCTGGACTGCAATCCGACTTCAATGCCAGCATGAGATCGGCCTTTAAACTGCTTCGTTTTTCAGGAGCCGCCAGCGATGAATTCTGAGGCCCACCTACGTGTGTCTTTGACCGCCGGCCAAACGCTTGATGAACCGGCCGCCAAGCGCCTGCTCGCGCAATACGGCGTCGCCGTGCCGCGATCCGTGGTGCTGACGCCTGGCACCGAAGTCGATGCCGCTTTGTTCGGCCTCGCACCGCCGTTGGCAATGAAGTTGATCGCCACCGGGGTCTTGCACAAGAGCGATGTGGGCGGCGTCGCGCTCGGATTGTCAACCGCCCAAGAGGCTGCCAGCGCCATCGCCACGATGACCGAAGCCGCCAAGCGCCATGGCCACCCGATTGACGGATTTCTGCTCGAGGAGATGGCCGCCAAAGGCCACGAACTGGTCATCGGCGGCTTGATTGACCCGATCTTCGGGCCGGTCATCATGACGGGCTTGGGCGGCGTCTTCGTCGAAGTTTTCGCTGACGTGGCGTTCCGCGTGTGCCCGATCACTGGCTTGGATGCAGAGGCCATGCTCGACGAACTGCGCGCGGCACCGATTCTGGCCGGCGCACGCGGCGGCATCGTCGCGGATCGCAAAGCCATCGTCGAAGCCTTGCTGCGTATCGGCGGCGAAGATGGCTTGCTGATGTCGTGCGCCGATACGCTGGTCGAACTCGACGTCAATCCGCTCATCGTTTCGGCAACCGGCGCCACGGCAGTCGACGCGCGGGTGATCTTGCTTGGGAGCGCTGAGCCCCTGGCGAGCGCTCATCCTGATGCGAGCAGCGCCGAGGGTGGACCGTTCACGCGCGTCGCCGACGAGAGACCCGATAGACGACCCGCAGATCCGATTGAAAGCTTCCGCCCACTTTTCGTACCCAGATCTGTAGCGGTGGCCGGCGCATCGACCAAAGGCTCCGGGCCCGGCAACAACTTTCTGCGTCAACTGCAAGACTATGGCTTCGCAGGTGCGATTTATCCGATTCACCCCTCGGCCGAAAGCGTGGCCGGCCTGCCGGCCTATCGCACGCTGGCCGATACGCCGCAGCCGATCGACTATGCGTACATCGCCACCGCGGCCGAGCACGCACCGGCGCTGCTGTCGGGCGCCAACGGTCGCGTCAAGTTCGCCCAGGTGATGTCCGGTGGCTTCGGCGAGGCGAGTGGTGGCGGCGCGCTACGGCAAGCCGATCTGCTCGATGCCGCGCGCGCCGGTGGCATGCGCCTGTTGGGCCCGAACTGCCTCGGCACCCATTCGCCGCGCGGCAAGATCACCTTTGTGGATCAGGCGCCGGCCGACGTGGGCAGTGTCGGCGTGCTCTCCCAAAGCGGCGGCCTCGCGATCGACATGCTGCGACGCGGTCAAGTGCGCGGCGTGCGCTTCAGTGCACTGGTCACCCTGGGCAACAGTGCCGATCTGGGCCCCTGCGACCTGCTGGAGTACCTGCTGGCCGACGAACAGACGCGGGTCATCGGCCTGTACCTGGAAGACGTCGCTGAAGGACGCCGTTTCTTTTCCCTCCTGCGGGATGCAGGTGCACGCAAGCCCGTGGTGCTGCTCAAGGGGGGCCGAACAGCGCCGGGCCAGAGGGCCAGCGCCTCGCACACCGGTGCTTTGGCCGGCGACATGCGCATCTGGGCCGGACTGGCGCGGCAGACCGGGATGGTGCTGGTCGACACCCTCGACGAGTTTCTCGACACCCTGCTCGGGTTCCAGACCTTGGCACCACACGCCGCCCACCCGACGCACGAGGTGGTGCTGTTCGGCAATGGCGGCGGCACCAGCGTGTTGGCGACCGATTGCTTTGCCGCGCGCGGCTTTGACATTTCCCCCTTTGACGAGCCGACATTGAATGCGTTGCGCGCGCTTGACCTGCCACCCGGCTCGTCGATCGTCAACCCTATCGATACGCCCGCCAGCGCCCTGCGCCGCGAAGATGGCCGCATCGCCCGCCGGATTCTGGAGGCGGTGCGCCATTACGCGAAGCCCGATGCCGTGGTCATGCACATCAACCTGCCCGTCGTCCTGAGCTACAGGAACATCGACCTGCTCGGAAATCTGATGGATGCGGCCTTGTCGATTCGCGGCGCCGAACCCGGCGCGCCACACTTCGTTCTGGTCCTGCGATCGGACGGCGAGGCAGACATCGAGCAGCGCAAGAATGGCTACCGCACGCAAGCAGTGGCCAGCGGAATTCCAGTGTTCAACGAATTGGTCGACGCGGCGAAGATGTTGGCCGGCATGCGCGAGCACGAGCGCTTTCTTCGAGCTGCGACACCGGTGCATGCCGCGCTCCGAGGGTCCGATGTGCGCGAATAGCGCAAACGGCCCTCAACTCACACGGTGCGACTCGATATAGGCCCAGTCCGGCTCCGCCCCGAGCCCCGGCGCATCTGGCACTTGAACCGAGCCGTCTGAATTCACCCGCAGGTAATCGCGCAAGCCATAGTGGTAGGGCGCCTCGGGCACCAGCACCTCGAGCATCTCGACGTCGGTCGCGCCGCACAGCACTTGCAGATTCGCCAAGTTCATGAGGGCGCTGGCGCCATGGTGCGAGGCGACCGGTACACCGCGCGCTTCGCACAGCGCGATCGTCTTCAGGCAGCCG
>JBDSYU010000047.1:0-10523 GCA_039925525.1 Variovorax sp.
GGCATCAGGTTGATGTCCTTTTGCACCTCTTTCTCGTCGAACTTGCGCCCGATCAGGCGCTTGACGGCGTAGAGCGTGTTCTTCGGGTTGGTGACGGCCTGGCGCTTGGCCGAAGCACCAACCAGCACATCACCGTTTTCCTGGTAGGCGATGATCGATGGCGTGGTGCGCGCGCCTTCCGAGTTCTCGATCACCTTGGTAGTGTTGCCTTCCATGATGGCCACGCACGAATTGGTGGTGCCGAGGTCGATGCCGATGATTCTGCCCATGGTGTTGTGCTCCTGAAAGTCTGAAGAATTGGTTGTTGAGAAGGTGTGGGTAAGCTGTTGAGCTTCAAGGTTCCGAAGGTGCGATCGGACAAGCGAATGCGGAGGGCGCAGAGGTTTCGCAAAGGCGCACCGCGCGTTCCTACTTGGGTGCCGAAACGGTCACCAGCGCCGGGCGCAGCACGCGATCGTTGATGGTGTAGCCTTTCTGCAGCAGGGCGACGATGGTGTTGGGCGGCTGCTCGGCCGGCACCACCGATAGCGCCTGATGGACGTTCGGGTCGAACGGCTCGCCAGGCGTCGGGGCCGTTTCGAGCACCTTGTTGCGTTCGAGCGCGCTCTTCAACTGGCGCAGCGTCGCTTCTGAACCTTGACGCAATTGCTCAGCGGTCGCCTCGCTCATGGCCAGTCCGGCGTCCAGGCTGTCCAGGACCGGGAGCAGACTTTCAGCGAAGGACTCGAGCGCAAACTTGCGCGCCTTGCTCACTTCCTCATCGGCCCGGCGCCGCGCGTTCTGCACGTCCGCCTGAGCACGCAGAAACTGATCCGACAGCTCCGCATTTTTTTCCTGCAATGCAGCCAGTTGCACTTGTGCCGCAGCGAACGCCACCTGTGCGTCGGCTTCATCGGCAGCGGAGGCGGCCTCCAGTTCTTCGGGGCTTGGCTCGCCCTGCAGGGCGTTGGAATCGGTGGGGGGGTGTTCTGCGGACATCTTAAAAAGCTGGAAATCAAAAAAATGCGATCAACCGACCGTCCGCGCAACGATGGCTGACGGCCTCGGCTGCGATACCAATGACGCAGCTAGGGCCGTTTCGGGCGGTTTCAAGGCGACTTTCGCGAGCGCAACGGCCGCAAGGCCATCGCCATAAAGCCGGAAATCAGCGCACACCGATCAGTTCGACATCGAACTTCAAGGTCGCATTCGGCGGAATCACGCCGCCGGCGCCGCGCTCACCATAGCCAAGCGCCGGCGGGATGATCAAGGTGCGTTGTCCGCCGACCTTCATGCCAGCTACGCCTTCGTCCCAGCCCTTGATCACCTGGCCTGCGCCCAGAGCGAACGAGAACGGCGCGTTTCTGTCGCGGCTGGAATCGAACTTGGCGCCTTGCACGCCGTCGTTGTAGATCCAGCCGGTGTAGTGCACGTCGACCTGCTGGCCGGGCTGGGCCTCGGTGCCGGTGCCGGGGTGGCTGTCGTCGAATTGCAGGCCCGAAGGCGAGGTCATGGTCATGCGGTCGATCCTTGATGTTTACTTCACGGCGGCCATTTTCCTGGCTTGTCCGGCCTGCCACTTGAAGGCAAAAGGCTGAAGATCGGACAGTCGTTTTTGCAGATCGAGGCCGGTGGCGGTGAGATAGTAGCCGTCACCGCTGTGTCCGATGAGGCCGGCCTGCCGCAATTCCTTGAGACGCGTGTTGAGCGTGTTCGGCGTGACGCCACCGACGCTGTCCTGCAGCAGGCGAAAAGTCTGTGGGTGGCCATCGCGCAGGGCCCACAGTACGCGCAGGGCATAGCGCGCTTCCAGCAATGCCAACAACTGGCCGATGGCTGCGGGTTCCCTCATGCTCAAGCTCGCTCCCTCCTCGGTGCCAAGGCTCCGGGCCCTCGCGATCTCATATTTTTATGCGTGATCCGCAGCGCCCAATCCACCCACGCAGTTTGCGTGCCGCGGCAGGGTCCGGCGGGCAGGGCGCCGACTATATCGCAGTCAGCGCCCCCATGCTACAAGTTTAATAGCGAGCTCCACGGCGACCTTGAAAGCGAGCAACTCCGGGCAGCGGACTCACGCCGCCGCGCCGTCGGCGCTTTGCGCCATCGCCTGCCCGAACTGCACCGCGCGCTCGGGCGCCCACGCCGGATCAAAGGTGACCCGCGGCGGCGCGAACAGCAGCACCACCGTCGAGCCGAGCAAAAACCGGCCCATCTCCGCCCCGCGCTGCAACCGAAGGTCCTGTCCGTCGTAGTCCCAGGAGCGAATCGGTACGCCGCGCTTGGGATTGACCACGCCGTGCCATGCCGTTTGCATGCTGCTGACGATCGCCGCGCCGACCAATACCAGTGCCAGAGGACCGTGAGCGGTCTCGAACAAGCAGACGACGCGTTCATTGCGTGCAAACAGGCCCGGCACACTGCGCGCCGTCTGCGGGTTGACCGAGAACAGCGCGCCCGGCACGTAGATCATGCTTAGCAAGCGGCCGTCGCACGGCATGTGGACTCGGTGATAGTCCTTCGGGCTCAGGTACAGCGTGGCGAAGCTGCCATGCGCAAATTGAGCGGCCAGGGCAGCGTCGCCGCCAAGCAGCGCCCGTGTGCTGTAGGCATGTCCCTTGGCCTGGAAAATCTGATCGTCCTCGATGACGCCGAACTGGCTGATGGCACCGTCGACCGGGCACAGCCAGTCGGCGTTGGCCAGGGGCCTCGCACCGTCCTTGAGTGCGCGCGTAAAAAACTCGTTGAAGGTCTTGTAGACGGCGATGTCGCTGGCCGCCGCTTCATTCATGTTCACGCCGTACTTGGCGATGAAGCGGCGAATGATCCATTGCGTGACGGCGCCTCTTTCGCGATCGGCCACCCAGCGCGAAAAACGCGTCAGAGCGCGCTTGGGGATCAAATATTGGGGCAGTACAGCGAGGCGGTTGGACACGGGGTTCAAACGGGGTGGCAGCGGTCAGGCGATTCTAAGAAGTGGGGAATGGCGGCTGCGCATTCCCGAGGGCCGAGCTCGTCAAGTGACCGGTGCGGGATTGAACAGCACCAGCGCGTTGTGCAGCCGCCAATGCTCGGCCCAGGTTTTTTTGCGCCCACTCGCGACGTCGAGCATGAGCTGGAACAGTTCACGCCCGACATCCTCGATCGATGCTTCGCCATCGGCGATCCGCCCGGCGTTGACGTCCATCAGATCGTGCCAGCGACGCGCCAAGTCGCTGCGCGTGGCGACCTTGATCACCGGCACTTCGGCCAGGCCGTAGGGCGTGCCGCGCCCTGTGGTGAACACATGCAGGTTGATGCCCGCCGCCAGTTGCAAGGTGCCACAGATGAAATCGCTGGCCGGCGTCGCGGCATAGATCAAGCCCGAGCTCAGGCCTTGCCGGCGCGCGCTTTCGCCGGGCCCGAGCACACCGCAGATCGGCGAGCTGCCGGACTTGACGATCGAGCCCATCGCTTTTTCGACGATGTTCGACAGACCGCCCGCCTTGTTGCCGGGTGTGGTGTTGGCACTACGGTCGGCGCCGCCGCGCTGCAGGTAGGCGTCGTACCAGGCCATCTCGCGCACCAGGGCCGCGGCAATTTCCGGCGTGGCCGCCCGCGCGGTCAGTTGATCGATGGCATCGCGCACTTCGGTCACTTCGGAGAACATCACGGTCGCCCCGGCTGCGACCAGCAGGTCGGTGCAAAAGCCAACTGCCGGGTTGGCCGTGATACCGGAGAAGGCGTCGCTGCCACCACATTGCACGCCGACGACGAGGGCGCTGGCCGGTACGGTTTCGCGGCGCCGCGCATCGAGCCGACGCAGATGCACTTCGGCCTGCCGCACGATTGAATCGATCATCGACATGAAGCCGACATGGCCGGCGTCTTGCAGGCAGACGACATCGAGCGGTGGTTCGGGGACAGGTTCCGGCGCAGTAGCAAACGCCAACGCGGAGGCTGAACTCGATATTGACGTCGATCGCCGCGCCGCTGCCGTGAGGGAATGCCGCATGTCGACAAGCGGGATGCCACCCCGCGGCAGCAGCCGATCCGGTTGCAGTTTTTCGCAGCCCAGACTCACCACCATCACCTCGCCACCGAAGTTCGGATTGGCACTGATATTGCGCAGCGTGCGAATCGGTATGACCGCGTCAGGCGCATCGATGGCCACGCCGCAGCCGTAGCTGTGCTCAAGACCAACCACGTCGTCGACATGGGGGTAGCGGGGCAGCAGTTCGTCCTTGATGCGCCGCACCGCGAAGGCGACCACGCCGGCCACGCATTGCACCGTGGTCGTGATGGCCAGGATGTTGCGAGTCCCGACGCTGCCGTCGGCGTTGCGGTAGCCCTCGAAGGTGGACCCGGCAAGGGGGACGGGTGCGGGTGCCGGCCGCGTCGCCATCGGCAGCGTGTCGAGCGCCGGCGCAGCGGGCATCGTCAGTACGCGCTCGTGCACCCAACTTCCGGCGGGCAGCGCACGTGCGGTGTGTCCGATCACCACGCCATAACGCCGCACCGCGTCGCCCGCTGCCAGATCGACCAATGCCACCTTGTGGCCCTGCGGGACGTGCTCGCGCAGCACCAGACCGGTGGCGCAGACGCTGTCTGCCGCAGCGCCACCGTCGTTCACCACGACCGCGACGTTGTCGCTCGCATGGATGCGGATGGTTCGCGGCGGGTCGCTGGGCGGCGCGGCCATGGATGCGTGTTTCGGCGTTGACATGGGTTAGCGGCTGGCTGCACTCGCCCATGCGTTCGGGACCGGTTCTGCGTCTTCGTTTCGGTTCGCATGCGGCAGCAAGACCTCTCGTGCCTCGGCTGAAGAACGCATGATCGCGTCGATCACCCGCTGTACGTCGAGGGCGCTGCGACCGTCGGTCGCAGGCAGCCGGTCATCTCGAACGGCGCACACGAAATCCTGGAGCACGGCTCGATGCGGCGCAGGGTCGAACACCATCGGGTCGGCGCCGCCGCCGAAGCCGGAACTGGCCGCGGTTTCGAAGGTGTTCCCGTCGATCTGCTGCAACACCAGCCGGCCGGACTCGAGCGTGGCAGTGCCACGCGTGCCGTTGATCTCGATGCGTTCGGGGTAACCGGGGTAGGCCGCGGTCGTCGCGAGCAGCGTGACCACAGCGCCGTTCGAGTAATGCAGCAGGGCAGTTGCGGTGTCCTCGCACTCCATCGTGTGCAGGGCGCTGGTTCGCACCTGCCCTGTCACGTGATCGGGCATGCCGACCAGCCATAGCAACAGGTCGAGGGTGTGGATGGCCTGCGTCATCAACACGCCGCCACCATCGCGCGCCAGCGTGCCGCGACCCGGGGCGTCATAGTAACTTTGTGGCCGCCACCAGCGCACCGACACGCTCGCACTCACCAACTCGCCAAGCGCGCCCGAGGCGATGCGCTGGCGCAGCGCAATCGGCCCTTCGCGCAACCGGTATTGCAGCATCACGGCAAGCTTGACGCCGGCATCCTCGCAGCATGCCAGCAATGCTTCTGCGCGCGGCAGGTCGATCTCCAGAGGTTTCTCAACCAGCACATGCTTGCCAGCCGCCGCCGCGCGGCGCGTGATCTCCAGGTGGGCGTCGGGCGGCGTCAGCACCAGCACGGCCGTCACGTCGGGGTCGGCCAGCACGTCGTTCAGACGAGTGGTGCGGCGCACCGTCGCAGGCAGATCGACCGCCGCCAAGCGCCCGGCGTCCCGCGCACAAGCCCAGGTCCATTCCAGCTCGCCTTCCTGCTGCAACTCGATCAGGCTCGATCGGTGCGGGGCCGAGCCGAGTCCGACGCCGATCATGGCCAGCCGCAAGCGTTGCGAACTTGTCGTCGTCATGGCTGGCGCGCACGAGACCGAGTCATCGTACGACCTGCGGCCCCTGCCGTCGTCTGCTGGTTCGCCTCCTCGACAGGGTCGTTGCCTTGACGCAAGCGCTCGCGGCTGTTCGACAGATGCATGCGCATGGCGCCGCGCGCGGCTTCTGCGTCGTGATTGCGGATCGCCTGGTAGATGTTTTCATGCTCGCCGTGTACGCGAAGCAGATAGGCCAGCCGGCCCTCTGGCGCATCTCGGGCAGTGTTGAGCCGTGTGCGCGGAATGATCATGGTGCCCAGGTAGGTCATGAGGTCGGCGAAGTGGCGGTTGCCGGTGGCGCGCGCGACTTCCAGGTGAAACTGGAAATCCGAAGGCACGCTGTCATCGTCTTGCTCGATCGAATCTTCGAAGGCCTGCAGCGCTTGCTTCATCGCTTCCAGTTGCTCGGGGCTGCGCCGATGGGCGGCCAGACCCGCGGCCTCGGTCTCCAGACTGATGCGCAGTTCGAGCACCGCAATCACGTCGACGACGGTGGCGAAATCCTGGGCGTCGATCTTGAACGGTTCCTGCGGCGGTGGCGGCAATACAAATGTGCCGATGCCATGACGCGTCTGTACCAGTCCGCGCGCCTGCAATCGTGAAAGGGATTCGCGCACCACGGTCCGGCTGACGCCATAGCCGGCCATGATTTCGGATTCGGTGGGCAGCTTCTGGCCAGGCTTGATGTGCCCGGCGCGTACCCCGTCGGACAGGTTGTCGACGATCTCGCTGACCAGACCGCGTCGGCGTGGTCTGGGAGGTCCGGTTGCGGAGGCGGACGGGGCGGGTATCAGCGTTTTTTTTTCGATACCTAGGGTTTGCCTTGAGTCCATTGCGGTCGAATTCCTTCAAAAATCGGAAGTCATCAGACAACGTACGAGTCGGTGCCATGTGTGCCACTCTAACAAACCGGATCGAAAAGTCCAGCGTTCGACACGCCGCGTTTTCCCCAGGTTCTCATACACCATGACCGTGAAAAGCCACCGCAAACTGTTGCTGACTGGCGCCGCAGGCGGGCTGGGGCGCGTGCTGCGGGAGCGCCTGAAAGCCAATTGCGATGTGCTTCGCTTGTCCGACATCGAGGCTTTTGGCGAAGCGCAAGCCGGCGAAGAGGTGATGCTCGCCGATCTCGGCGATGCCGCCGCGGTTGAGCGCGTGGTGGCCGGGGTCGATGCCATCGTCCACATGGGCGGCATTTCGGTCGAGTCGCCGTTCGCTCCCATTCTGCAAGCCAACATTGTCGGGGCTTACCACCTGTACGAAGCCGCCCGAAAGCACGGCGTAAAGCGCATCGTGTTTGCAAGCTCCAACCATGTGACGGGTTTCTACAGCCAGGGCCAGACCATCGACGCCGATGCACCGGCGCGTCCAGACGGCCTTTATGGTTTGAGCAAGGCCTTCGGCGAGGATCTGTCGCGTCTGTACTTCGATCGCTGGGGCATCGAGACCGCGTGCGTGCGCATCGGCTCATCTTTCGCCGAGCCAAAAGATCGGCGCATGCTGGCCACCTGGCTCAGCTTCGACGATCTGCATCGGCTCATCACCGCCTGCCTGACGACGCCGGTGCTTGGCCACAGCATCATCTTCGGGATGTCCGACAACCCGGTGACGTGGTGGGACAACCGGCGTGCACGCCATGTCGGGTTTGTCGCCAAGGACAGTTCCGAGCCGTTCCGCGAGGCGATGTATGCGTCCACGCCCGAGCCCGATCTGACGGATCCGGCGGCCCGGCATCAGGGCGGCGCGTTCGTGCGCACGGGGCCGCTCGAGTGAGCGTTGCCATCCCTCCAGTCGGAAACGCCCCGCAGGTTCGAGCGGGCGAGTGGCGCATCGTGGGCACCACGCGCGATCGCGTCGGCGAAAGCCCGGTGTGGGACTCGAGTCGGCAAACGCTGACCTGGGTCGATATCGACGGCCGCTCGGTCCGCCGCTTTGACTGGGCCGGGCAGGCCACCCGAAGCTGGCAATGTGCCGAGCGCGTCGGCTGTATCGCGCTCACTGACCGCGGCAGCGTGATCGCCGCGATGGAAACCGGCATCTTCGAGGTCGAACTGGGGGCCAATGCCGAAGTCCAGGCGAGCCTGATCGCGCCTGCCAAATTCACGCGTGACGGCATACGCTTCAACGATGGCCGCTGCGACGCCGAGGGCCGCTTCTGGGTCAGCGCGATGTGCATGGACATGGGGCTCGCCGCATCCGACGGCGCCCTTCATGTACTCGACGAAGCCGGCCTGAGTCCTCCCGTGGTGAGCGGGCTGATCACGCCGAACGGCCTGGCGTTCTCGGGTGACGGTCGGCATGTCTGGCTGTCGGATTCGCACCCCTCGGTGCAGCAGATATGGCGCTTCGCCCGTGACCCTGCAAGCGGCGCCTTGAGCGAGCGCACAGCCTGGGTCGACATGCGGGCACTTCCGGGCCGCCCGGACGGCGCCGCCGTCGACGCGCAAGACCATTACTGGATCTGTGGCAACGATGCCGGACTCATTCATCGCTTCGATCCCGATGGGCGGTTGGTCCAGTCGCTGCCTGTACCGGTGCCCAAGCCGGCGATGTGCTGTTTTGGCGGCCCCGACCTGCAAACGCTGTTCGTGACGTCGATCCAACCGCCGCGAGCAAGTGCGCCAGAAGTTGGCGCCGCGACGCCCGAACATGGTGCGCTGTTCGCCTGCGAAGTCGATGTGCGAGGACGGGTCGAGCCGCGATTCACTCGTTTTCCGAAGACGCCGTCACCGGCAAGTGTTCTTTAATTTCTTTCTGCCTACTTTTTTTCTCTCAACCCTCAATCAGGAGACCCCGCATGAACCTTCGTAGAAACATCCTCGCAGCGGCGACACTTGCCGCCGCTGCATTCGCCCTTCCGCATACGGTCAACGCGCAGACGGTCCTCAAGGCCGCCGACGTGCACCCCCCGGGCTACCCGACAGTGGTCGCCACCGAGAACCTCGGCAAGAAGCTGGAAGCCGCGACCAACGGCAAATACAAGATGCAGATGTTCCCGAGCAGCGTGCTCGGCGACGAGAAGTCGATGATCGAACAGACACAGGTCGGCGCGATCCAGATCCTGCGCACGTCGCTCGGGCCGGTCGGCTCGGTGGTACCGGAAGTCAATGTCTTCAACATGCCCTTCGTCTTCCGCGATGAAAAGCACATGCGCGCCGTGATCGATGGCCCGATCGGACAGGAACTGCTCGACAAGATCACTGCCAGCCCAGCCAAGCTGGTGGCGCTGGCCTGGATGGATGGCGGCTCGCGCAGCCTCTACACAAAGAAGCCGGTGCACAGCCTCGAAGACCTGAAGGGCATGAAGATCCGCATGATGGGCAACCCGCTGTTCGTCGACACCATGAACGCGCTCGGCGGCAATGGCATCTCGATGGGCTATGGGGAAGTGTTCACTGCGCTCCAAACCGGCGTCATCGACGGCGCCGAGAACAATCCGCCCAGCATGTTCACCGCGAACCACTACACCACCGGCGCGAAGTATTACGCGCAGACCAATCACCTCATCATTCCCGAACTGCTGGTGATGTCGAAAGTGGCCTGGGACAAGATGACGCCCGAAGAGCAGGGCCTCATGAAAAAATTCGGCCGCGAGGCGCAGATGGAACAACGTGTGCTTTGGGACAAGAGCGTTGCCGAGTACTCGGCGAAGTTGAAAGCGGCCGGGGTCGAGTTCATCGATGTCGATCAGAAGCCGTTCTTCGACGCCACCGTTGCAGTGCGCGCCAAGTACGGCGCACCGTATGCCGACCTGATGAAGCGCATCGCCGACGTCAAGTAGGCGCGGAAGGCATCAGCGACAGTAGGACCGAACCATGAACGAGCGCTTGCATGCGGCCATCGATCGCCTGTACTCCACCTGCGTCTGGATCGCCGGGTTGTCGATCCTGGTGATGAGCCTGATCATCCCGGTGGGCGTGTTTGCGCGCTACGTGCTGGGCGAGGGCGCGCAGTGGCCCGAGCCGATCGCCATCTTGTTGATGGTGACGTTCACTTTTTTCGGCGCCGCTACGGCTTATCGCGCTGGCGCGCACATCGCCGTCGCCATGGTGACTGAGCGCCTGCCGCCGAAGCTGCGTTGGGTGTTTGCCAAGTTCGTCGATCTTTTGATGATCGCCATCAGCCTGTTCATGGTGTATTACGGCGCCAAGCTGTGCCTGGAAACCATGAACCAGACGCTGCCGGCGTTGCCATGGTTGCCGGTGGGTATCACCTACTCGCCGTTGCCGATCGGCGGCGCGGTCACACTGGTCTTCGTGCTCGAAAAGATGTTTTTCGGCGAACAGCACAACCGCCCGGGTGTCAATCTCGATCTAGAGGTCGAAGCGTTGCCGGTGATCGCCAACGTACAGATCTAGAAGAGCCGACATGGACACCGTGGTCCTCCTGGGCAGCTTCGCTCTGCTGATCCTGATCGGCATGCCGGTTGCTTATTCACTCGGCCTCGCGGCGCTCGTCGGTGCCATCTGGATCGATCTGCCGCTGGAGGCGGTGATGATCCAGATCGCCAATGGCGTGAACAAATTTTCGCTGTTGGCCATACCTTTCTTCGTGCTGGCCGGCGCAATCATGGCCGAGGGCGGCATGTCGCGGCGACTGGTTGCTTTTGCCGGCGTCCTGGTCGGCTTCCTGCGCGGCGGGCTGTCGCTCGTCAACATTCTGGCGTCGACTTTTTTCGGCGCGATCTCGGGTTCATCGGTGGCTGACACGGCGT
>JBDSYU010000048.1:0-25096 GCA_039925525.1 Variovorax sp.
TAGCGCCGATGGGGGGCGAGCAGGTGAGTCAATGCGCGCCTTCCAGTTGCGCGTCGGTGCTGCCCATGTAGGCTTCCATCACCTCGTGATTGGTCGAGACTTCGGCGTACGGCCCTTCGGCCAGTACAGCGCCGCGCTGCAGCACCGTGATGGTGTCGGCGATATCGGCGACGACGTTCATGTTGTGTTCCACCATGAGGATGGTACGGCCCGCCGAGACCCGCTTGATCAGTTGGGCGACGCGGTGCACGTCTTCATGACCCATGCCCTGCGTTGGCTCGTCCAGCAACATCAGTTCGGGTTCCAACGCCAGCGTCGTGGCGATTTCCAGTGCCCGCTTGCGTCCATAGGGCAGGTTGACGGTCTGCTCGTCCGCCGTGTCTTCGAGCCCGACCTCGGCCAGCAACGCCAGCGCCCGGTTGTTCAGCGACATCAGAGATTTTTCGCTCTTCCAGAAATGGAACGACGTGCCAAGCGCGCGCTGGAGCCCCAAGCGCACGTTCTCCAGCACGCTCAGGTGCGGAAACACCGCCGAGATCTGGAAGGAGCGAATGATGCCGCGCCGGGCGATCTGCGCCGGCCGCTCGCGCGTGATGTCCCGGCCGTTGAAGAGGATCGTCCCGGACGTCGGCTCGAGGAACTTCGTCAACAGGTTGAAGCAGGTGGTCTTGCCTGCCCCATTCGGCCCGATCAGCGCGTGAATCGAACCGCGCCGCACCGCCAGATTGACATCGTCAACGGCGGTGAAGCCCTTGAATTCCTTGCAAAGATGTCGGGTTTCGAGAATGACGTCGTTCTGATTCACGCCGAGGATTGTGATGGCTCTGCTCGAAAGCACCATCGGGGCAAATGCTAGGTTGCTCGACCTTCGCAGCGTTGTCCGGCAATGCCAGCAGACACCACGGACCGGCTTTGCCGGCCGTTGGTGTCGCCCCCGGTCGGGCTGAGTGCTGCGGCTGCGAGCCTGCCTGCGCAGGATTGGACGGCAATGAAGAGCAGCCGCCTCTGGCGGGCGCCCGTTTGGCGAAGGCGACACGAAGTGCGCCGCAGACTGGGGGCGAGCTCAGTGTGCCCCTGCGGCCGCGCCGCCTGCCGATGCGCCGCGCTGCGGTCGCGCCAGCCAGACCAGCGGAATCAGGAAAAGGAACAACACCGCCGAGGCGTAAAACACGTCGGCAGACGCCAGCATGAACGACTGCTGCGTCACCAGGCCGTTGATCTGCCCCAGCGCCTGCTCGGCGCTCAGGCCGCTGCTGCGCAGCCCGGCGATCGCCGCCACGGCCGCGTTGTTGCCACTGTTGATCGATTCGGCCAGTTGGGCGTGATGCAGCGTCGCCCGGTTCTCCCACAGCGTGGTGGCGATCGATGTGCCCATGCCGCCGGCGGTGATGCGCAGAAAGTTCGACAGGCCCGACGCCGCTGGAATGCGGTCGGGCGAAAGGCCCGACAAGGTCAGCGTCACGAGCGGAATGAAGAAGAGGGCCGTGGCCACGCCCTGAATGATCGTCGGGATCATGATGGTGGTGAGATCGGCCTGCGTATTGAAACGAGAGCGCATCCACAGCACCAGCGCAAAGATCACGAATGACACGGTCGCATAGCGCCGCGGATCGACCTTTCCGATGGTGAGTCCGACGATCGGCGACAAGACGATCGCCAGTGCCCCGACGGGTGCCAACACCATGCCGGCCTGCGTTGCCGTGTAGCCCATGAACTGCTGCAACCACAGCGGCAGAATCACCACGTTGCCGAAGAACAAGCCATAGCCGATGGCGGTAGCCACGGCACCGGTCCAGAAGTTGCGTCGAGCGAACAGCGACAGGTCAACCACCGGATGCGCTTCATATCGTTCCCATACCAGAAAGACGATGAAGCCGATCGCCGCGACGACCGCCAGAGTGACGATGAAGCTGGAATGGAACCAGTCGAGTTCCTTTCCCTTGTCGAGCATCACCTGCATGGCGCCGACCCACAGCACCAGCAGGGAAAGGCCGATGGTGTCGATCGGCACGATGCGAATCGGGCTCTCGCGATCGCGATAGATGCTGAGCGTGACCAGCGCGGCCACCAGCCCGATCGGCAGGTTGATGTAGAAAATCCAGGGCCACGACACGTTGTCGGTGATCCAGCCGCCCAGAAGGGGCCCCGTCACCGGCGCTACCAGCGTCGTCATCGACCACATCGCCATGGCCAGGCCCGCCTTGGCACGCGGGTAGCTCGACAGCAGCAGGGTTTGCGACAGCGGAATCATCGGCCCGGCAACGAAGCCCTGCAGCGCACGAAAGAAGATGAGCGTGGGCATGTTGGGCGCCAAGCCGCACAACAGCGACGCCAGGATGAACAGGATGATGCTGCCGGTGAACAGCCGAACCTGCCCGAAGCGCTGGGTCAGCCAGCCGGTGAGCGGTACCGCAATGGCGTTGGAGACGGCAAAACTGGTGATGACCCAGGTGCCTTGCGTGAAGCTCACACCCAGATCGCCGGCGATCGCCGGCAGCGACACGTTGGCGATCGACGAGTCGAGCACGTTCATGAACACCGCCGACGAGAGTGCGATGGTGCCCCACACCCGCGCCGCGCCCTCAAGCGGCGGATGGGCGGCAGATGGCGCCGCGCCTGTGGCCATGATCGGACCCCGCTCGAGCCGAATCAGCCGTGCGTCGACTGGCGAAACGCCAAGCGGGCACCGGTGCCACCGCGCTTGGCCCAGGGCGCCCCTGCCGGCGACGCCGGGCTTGCCGGCGAGTCGGCGCTTTCAGGCGCGTCGGCGGCAGCCGGATCGTGCGACGCCTTGGCGGCGCTGCGTGTATTCGAAGTCGCCCCGCTGCGTCCCAGGTTGGCGGCGATGATGCGCTGCACCTCGGCATCGGCGCCTTCGTCGAGGCGGGCGTAGACCTGGGTCTGCGAAATGGTGTTGCCGCTCGGCGAGTCGGCCAAGGTCTTGCCGCCTTGATCGGTGATGTCGATGACCGCGTTCATCGACAGACCGACGCGCAACGGGTTGGCCGCCAGCTGTTTCGGATCGAGCGCGATGCGAACGGGCACGCGCTGCACCACCTTGATCCAGTTGCCCGTGGCGTTCTGCGCCGGCACCAACGCAAACGCCGCACCGGTGCCGACGCCGAGACCGGCCACCGTGCCTTCGTACTCGACTTTCTTGCCATAGACGTCGGCCGTCAGCTTCACCGGCTGGTCGAGGCGGATATTGCGCAGTTGTGGCTCTTTGAAGTTCGCGTCGACCCAGAGTTGGCCGAGCGGCACGATCGACATCATCGGCGTGCCGGCGGCCACCCGCTGGCCCAGTTGCACCGTGCGCTTGGCCACATAACCGTCGACCGGCGCCGGGAGCTCGACGCGTTGCAAACCCAGATACGCCTCGCGCACTTTGGCCGCTGCCGCCATCACCGCCGGATGCTGCTCGATGTCGGTGCCTTCGGTCAGCGACTGATTGCTCACCAGTTGTTCCTCTGCCGCGGCCACGCCAGCCTGGGCCGCGGCCAGCGCGCTGTTCGAATTGGCCAGTTGCGTCTCGGCGTGGTTGAGTTCCTCCTTCGACACGGCACCATTGCCGGCCAGCGCCCGCCGGCGCTTCAGATCGTCTCGGGCCCGCGCAATATCGCTTTGAGCGCGCACCACATCCGAGCGACGCAACGCCACCTGCGCCGACAGCGAGCCATTGTTGGCATACAGCGTTCGTACCTGGCGCACCGCTTGCGCCAGCGCCGCTTCGGTCAGGTCGAACGCCACCTTGGCATCCGCCGGATCGAGCTTGACCAGCGGTTGGCCGGCTTTCACGAAGTCGGTGTCGTCGGCCATGATGGCCATCACCGTGCCGCCGATCTGCAGCGTGATCTGGATGATGTTGCCTTGCACGTAGGCGTTGTCGGTGTCTTCGTAATGACTCCCGATGAAGTACTCATAGGCGCCCCAGGCACCGCCGCCGAGCAGTACCACGACGGCGACGATGCCGAGCGCGCGCTTGCGGTTGCCGGATGGCTTAGCTGCTGGCGCTGGCGCTGCCGGTGTTGGTGCGGCTGGTATTGGCGCTGCTGCTGGCACTGGTGCGGCTGTGGCACTCGTGGAGGGTTGCGGATCAGCGAAATCGGTCATGACACTCTCGGAAAAAATTCGGGCCTGCTGATTGCATGCGCATTGCGGCACGCTGCTTCATGGCTGCGCGCGCTGCGACAACGCCAGCGTATCGGCGCTCGGCTGCCAGCCGCCGCCCAGTGAGCGCGCCAGGCTCGCCTGCGCA
Organism: Variovorax sp.; assembly: GCA_039925525.1. Classification (GTDB taxonomy): domain Bacteria; phylum Pseudomonadota; class Gammaproteobacteria; order Burkholderiales; family Burkholderiaceae_C; genus Variovorax. Next base: position 4,256 of record JBDSYU010000048.1, read on the forward strand.
TCGAGCGCACGCGCCGCCAAGTCGACGCCCTGCCGCCGCTGAGCCAGCACCGCCGTCTCTGCCGCCAGCACGTTCAGGTAGTTGCCGAGGCCGGCGCCGTAGCGTTGGCGCGCAATTTTGTAGGCGCCCTCCGCCGCCCGCTGTGCCTGGCGTTGTTCGGACTGCTGCCGGCCGATCGACCGTAGCGAAGCAACCGCGTCGGAGACTTCGTGGATCGCTTCGAGCACGGCCGCGTTGTAGCTGTCGATTGCTGCATCGAGGTCGGCGTTCTTGCCGCGCAGATTGGCGCGCAGTCGGCCGCTTTCGAAGATCGGCAGCCGGATCGCCGGCCCGACGCTCCATTGCTGGCTGCCAGAGCGCAGCAGCCGGTCGAGGCCCAGGCTCTGCAAACCGACGAAGGCCGCCAGGTTGACGTTTGGGTAAAACTGCGCACGGGCATTTGTGACGTCGCTGGTTGCCGCCTCGACACGCCAGCGCGCTGCCGCAATGTCCGCGCGGCGGCCGAGCAGGTCGGCCGGCAGTTCGGCTGACATGGCAATCGGCCGCAGCGCCGTGAGGCTGGGCGGCTTCAGTGCGGCAGTGCTGCCAGGCTCGCCGACCAACGCGTCCAAAGTGTGCCGCGTCAAGGCGATCTGTTCGCGCAGCGCCTCGATCTGCTGGCGCGCGTCGGGCAGCGCGCTCTCGCTTTGGCGTTGTTCGAGCTGCGTGTCCAGGCCGGCCGAAACCCGGTCGCCGACCAGTCGCAAGTTTTCTTCGCGTTGCGCCAGCGTGCGCCGGGCCACGGTCGTTTGGGCCTCCAGGCGCGCCCACTGCACATAGGCGCGCGCCACGTTGGCCGCAAGCACCATGCGCGCGGCGTCGGCATCGGCGGCGCTGGCGTTGGCAGCGCCGAGCGCGGCGTCGAGCGCCGCGCGGTTCTTGCCGAAGAAATCGAACTCCCAACCGGCGTTGAGCTGCAGGCTGCCCAGGTTTTGCACGCTGCCGCCCAGTGAAGGCGGGTAGATGTAGTTGCGGCTGAATTTCTGGCGCGACACGTCGAGCGCGCCAGTCACCTGCGGGCGACCCACTGCTTGCGCCGCCGCCGTAGCCGCTTCTGCCTTCGCCAGACGCGCCTCGGCCAACTTCAGGTTGGGGCTGTCGGCCAACGCGCGCTCGATCAAGGCATTGAGCTGCTCATCGCCGAAGCCGCGCCACCACTCGCGCTCCAGGCGCGATACGGCAGCGCTGCTTGCCGCCGGCGCCAGATGCAGCGATTGCGCATCGCGCAAACGGGCGGCCGAGCCGATGCCGCTCAGGTCGGCGCAGGCCGAAAGCAGCATCGCGCCCGCAAGAACAACCAGGCCGCCGGCTTGGCGGCGGATGTGGCATCGGTCAATCACGTTTGGCTCCGTCGGCTGCCGCGGTTGCGGCCGCAATGACCTGAGCGTTGCCCAGGATGCGCCGCAAAAATCCCAGGAGCTGCTTGAATTCTTTTTCGCTGAAGCCCGCCAGATGTTCGTTCTGCACGCGGCTGAGTACATGCGGCACATGTTGCGCGGCGGCGCGGCCGTCGTCCGTGAGTTCGATGTGGACCACGCGACGGTCTTCCAATGAGCGCACGCGGCGGCACAGGCCCTTAGCTTCGAGCCGGTCGAGCAGGCGCGTCATGGCGCCAGTGTCGAGTTCGCATTCGCGCGCCAGTTCGGCTACGGTGCCGGCATGGCCCAAATGGATCTTGTAGAGCGGCAGCCACTGCGGGAAGGTCGGTCCGGGCTCGCACATCTGCAACGCGATGTTTTGCCCGACCGCCGACAGAATGCGGCGAATCAGGTAGCCGACGCTGTCTTCGGCGCGGTAATTCGCCGGGTCGTAGAAGGAAGGGATGGCACCCAAACCATCTTGGGCGTCATCCCTACGCTGCGAGCCTGACTTTTCATCCATGGGCGGAATATAGATGCCTAAGCAATAATTGTCAAGGCTGTGTTTGCATGGGCAGCTAAATGACTACAATCTCTGATGGCTTTTTCTTCCTCCCAAAGCGGCGCCACTGCAGCAGCGCCGGCTGTCGCTACGCCGCGTACCGATCCTCGCGCCGCCGCCAAAGCGTCACCACGCGCCCTGTCAGGCCTGGCGCCTTTCCTGCGCCCCTACCGCTTGCAATTGGCGTTGGCTGCATTGTTCCTGGTGCTGGCCGCAGCAACCACGCTGGTTTTTCCGCTGGCCTTGCGCAGCCTCGTCGATGGCGGGCTCGTCGTCGCAGATCGCGGCGTGCAAATGCTGGCGCTGCGCGAGCATTTCGTGGCGCTGTTCGGCGTCGCGGTGGCGCTGGGCGTGTTTTCGGCGGCGCGCTACTACACCGTCAGTTGGCTCGGCGAGCGCGTCACCACAGACGTGCGCAACGCCGTCTACGCGCGCATGCTGCAGCAGAGTCCGGCATTCTTCGAAACCACGCAAACCGGTGAGGTGCTGTCGCGCCTGACGGCCGACACGACGCTGGTGCAGAGCTTCGTCGGCTCGTCGCTCAGCATGGGTCTGCGCAACACCGTGATGGGCATCGGCGCGCTCGGCATCCTCATCTGGACCAACCCGGTGGTCATGCTGCAGGTGGCGCTGATCCTGCTGCTGGTGGTGCTGCCGACTGCCTGGTTCGGGCGGCGCGTGCGCAAGCTGTCGCGTGCCAGCCAGGATCGGGTCGCCGACTCCAGCGCCATCGCCGCCGAGGTGCTCAACGCCATCCCGGTGGTGCAAAGCTACACCGCCGAAGCGCGAGAAGCGGCGCGCTTCGATCGCTCCAGCGAGCATGCATTCGCGACCGCGCTGCGCCGCACCAAAGCCCGTTCCCTCCTGGTGGCGTTCGTCATCATCGCCACCTCGGCCGCGCTCCTGTGGGGTTTGTACGAAGGCACGCAGTCGGTGCTGCGTGGCGACATCACGGCTGGCCATCTCGGGCAGACCGTGCTCTACGTCATCATCCTGGCCGGCGCTGTTGGCGTGCTCGGCGAGGTCTACGGCGACCTGCTGCGCGCCGCCGGTGCCACCGAACGCTTGATGGAGCTGCTGCATGCGGAGGCCTCGATCGTCTCGCCGCTCCAACCCATCGATGCACCGGTACCGGCGGCGGGCAGTGCCATCGGCATCGAGGGCGTGACCTTCCACTATCCGTCGCGACCCGGCATGCCGGCGCTGCTTGATTTCAACCTCCAAGTCGAACCCGGGGAGACCGTCGCGCTGGTCGGCGCCAGCGGCGCCGGCAAGAGCACGGTGTTCCAGTTACTGCTGCGCTACTTCGATCCGCAACAAGGGCGCCTGCTGCTCGACGGCACGCCGCTCACCGCGCTGTCGCTCTCGATGCTCCGTCATCGCATCGGCCTGGTGCCGCAAGACGCCGTCATCTTCTCGTCCAGCGCGTTTGAAAACATTCGCTACGGCCGCCCGGATGCATCGACCGAGGAGGTCTATGCGGCTGCGCAGGCAGCATTCGCCGATGGCTTCCTGCGTGCGCTGCCTGAGGGCTACGACACCTTCCTCGGCGAGCGTGGCGTGCGCCTCTCGGGCGGCCAACGCCAACGCATCGCCATCGCCCGCGCCATGCTCAAGAACCCGCCGCTGCTGCTGCTCGACGAAGCCACCAGTGCCCTCGACGCAGAAAGCGAACGCATGGTCCAGGCAGCGCTCGAATCGGCCATGCAAGGCCGCACCACCATCGTCATCGCCCACCGCCTTGCCACCGTGCAGAAGGCCGATCGCATCATCGTGCTCGATCAAGGCGCGATCGTCGAGCAGGGCACGCATGCCAGCCTGGTGGCAGCGGGGGGTACCTACGCGCGGCTGGCGGCGCTGCAGTTCACGAGTTGAAGGCCAGGGGCGGCTCTTCGCCGCGCACGATGGGTGGCCGGTCTGCCCGCGCGCCAGCTGGTCGACAATGCGCACACGTGAAGATGTGCAGTGCGCTTCTCGTTGGCTGCAACGACCTGAAGCGCAGGACAATGGCGCTCCAAATTTAACCGCTGCACGCTGGCGCTGAAAGGAACTTAATTGCAGGAACGCAAAGGTACCGGCAGGGGTCCCGAGACGGCGCGTCGCGTTGCCGACGAACTGGCCAGCTGCGACGTGAAGTTGGTCGCAAGTCTCCCGGACAACTGGTTGATCGACGTGATCAAAACCATCGACAAGGATTCGCGTTTCCGTCACGTCCCTGTGAATCGCGAAGAGTCAGCCATCGGCCTGTGCGCGGGTGCGTTTATGGGTGGTCAGGGCTCGGTTGCAGTCATGGGCGCTTCCGGCCTCATGACTTGTATTTACGCGATCACGAAGATCAACTACAGCTACGAGATCCCGCTATTGCTGCTCACCACGCTGCGCGGCGCGTTCGGTGACCATCACAAGCACCATATCTCGAATGGCCTTTATCTCCAGCCGATGCTGCAGGCTCTCGCTATGCCTTACACGATCATCGACAAGGCAGAAGACCTCGTAGAGATCGGACGCGCCTATCGACACAGCCGCACCTTTGCCAGACCGACGGTCGTCGCTCTGACGCGCGATTTGCTTCGCTAGGGATGGCTCTGCACAACCCATCTGCGCGCGCGCGCATCCTCAGGCTCGGGCGGCCTGCGGCGTCGCGCTTCTTGCCAATACGGCTACTGGCCGAGGATCGCGCCTTGCATCCCCTCCCGACTTGAGGCGCGTGCAATCGCGGAAGTCATGCAGAGCATCCCCAGAGGTCCGTCATGAAATATCTTGAATGCTTTAAATTTCTCGCTGCAAAGCGTACCGATCAGCTCGTCGTCACTTCTGCGGGCAATTCTGGCCAAGCCTGGTGGGCAGCGACACGAGAAACCGAACTGGCGTTCTATCTTGACGCGTCAATGAGTCTCTCGACCATGTTCGCATCCGGCATGGCTGCCGCGTTGCCACAGACAAGGTTTTGGGCTTTCATGGGCGATGGCGCGTTCTGCATGAATCCCGGCATGTTGATGGTCGAGAGGCAGATGAACCTGCCGAACCTCACGCACTTCCTGGTGTCCAATCGCGCCTACGGCGCCACGTCGAACGCTGCTCTGCCGAATGGGCCCGCCAACGACTACGCAGCCATTGCACGCGCGGTGGGACTCGAGCGCGTGTTCGAGTTCCACAGCATCTCCGAAATGAAACGTGATTTCGATGAGGCGATCATGATCAACGCACCAGGGCACACCTTCGTGGTGCTGGAGGTCGAACCCTTCTCGGACGCAGAACAGAAACTCGACCAGCCACCATTCGACGCACCTGAACTCAAATACCGATTCGGACGCGCTGTCGAAAAGTTGACTGGAGCCGATGTGTTTGGTTATCGATTGTTAGAAGCAACAACGAAAGAAGTGCCATGAAAACTCTGCGACTCTTTGTAAGTTTGATGGTCATGGCGTTGTCCATGGCCGCCAATGCGCAGACCTACCCAGACAAGCGCATCAGGATCATCGTTCCAGCGCCAGCGGGAGGCAGTGCCGACGTGCTGGCACGAGTGCTTTCACAAAAGCTCATGGAGGTTTGGGAGCAACCGATCATCATTGAAAACCGCATCGGCGACCACAACAACATCGGCACCAATGTGGCAGCCAAGAGCCCGGGAGACGGCTACACCTGGGTGCTTCTGCCGGACAGCGTGGTTGCCAGAAGTCCGCATCTCGGGCCACTGCCGTTCGACATTTTCAGAGACTTCACGCCGATCACCGAACTGGCCACCGTGCCCTTTGTGCTGGTTGTGAATCCCTCGGTGCCGGTCGAGAGCGTGCAGGAACTCGTCGCGTATGCGAAGGCAAATCCGGGCACGCTGAGTTACGGGTCGTCGGGCAATGGATCGGTCCAGCACATGCTGAGCGAACTGATCAAATATTCTGCCGGTGGCTTCGACATGCTGCACGTCCCGTACAAGGGCTCAAGCCAGACCATCACCGATCTGGTCGCCGGCCGGATTCAGGTCATGGTCGGTGCAGCCGGGCAACTGACGCCTTTCGTCAAGGACGGACGTCTGCGCTTGCTCGCAAGTGCAGGCGCAGCTCGACTGCCCGACTTTCCCTCGACACCCACCATCGCCGAGCAGCTTCCGGCTTTCGGCACACGCATGGGCGACCCGTGGATCGGTCTGTACATGCCGGCCAACGTACCAAAAGACATCGTCGCCAAGGTCAACGCCGAAGTCGTTCGGGTGATGAACTCACCCGACGTCAAGAGCAGTCTCGCAGCGAAGGGCTTCGACGTCGTGACGACCACGCCTGAAGCCATGGCTGCGATTGGCCGCGAAGATTACGCGAGCTGGGGGCGCATGATCCGCGATGCGGGCGTCAAGATAGAGTGAGGCGATCGGGCGGCGTGCGATCGCCGCTAGGCCGGTTCCGGTTCTCGTGCAATCTGCGTTGCGAAGATCGGCAAACTGCCTGGACAAGGGAACGCGCCTCTTTGTAAATGTCATCACAGCTTGGCGTCGGGCTCCTCAAGCGGCCCATTTATTAACAGTCATCAACTCATTACGAAGACAGCCATGAAATCAATGTACTCCCTCCTGTGTCGCGTTGCAGGTGTCGCGCTGATTGCGATGGCCTTCAGCGCAGCAGCGCAAGCCGAGACCACGCCTATCCGCATCGGCTACGGCGTTGCGGCTGAGGAACAACTCTGGTTGATGATGGCCAAGCCCGATGTGTCGCCCAACCAGGGCAAGACCTACTCCATCGAGGCCATGCGTTTCCCGGGTGCGGACAAGCGCGTCCAGGCCTTCGAAGCAGGTGCGCTGGACATCGCGACGATGAGCGCAAACGGCGCGATCTTCGCTGCCGCAGAAGGCATAAAGTTCAAGATCATCGCATCGCTCTCGCGCGAAAGCGAGCGCGGCTTCTATACCAAGTTCATGGTGAAAGACGACTCACCCATCAAGACCATTGCCGACCTGAAGGGCAAGACCATCGGCCTCAACGGCCTCAGCGGATCGGGCCACCTCTGGACCCGCATGATCCTGCAGAAGGCAGGCATTGCCGAAAGCGATGTGACGTTGGTTCCAATCTCATTCTCCGCGCAGGATGAGGCCCTCCGGGCCGGCAAGATCGACGTCGCGATGTTCCCCCAACCTTTTGCTCAGATGTCTGAATCGAGGGGCGGCGTGCGCACCCTCTACACCTCCAAGGACGGCGCACCGTTCGAGGAAGAACTGATGGTCCTGATCGCGAAGGACGAGTTCCTCGCGAAGAATTCGGCACTGGTCCGCTCGTTCCTGAGCGACCTCGTCGGTGCCACCCAGTACTACAACAAGAACCCTCAGGAAGCGCGCAAGGCCATCATCGAGCAGAAAATGGTTCGCGTTGCACCTGATGTCTACCTGCCCATGACCGACTACTTCCGCGAACCGTCGGCTCACATCGACCTTTCAGCTCTGGAGAAGATGCAGGACGCCCAGGTGAAGTACGGTTTCCAGACCAAGCGCGCCGACCTGAATAGTGTCGTCGACATGAAGTATCTGCCCCAGTAGGTTTTCGCAAGTTCTGAGTTCGCATGGATGCGACGACAACGGCTACGCCATACCCGCCTCTTCTTCAGGTCAGGAATCTAAGAAAGACTTTCACGCGGGATGGCGTTCCGCTTGATGTGATAGACGGCCTCGCACTGAGTGTCGAAGCAGGCGAGTTCGTCTGCATCGTCGGCCCTTCTGGCTGCGGCAAGAGCACGTTCCTGCACATGGTCGGCGGCTTCGAACCGGCGAGCGAAGGAGACATGCTGCTGCACGGAAAGCAGATATCCAAGCCCGCACCGGATCGCGGAATGATGTTTCAGGACTACTCGCTGTATCCGTGGCTGACAGTGCTCGAGAACGTCTGCTGGCCGCTGGAAATGCAGGGCGTCGCCAAGGGCGATCGTCTGGCCCGGGGACGCCAAATCCTGGAGACGGTGAACCTCAAGCGATTCGCCGGTTTCTATCCCGGACAACTCTCCGGCGGCATGAAACAGCGCGTCGCGCTGGCCAGATTGCTTGCGCTCGATTCCGAGATGATGCTGATGGACGAGCCATTCGGTGCGCTCGATGCGCAGACCCGTGAACTGCTGCAGGAGGAGCTTCAATCGGTGTGGCTTCGCACCGATGCGCGCGAGAGCGCGAGCGGCGTCCTGGGTAACACGGGTGGGCAGCGCAAGACAGCGCTGTTCGTCACGCACGATATCGACGAAGCGATCTTTCTGGGCACGCGGCTTGTTGTCTTCACTGCATACCCCGGTCGCGTGAAGGCAGACATCCGCATACCTTCGGACGTCGATCGCGGCGTGAACTTCAGAAAATCCGCCGAATACCACCGCATTCGAAACGAGGTGTGGGATCTGCTCCGCGAGGAAGTGCTGAAGGTCAAGCAGAAGGAGGAAGCGTGAGCCGCAACGCGCGCTCACTCCAGGGTGCGATCCTGCCGCTGGTTGTTCTCGCGTTGTGGCAGGTAACCGCCAGTAACGGCACCCTGCCTTCCTATCTCGCATCCCCGTGGGCGGTTGCCAAGGCGATTTACGAGTTGTTTGGCGAAAAGGAGCTGATGCCGGCGTTCCGCGCGAGCCTGTATCGGGTGTACACCGGCTTCGCCATTGGCGCAGGTTTCGGGTTGCTTGTCGGCCTCGCGGCAGGCACCTGGAAACCGTTGCGTCACTTCTTCGATCCGCTCGTTGCGTTTCTTTTTCCGATCCCGAAGATCGCGTTTCTTCCGGTATTCCTCCTGCTCTTCGGATTGGGCCACGGCTTGATCGTATCGATCATCTCCTTTTCGGTGTTCTTTCCTGTGTTCCTGTCTTCGCGGCACGCTGTGCTGTCAGTCAATCCACTGTTCATCTGGGCGGCGCGCAACATGGGTACGCCTGCGCACATCATCTTCTTGCGCGTGCTGTTGCCGGCCATCGCGCCGCAAGCATTCACCGGTCTGCGCGTTGGGTTGTCGATGGCATTCGTGCTGCTCTTTGCATCGGAGTTGATCAGTGCGCACGAAGGATTGGGCACGCTCATCTCTCATGGCGAAGAAGCCGCGCGCTACGACATGATGCTGGCTGGCATCCTATGCTTCGCAGTCGCGGGTTTCATCTCGGACCGCATCCTGATGGCCGTCCGTCGCCGTGTACTTCGCGGCCAGACAGTCGGCACGATCGAGGCGATGCAACCATGAATGCCGCGCTTCGCTTCATTCGCGAGTGGTACTCGATCCCGCTGCTGCTGATCGTCTGGCAACTGTCGGTGAGCAGCGGTCTTGTCGCCTCGCGTCTGCTGCCCGATCTCACGACAGTGGTGGGCGCATTGACGACCGACCTCCTCAATGGCGTGCTGATCCGCCACGCTGGCATCACGATCGGGCGTTCGCTCGCCGGCTTTTCAATGGCCGTCGTCATCGGCATTCCGCTTGCAGCAGCAATGGCCCGCTCGCCCTTGTTCTCACGCCTTGTCGAGCCCTCGTTCTTCGTCGGTTATCCGATTCCGAAGATCGCCCTCTTTCCGATCTTCACCTTCATCTTCGGACTGGGCACGCCATCGAAGATTGCATTCACATTTCTCGAGTGCCTTTATCCAATCGTCATCACGACCTATCTGGGCATTCGCTCGATCCAGGCGAACTGGATCTGGACAGCGCAGAACGCAGGTGCGACGCGATCCCAGATCTTCAAACGCGTGCTCATTCCCGCTTCGCTCCCGAGCATCGTTGCTGGCATGCGCATCGCCTTGCCGATCGCCATCACCATTGTCGTGGTCACCGAAATGATCGGCGACAGCGCAGGGCTCGGTTACTACATCACCAGCTTCAGCACACGTTTTCGCTATGCCAACGTTTATGCCGGAATCCTCGTGATCGGCATCTGCGGATTTGTTCTCGACTACGCCATCGTTCTTGCTCGGCGCAAGCTCGTGTACTGGGAAGGCAATGACCGCTCAGAAAGCTAACAATCCAGGACAACAAACCATGACAAATACGGACATCACGACATCCGCTTCGCTCGACGAATCGCTCGTCCGGCTAGCCAAAGCCTGCCGCATCCTCGAAATGGAAGGGCACGGCGATCTGTCGCTCGGCCACCTTTCGCTGCGCGATCCCGAAGGTCGCGGCTTCTGGATGAAGCGCAACCGAATCGGCCTTGGCGAAGTGTTGGGTCCCGATGATTTTGTGCTCGTCGACATGGACGGCAACAAGATCGCCGGACCGGGCGGAAGACACTCCGAATGGCCGATCCATTCGGAGATCTTTCGCCTGCGCCCCGAGGTGATGGTGGTCGCTCACTCGCACCCGTTCTACAGCTGCGTCCTCTCGGCAGCGGCTGAGCCGATCCAACCGTTCACTCTCGATGCGGACTATTTCATGGAAGTGGTGCGTCACGAAGACGAGGTTGCGTTGATCAAGACGAAAGAAGAAGGTCATGCGCTTGCGACAACTCTCGGCAAGCATTTCGCTGTGTTGATGGGCAATCACGGCGTGTCTTTCTGCGGCACCTCGATCGAACATGCAACTTGCATCGGCGTGTTCCTTGAGAAGGCGGCACGAGCGCACGTCGTTGGCTGCAGCGCAGGCTTCAAGACATCGATGCCGACACCCCGGGCGCGAGCTCTTCGCCACTCGCAGATCATGAGTCCCATCCACATCGAACACTCGTGGAATTATTTCCTGCGCAAGCTGGATGCCATGGAGCAGCGCAACGGCTCTCCATTGATCTTCGGTTGAAGGATCGCGGAGAAGCAGATGACGCAGCGCATCTCGATCAAGCTGAACGGCACGACCGTGACACGGGACCTGGACGACAGCACGCTGCTGGTTCATTTCATCCGCGAAGCTGCCGGTCTCACCGGCACCCACGTCGGCTGCGACACGGCGCAATGCGGCGCATGCACGGTGCATCTGAACGGACGGGCGGTCAAAAGCTGCAATCAGCTCGCTGCGCAGGCGGATGGCGCTGAAGTGAAGACAATCGAGGGCGTCGCCAATGCAGACGGGTCATTGCATCCCCTTCAGGTGGCGTTTCGTGCGCACCATGGACTCCAATGCGGCTACTGCACGCCCGGTATGGTGATGAGCGCACTCGATCTGCTGCGGATCAATCCGACGCCCACGGAAGACGAGATCGCGGAGCACCTCGAGGGAAATCTGTGCCGTTGCACCGGCTACTACAACATCGTCAAATCGATCAAGGCGGCCTCAGTCGCGATGGCCGCGCCGGAGGCGAACTGATGTTCATGTATGGCGTCGAATATCGGCGGGCTTCATCGGTTGCAGAAGCCCTTCAACTGCTTGAATCGAATCCCGATGCGAAGCTGCTCGCGGGCGGTCAGAGTCTGATCGCCGCGATGAAGCTCAGGCTGTCAGCGCCTTCCATGCTGGTCGATCTGGGCGCGTTGAAAGAACTCGGGGCGATTGCAGTGAGCGATACGTCCGTCACCCTCGGCGCGATGGTCCGTCATGCGCAGGTCGCCGAATCCTCCGAGATTTGCACTGCGATTCCTGCGCTGTCGTCCCTCGCAAAAGGCGTTGGCGATCACATGGTGCGTAACATGGGCACCATCGGCGGGTCGGTAGCCAACAACGATCCCGCTGCCGACTATCCTTCGGCGCTGCTCGCACTCGACGCCTTGGTGAAGACAACCAAGCGAGCGATTGCGGCAGAGGATTTCTTTCTCGGCATGTACGAGACTGCGCTCGAACCGGGGGAGATCATTGTTTCGATCCGCCTGCGTAATCCCGCCCGGGCGCGATACATGAAGTTCAAGAATCCGGCGTCCCGATTCGCCATGGTCGGTGTGTTCATCGCCGACTTTGGCGATGAGTCTCGCGTCGCCGTGACCGGCGCTGCGTCGTCGGTCTTTCGAGTGGCGGAAATGGAAGCGGCCCTGTCGAGAAATTTCGATGCGGCCTCTCTCGATGGCATCTCCATTTCGCCGAACGATCTCGCTTCCGACCTGCATTCGCAGGCAGACTACCGCGCGCATTTGATTGAAGTGCTTGCGCGACGTGCGGTCATCGACATGACAGAGGCGGCGGCATCGGCATGAGAGACGAAATCTGCGAAATCTTCTCCGTCAATAGCACAGCCGAGTTACCGACAGTCGGTATCGAAGCGAGCGAAGTCCGGGACTCGCGCTACATCGGCAAGCCTCTTCTGCGACCCGAAGACAAGAAGCTGCTGACCGGCCGCGGCCGGTATGTCGACGACGTGCAATTGCCCAACATGGTCTGGTGCGCCTTCGTTCGCAGCCCCCATTCACATGCGCTGATGAATTCCATCTCGACCGACGCGGCGAGCAAGGCACCCGGCGTTTTGCGCGTTATCACAGCCGAAGATTGGGCCGCGGCGGGAATGGGCGAGTTGACCGTCGTTCACCCCATGCCTTTCAGCGACGGCAGGCCCATGAATGCCGCGACCCGGCCGGTCTTCGCGAGTAACAAGGTCAATCATGTGGGCGACATCATTGCCGCTGTCGTTGCGACCACACGCGTGGAGGCGCAGAACGCGGTCGAAATGGTCGAGGTCGACTATGAAGAGCTACCCTCTGTCACTGACGTGGCCAAGGCACTGGATACAGATGCGCCACTGGTTCACGAACAGTTCGGATCGAATGCGGTGTTCGAGGTTCACAAGGGCGACGAAGCCGCCGTGCTCGACGCGTTGGCCAAGGCATACAAAGTGGTCGAGCTGCCCCTCTGCAGCAATCGAATCGGTGCCAACCCGATCGAACCCCGCTCTTACGCCTGCAGCTACGACGAGAGCGACGATCGCTACACGCTCTATGCGTGTTCGCAGCAACCGCACTATCTGCGCCGCTGGCTCGCCGTGTATGCGTTGTTCATTCCCGAGCACAAGCTGCAAGTGATCTCCCCGAACGTGGGCGGCAGCTTCGGCGTCAAGGGTAATTTTCCGGTCGAAGTTGCGACTGTCGTCTGGGCATCGAAACTCGTTGGGCGTCCGGTGAAATGGACCGCGACCCGTTCGGAATCGATGATGTCGGATACCCAGGCGCGAGACCATTTCACGCTTGCGAAGATGGGATTCGACAAGGACGGCCACATCGTCGGCATGTATGTCGACACGATGGCTGCGCTCGGCGCCTATCTCAGCAACTTCGCGCCGAGCATTCCAGGCAACTCTTATCCGCAGACGGTGACTGGCTTGTACAAGACACCAAAGGTTTTCCTGCGAGTGCGCGGCGTCTATACGAACACGATTCCCGTCGATGCGTATCGCGGTTCAGGTCGTCCTGAGGCGACCTGGGTCAACGAACGCCTGGTGGAAAACGGTGCCCGCGAACTGGGCATCAATGTGGTCGAGTTGCGCAAGAGAAATTTGATCGGTCCCGAAGACTTTCCGTACAAGACCCTGATCAGCCGCACCTATGACAGTGGTAATCCGCCGCTGCTGCTCGAGAAACTTCTGGACATTGCGCAATACGAGAAGCTGCTTGAGCAACAGCGCGCTGCGCGAGCGCAGGGCAAGCTCATGGGGATCGGCCTCGCCTGCTTTCTGGATAAAGCCGGCACGGGCCCCAGCGCAAACCTTGCGTCTCGCGGTGGTCTGCACGGCGGCTACGAGACCGCAGTCATACGTGTACATAGCGACGGCAAGGTGTCCCTCTTCGCTGGCACGCATTGTCACGGGCAGGGTCATCAGATCACGTATGCAGCGATTGCCGCCGAACGCATGGGCATCGACATCACGCACATTCATGTCGTCGAAGGCGATACCGATCGCATTCCGTTCGGCAACGGCACATGGGGCGGGCGCTCGGTGTCTGTGGCCGGTACCGCCATACTGAAAGCGGCCAACGAGATCATGCTGAAGGTGCGGCGCATCGCTTCACATGTTCTGAAGTGCGGCGATTCGCAACTCGTTTACTCAACGAGCGAGTTCAAGTCACCGGATGGCAAGTCGATCGGCTTCGCGGCAATCGCCGATCTGGCCTATCACGGCGCGAATCTTCCGGTGGATGCTGGGTTCACACCTGGCCTGGAAGCAACCTCCTTCTACGACCCGCCAGACTCCAACGATCCGCAGGCGATGCATCTCGCAGTCGTCGAGATCGACAAGGACACCGGTGTCGTGAGCATCAAGAAATACTTCACTGCGGATGATTGCGGCAACTTGATCAACCCGATGATCGTAGAAGGCCAGGTGCACGGCGGTCTGGCGCAGGGCATTGGCCAAGCGCTGATGGAAAACATCGTCTATGACGACAATTCGGGTCAACTCACAACCGGCAGCTTCATGGATTACGCAATGCCACGTGCGGACTCGATGCCGCCACTGAAGTCAACCTTTATTCAGACGCCTGCGCCAAGCAACCCGCTAGGAGCCAAAGGTGCAAGTGAAAGCGGAACGATCGGCGCGCCAGCGGCCATCGGAAACGCGGTTGTTGATGCGCTGTGGCATCTGGGCGTGAGGCACATCACGATGCCGATCACCTCTGAAAAGGTGTGGCGCGCGATGCGCTCAGTTCGAAATTAAGCTTGCGGGTCTTCGCTGGTTTCGCCTCGCGTCATAAAAACGTCCACGAAGTGGTGCTGCCGCGCAACGCTGCGGCTGATGAAATAAAGAGTGGTTGCGCAGCGGCGTCAGCCAGTCCGCTACTGCAGCGTCTCTTTCAAAGCCGCAGGCACCGGCAGCGACATGACCGGGATGCCTTCCTCGAGGAGTGCCGCGGCCTCCTCTCGTGTGGCTTGGCCACGGATGCCGCGCTCTTCGGTTTCGCCGTGGTGCATGCGCCGTGCTTCGTCGGCAAAGCGCTCGCCGACGTCTTCGGTGTTGGCCAACATCTTGCGCATGGTGCCGAGCCAGCGCGCTTCCATCGATGGCTCGGCGGTGGCGCCCGACACGGTGGATGTAGTCGATTTTTCCTCGGCTTTGGCGGGCGCCTTGCTGCCGCTCAGGTTCAAGCGAGGCGCGGTCAGGAGTTTGGTGATGCCGCGGTCGCCGCACAGCGGGCATTCAACCAAACCGCTTGCATGTTGCGTCTCGAAGGCTTCGCCCGACCCGAACCAGCCTTCGAAGCCATGGCCGTGCGCGCATTGGAGACTCAGGACTTTCATCTACATCATTATCCGTGCAGAGCGCCCCGCCCGATGTTTTCGGCCACAAAAGCTGACGTCGATGCGGGCGTTTTACTCAGGCGGAGGATGATGCGTCGTCTTCTTCAGCCAGTACCTGCCACGGCAGCGACCAGGCGCCGCTGCGGACGTTCTGTAGCCAGAGCGCACACGCCAGGGTCTTGGCGTCGGTGACGGCGCCGCTCTGGCACCAGTCATTGAATTCATCGGCGGTCGCGCTGATCACGTCGAGAAATTCGCCAGCGTCGAGTTGGCGCTCGCCGGCAACGAGGCCGCGGGCAAAGTAGATGTGGATGACCTCGGTCGAGTAGCCAATCGCCAGATGCATGGACCCGGCATGGGCCCATTCGCGCGCGCGGTAGCCGGTTTCTTCCAGCAGTTCGCGCCGGCCGCAGAACCACGGGTCTTCGCCAGCGTCGAGCTTGCCGGCCGGAAACTCGAGCATCACGCGGCCAACGGGATAGCGAAACTGCCGCTCGAGCACGATGCGGCCATCGTCCAGCAACGGCACCACGACAACGGCGCCCGGATGAACGACATATTCACGCGTGGCGGTACTGCCGTCCGGCAGGCGCACGGTGTCACGGCGCGCCTGCAGGAAGTTGCCGTCGAACAAGACCTCGCTCGACAGCCGCTGCTCGATCAACTTGACATCATTACGTGACATGGCGGCGGCGTTTGAGCAGATAGCACCAGACGAATCCGGGGAAGGCCAGCACGACGAACAGCGTGCCGGTCACCGCGTAGAACTCCCATCCTTGCGCCGCAAGCTGGCCCGAGCGCGCCTCGAACAGCAGGCCGACGCCGCCGACGATGAAGTAAAGCACCAGCAGTTCGGCAAAGCGCCAGGCGAGCGGCTTGCGCCTAGTGACAAGTGGCACGACGCCGAACAACCGCTCGCTCAGGAATGGCAGGTTGGCAGCCGCAATGGCCAGCAGCAGCACCAACCACACGGAGGCCGTTTGCGACACGCTGCAATACGCGGACTGGGTCCGGATCCAAGTTCAGGTCAGAAGGTGTGAAGAAATCGTAGCGAGCGCCCCGAGGTTGCGCCGAGGACCGGAGCCGTACTGACGTACGACGAGGACCGCAGACGCAAGATCGGGGCGCGCAGTAGATTCATTCACACCTTCTCAGCGGAAGGTGTCGGTGATGGCCTGCATGCACAGCGTCATCAGCCCGCCGGGCAGGATGCCCAGCACCAGGATGGCGGCGCCGTTGAGCGTGAGCACGGCACGCACGTCAAGCGGTGCCGACACGGTGGTGGCAGTGATCGGTGCGTCGAAATACATCACCTTCACCACCCGCAGGTAGTAGAAGGCGCCGATCAGCGACAGCACAACGGCATACACCGCAAGACCGATGTAGAAGGCCTGGCCGCTGCCGACCAGTGCCTGCAAAACCGCCAGCTTGGCGTAGAAGCCGACCAGCGGCGGCAGGCCCGCCAGCGAGAACATCGCCACCGCCATGACGCCTGCGTACAAAGGGCTGCGCTGGTTCAGCCCGGCCAGGTCGGCAATCTCCTCGCTCTCGAAGCCCTCGCGCGCCAGCAGCAGGATGATGCCGAAGCTCGCCAAAGTAGTCAGCACATAAGTGACCACATAGAACATCGAGGCGCTGTACGCCGACGCCGCATTCAAGGTCTTGCCATCGACGACACCGGCGACCAGGCCGAGGAGCACGAAGCCCATCTGCGCGATCGCCGAATAAGCCAGCATGCGTTTGAGGTTACTTTGCGCAATGGCCGCCAGATTGCCGACAAGGAGCGAGGCCACGGCCAACAGCGCCAGCATCTGCTGCCAGTCTATCGCCAGCGGTAGCAGGCCGTCGACCAACAGCCGCAGCGTGATGGCAAACGCTGCCAGCTCCGGCGCGGCACCGATCAGCAGCGTGACGACTGTCGGTGCGCCCTGGTAAACATCGGGCACCCACATGTGGAAGGGCGCCGCGCTCAACTTGAAAGCCAATCCGGACACGATGAACACCAAGCCGAACACCAGCACTTGGTGATTGACGGTGCGCGCGGCCAGCGTCTTGTAGACGGTGTCGATATCGAGAGATCCGGTGGCGCCGTAGAGCATCGACAGGCCATACAGCAGAAAGCCGCTAGCCATGGCGCCGAGCACGAAGTACTTCATCGCTGCTTCACTGGCCACGGCGTTGTCGCGCCTGAGGGCCACCAACGCATAGCTGCACAAGGTCAGCAACTCGAGGCCGAGGTAGAGCACGAGGAAGTTGCCGCCGCTGATCATGACGAACATGCCCAGCAGTGCGAACAGGCTGAGGGTGAATAGCTCGCCTCCCTGCAGCATGCCGCGGTCGCGGGCGTAGGGCCGACCGTAGACCAGGGTCGCCAGCACGGCAATGCTGGCGAAGCACTTGAGCCAGTTGCCCATCGGGTCGCTCACGGCCATGCCGCCGAAGCCGGAGAAGTTGCGTCCGCTGATGGCGTTGAGCCCCGTCAACACCGCGACGAGCGCCAGCGTGGCCACCGTCAACACGTGGGTGCGGGTGCGTCGGGAGGACTTTTCCGAAAGGTCGATGAGCAGGATGAGGCCGGCCATGACCAGCAATACGATCTCCGGATAGACCGCCGCCCAACTGAGTTTGTCAATCATTCGAAGAGGCGCATGGCGCGCTGGATGGGCTCGTGACGCTCGTTGGGCTCATGGCAACTTGGAGATCGCCACATGGCGCAGCAGATCGACCACCGACGCGTTCATCACATCGGTGAACGGCTTGGGATACAAGCCCATGGCCAGCACGGCGATCGCCAGCAGTGAAAGCATGAAGAACTCGCGGGCACCGATGTCCGGCATCTGCTCGACATGGTGGTTGCCCGGGACGCCCAGGTAGACCCGCTTGTACATCCACAACGTATAGGACGCCCCAGTGATAAGCGCCGTTGCCACGCCCAGCCCGATCCAGAAATTGGCCTTGACGGACGCGAGGATGACCATCCATTCACCAACGAAGCCAGCGGTGCCGGGCAGGCCCGCGTTGGCCATGGCAAACAGCAGCGCGAAGGCGGCGAACTTGGGCATGGTGTTGACGACACCACCGTAGTCGGCGATCTGGCGCGAGTGCAAGCGGTCGTAGAGCACGCCAATGCACAGGAACATGGCAGCTGACACGAAACCGTGCGCGACCATCTGCACGATGCCGCCCGCGACCCCGAGTTCGTTGAAGATGAAGAAGCCCATCGTGACGAAACCCAGGTGCGCCACCGAAGAGTAGGCCACCAGCTTCTTCATGTCCTTTTGCACCAGCGCCACCAGGCCGACGTAGATCACCGCGATGAGCGACAGCGCGATCATCAGCGGCGCCCATTGATGCGACGCATCCGGCGCGATCGGCATGGAAAAG
This sequence comes from Variovorax sp., assembly GCA_039925525.1. Classification (GTDB taxonomy): domain Bacteria; phylum Pseudomonadota; class Gammaproteobacteria; order Burkholderiales; family Burkholderiaceae_C; genus Variovorax. The sequence goes on from JBDSYU010000048.1 coordinate 22,666, forward strand.
CGCAGGAAGCCGTAGGCGCCGAGCTTGAGCATGATCGCCGCCAGGACCACCGAGCCGCCGGTCGGTGCCTCGACGTGGGCGTCGGGTAGCCAGGTATGGACCGGCCACATCGGCACCTTGACGGCAAAGGCGGCGAAGAAGGCAAAGAACAGCAGTGTTTGCGCCGTGCCGCCGAGCTTGACCTGATGCCAGCGCAGGATTTCGAAGCTGCCGCCGGCCGCGTTGTACAGGTAGATGAGCGCCACCAGCATCAGCAACGAGCCAAGCAGCGTGTAGAGAAAGAACTTGAAGGCCGCGTAAATCTTGTTCGGGCCGCCCCAGATGCCGATGATCAGGTACATCGGGATCAGCGTGGCCTCGAAGAACACATAAAAAAGGAGGCCGTCGAGCGCCGAGAACACGCCGATCATCAGACCCGACAGGATCAGAAATGCGCTCATGTACTGGTTGACGCGTTCGGTGATCACCTCCCACGCCGAGATCACGACGATCGGCGTGATGAACGCGGTCAGCAGCACCAGCCAGAGCGAGATGCCATCAAGGCCGATGTGATAGGAAACATTGAAGCGAGCGATCCATGAACCCTTTTCGACGAACTGCATGGCCGGTGTGCCGAGCGCGAACTGCGTGTAGAGCGGCAGCGTGATCAGGAAGCTCGCGATTGACCCGACCAGAGCGACCCAGCGCACCATGCGGGCCTGCTCATCGCGTCCGAAGAACAGTAACGCTGCGCCGATGACGATCGGCAGCCAGATGGCCCAACTCAACAATCCCATTTTGCTTTTTTGTTCTGTAGACGATCGACCCGCACCATCAGGAACTGAACCAGACGAAATACGTCATCAGCACGAGGATGCCGAGCAGCATCGCGACGGCGTAGTGATAGATGTAGCCTGTTTGCAAGGCGCGCATGCGACCCGCCACGCGACCGACCAGGTTCGCCGAACCGTCGACGAGCACGCCATCGATAAGGGTCTGGTCGCCGCCATGCCACAAGCCCCTTCCCAGGGCGCGGATGCCGCGGGCGATGACGTTCTCGTTGAACCAGTCGAGGTAGTACTTGTTGTCGAGCAAACGGTAGAGCCAGCCGCATTTGTCTTTGATGGCCGCCGGCAATGCCGGATTGATCAGGTACATGTAGAACGAGGCCACGACGCCGGCCAGGGCCAGCCAGAACGGCAGCGCGGTGAAGCCGTGCATGGCCATCGCCATCGCCCCGTGGAAAGCCTCGCTCATCTCTTTCATGGCTTCGTGCCGACCGGCATCGACGAAGATCGAGTCGGCGAAAAAGTCGCCGTAGAGCATCGGCCCAATGGTGAGGTAGCCGATCACCGCAGACGGGATCGCCAGCAGCACCAGCGGCAACCAGACCACCCACGGCGATTCATGTGGCTTGGCATGCACATCGTGGTCGTGACTCGCGGAAGGGGCATGCGCGCCGGCATGAGCCGGATCGGCATGCGATGCCGCAACGTGCGACGGATCCGGGATGCCGGTCGGATCGGCGTGCGGGTCAGCGCCGTGGTGCGCGTCAGGGTTCAAGTCGTAGCGCTCCTTGCCGTGGAACACCAGGAAGTACATGCGGAAGGTATAGAACGCCGTGACGAAGACACCGGCGATGACCGAGAAGTAGGCAAAGCCCGAACCCCACAGGTGGCTCTCGTGCACCGCTTCGATGATGCTGTCCTTGGAATAGAAGCCGGCAAAGAACGGCGCGCCGATCAACGCGAGCGAGCCGATGAGCGAGGTGATCCAGGTGATCGGCATGTATTTGCGCAGGCCGCCCATCCAGCGAATGTCCTGGTTGTGGTGCATGCCGATGATGACCGAGCCGGCCCCGAGAAACAACAGCGCCTTGAAGAAGGCATGCGTCATCAGGTGGAACACCGCCACCGAATAAGCCGAGGCGCCGAGCGCAACGGTCATGTAGCCAAGCTGCGACAAGGTCGAATAAGCCACCACGCGCTTGATGTCGTTCTGGATGATGCCGAGGAAGCCCATGAACAGGGCGGTGATGGCGCCGATGACGAGGATGAAGCTGAGCGCCGTGTCGGAGAGTTCGAACAATGGCGACATGCGCGCCACCATGAAGATGCCGGCCGTGACCATGGTGGCGGCGTGGATCAACGCCGAGATCGGTGTCGGGCCTTCCATCGAATCGGGCAACCAGACATGCAGCGGGAACTGCGCGCTCTTGCCCATCGCGCCGATGAAGAGGCAGATGCAGACGAGGGTCATCAACGACCAGCTCTGGCCGGGAATGATCTCGACCATCGCCTGGGCAAGCCGCGGCGCCTCGGCGAAGACCGGCGCGTAATCAAGCGTGCCAAAGGTCCACCAGATGACGGCGATTCCCAGCAGGAAGCCGAAGTCGCCCACCCGGTTCACCAGGAAGGCCTTCAGGTTCGCGTAGACGGCGGTCGGGCGCGTG
>JBDSYU010000049.1:0-12476 GCA_039925525.1 Variovorax sp.
AATTCGGCGGCCAGGCGCAGCGCCTCGCGCTCGGCACCCTGCGCGTCACCATCAGTGGCAACGACAACCTGCGTGCAAAGCTCGGGCACGTCGGTGAATGGATTGCCGATCATGATCCCGGCCGACAGCGCTGACCCGTCGAGCTCGAGCCGACGGGCTTCCCGCACCAGTTCGCCGTAGCAACCCGACCGGGTGATCAGCTCGTCACCGCGCACCAGTGCCGGAATGACCACCCGGGCGATCGTCGGTTTGATCTTTCCTTGCAGCAGACGATGAAGGACGCGCGCCGCGCGCTGACCGGTCGATGCGAAATCGACATGCGGATAGGTGTGATAGATGGCCAGGCCATCGATCTGGCGCAGCATGCGGTCCGTAAGGATGCCATGCAGATCGAGCGAGATGACGATCGGCACGTCGGGCCCGACGCGCCGGCGCGTCTCGCTGAGCAGATAACCCTCGGGATCGAGTTCGCCATCGGCAGCCATGGCGCCATGCAGCGAGAAGTAGACGCCGTCGATCGCGTTGCCTGCTTCGGCGTCGATGGCCTGCAGCACTTCGGCAGACAGCCGCTGCCATCCGGCGGCAGACAGGAGGCCCGCCGAACCGGCGCGCGCAGCGATGGTCAACACCGGCTCGAGCCCGACCTGATCGAACACCTCGAGCGCACCACCCATGGCGGTGTTGATTCCCTTCTGCGCCAACATTTCCTGGCCGCGCTCGATGTGAAAGTTGGCGTATTCGGACGGCAGCGGATTGAAGGAGGAAATCTCCTGCATGCATTCGGCAACCAGGATGCGGGGTTTGGCAGTCATCGGCATTTTCTCGGCGTGCAAGGAAAGATCGTTACAGAGTTGAGAGGCTGCCGTCGACGACACGCAGGCAGGCGACCTGGTGCGCGCCAGCAACGGCTGTGAGCAAGGGGTCATCGGTACGGCAGCGCGATTCAACATGCGGACAGCGGCTGGCAAAACGGCAGCCGATGCCGATGCTGTCCGGATCGGGCATGTCGCCGCGGATCAGCGTGCGTGTGCGGCGCTGCGACGGATGGTCGCTCGGCAAGGCCGCGAGCAATGCCCGCGTATAAGGATGCAGGGGCCGCGCAAAGAGCTCGTCGGCCGATGCCACCTCGACGATTCGCCCGAGATACATCACGGCCACGCGATCACTGATGTTGCGCACCACGGCCAGGTTGTGCGAAATGAACAGGTATGTGAGCTTGAGTTCGCGTTGCAGCTCGCGCATCAGGTTGATGACCTGGGCCTGCACCGAAACGTCGAGCGCCGACACCGCTTCGTCGGCAACGATGAACTCGGGGTCCAACGCGAGCGCCCGAGCAATGCCGATGCGCTGGCGCTGCCCGCCCGAGAACTCGTGCGGATAGCGCGGCAGCGCACTCTCCGGCAGGCTCACCCGTTGCAGCAACTGGCGAACCCGCTGCATGCGGCTGGCGCCATCGCCGACGCCGTGGATCAGCAAGGGCTCCTCGATGATGGCGCCGACGCGCATGCGCGGGTTGAGCGAACCATAGGGATCCTGGAAGACGATCTGCATGGCGCGGCGCTTGGCGCGCATGGCTGTGGCGTCGAGTGTCGTGATGTCCTCGCCGTGGTGTGCAATGCTGCCGGCGCTGGGTTCGATGAGGCGCAGCAGCAGGCGGCCGGTGGTCGATTTGCCACAACCCGATTCGCCGACCAGACCGAGCGTTTCGCCTGCCGCGATGTGCAGGTCGACGTCATCGACGGCGCGCAGGGGCGCCGCCGCCTTGACCAGAAAACGTCGTGGTCGCTCGAAGTATTTTTTGAGGCCGCGCGCTTCGATCAGCGGCACGGCGGCCGGCGATGCAGCGTCGCTGGCCGTCCGCTTTGGCGCAGCCGCTGTAGGCGCGCTGACCGCGTTCATGCGGCCGCCGCCTCGGCTGCCATCGGCGCCGCGGCCGGCATGGCTTCGAAGGGCAGCACGCACGCGACTCGGTGCGCTGGCGCGACTTGGGCCAGCGGCGGCCGCACAGCGCAAGCAGCATGCGCCATGGGACAACGCGGTGCGAAGCTGCAGCCCGCAGGCAACTGGCCAACGGCCGGCACAGTGCCTTCGATGGTGCTGAGCCACGCCGACCCGGAAGCGATCTTCGGCCTCGATGCCAGCAGCCCGCGGGTGTAGGGGTGCGCCGGCCGGTCGAACAACTCCAGCGCCGATGCCGACTCGACGATTCGCCCGGCATACATGACAGCCACGCGGTCGCTCATTTCGGCGATGACACCGAGGTCGTGCGTGATGAGCAGCACGGCCATGCCGGTGTCCTGCTGGATGTTGCGGATGAGGTCGAGGATCTGCGCCTGGATCGTCACGTCGAGCGCCGTCGTCGGCTCGTCGGCGATCAGAAGTTTCGGGCGGCCCGCCAGCGCCATGGCGATCATCACGCGCTGTCGCATGCCGCCGGACAACTCATGCGGATAGGCATCGATCTGCCGCGGCGCGTCGGGCATCTCGACGCGCTGCAGCAAGGCGATACCTTCACGCCGCGCGGCGTCGCCCTTAAGCCCCAGGTGCCATCGCAAGACCTCGGCCAACTGTTGACCGACGCGCATGACCGGGTTGAGCGAGGTCATCGGCTCCTGAAAGATCATCGCCAGATCCTTGCCGCGCAAGCGCTGCATTTGCGCCGCCGGCAAACGCAAGATATCCTCGCCTTGAAACCGGACGACCCCACCGCTGGCGGAGATGGCCGGTGGCAGCAAGCCCATGATCGACAGCGCCAGCATGCTCTTGCCGGAGCCGGATTCGCCGACCACCCCCAGCACTTCGCCAGCTGCCAGTTGCAAGTCGATCGCCGAGAGGATCTCCGGGCCACCACGACCCAGACGCGTTGTCAACTGCTCGACCTGCAGCAGCGGCTGTTCGGCCAGGCGCACTGAAAGACCCTCTGCGCTGCGCGCCTGGGTATGAGCGCTCGGAAACGGGCCGGCCTCGCTCATGCAACGCCTCTGGCCATGCGTGGATCGAGCACATCGCGCAGGCCGTCGCCCAGCATGTTGAGGCCAAGCACGCTGACCAGGATCGCCAGGCCAGGAGCGATGGTGATCCACGGCGCGGCGATGATGAAGTCGCGTCCGTTGGCAATGATGGCGCCGAAGGTCGGCGCCGGCGGCGGCGGCCCGACGCCGATGTAAGACAGCACGGCTTCGTACAGGATCGCCACCGCGAACACATAGGTGACGCGCACCACCAGCGGCGCCAGCGCATTGGCCAGCACATGGCGCAGCAGGATGCGGGCGTGGCTGGCGCCGAGCGCTCGCGCCGCTTCGACGTACTCCATCTCGCGCACCACCATCACCGAGGCACGCACGATGCGCGCGGTGTGCGGCGTCGCGGTGATGGCCAGGGCAATCACCACGTTGGTCACCGAGGCGCCAAGCACTGAGCTGATGGCAATGGCCAGGATGATCGGCGGAAAGGCCATGAACGCATCCATCAGACGCATGATGGGCCCGTCGCTGCGCCGGAAGTAGCCGGCCACGGCACCGATGCAGACGCCGGCGATGCCGGTGATCGCGGCTACAGCCAGGCCGATCTCCAGCGAGATGCGCGCCCCGTGCAGCACCCGCGACAGGATGTCACGGCCGAACTGGTCTGTGCCGGCCCAATGCACGGCGCTCGGTGCCACCATGCGCGCCTTGAAATCACCTTTTAGCGGATTGAACGGTGCGATCACGTCGGCCAGCAAGGCCATCGCCAGCACCAAGCCGACCAGCGCCAGGCCGACGACGAATGAGCGGTTGGCCAGCAGCCGGCCGACAAACGACGCGCGAGGCGCAAATGCCGCCCACGGCAGCGTGACCGCGCTCATCGGCCGGCCCTGTCAGCCATTGAGGCGCACGCGCGGATCGATCACCGCATACAACAGATCGACAGCGATGTTGACCAACAGATAGATCACCGCCAAGAACAGCAAGCCGCCCTGAATCACGGGAAAGTCGCGCGACAATACCGCGCCGATGACCAGGCGCCCCAGCCCGGGAATGGAAAACACCTGCTCGGTGACCACGGCGCCACCAAGCAGACCGCCCACCATGATGCCCATGACGGTGACGATCGGCACCATGGCATTGGCCAGGCCATGACGCACCACGATATAGGGTTCAGGCAGGCCTTTGGCGCGCGCCGTGCGCACGAAATCCTGGCCCATCACTTCGAGCATGCTCGAGCGCGTCATCCGCGCGACGAAACCCATCTGTACCGCCGCCAAAGTGAACGCCGGCAGCGCGATGTAATAGGCCCATTGCAACGGGTTGTCGGTGAAGGGGACATAGCCGCCGGCCGGGAAGATCGGCAGCAGCACGGCGATGAGCCAGATCAGCACCAGACCAAGCCAGAATTCCGGAAGCGACAGGCCGATCAGCGCCAACGTCATCATCCCCTGGTCGGCCAAGCGTCCGTGACGCACCGCGGCGATCACGCCGGCAGCAACACCGAGCAGCACCGCCAGCGTGAACGACAAAGCCGTGAGCGACAAGGTGATCGGCAGCCGGTCGAGAATGGCTGCCGTGACGCTGCGGTTGAGCAGCAGTGAGGTGCCAAGGTCTCCGCGAAAAAGACGCAGATACCAATCGCCCATGCGCAGCAGGAACGGTTGGTCCAGGCCGAGCTGGTGGCGCACCCGATCGAGTGCTTCCTGCGTGGCACTGGCATCGAGAAAAATCGAGGCTGGATCGCCCGGCACCAGCCACAACAACGCAAAGGTGATCAGCGAAACCAGGAACAGGACCGGGATCGCCGCCAGCAGACGCCGGAGAATGAAACGACCCATGAGAGCCGCTTCATCCGAATCTCAACAGCCCTCTCTCATTCGAGCCACACGCCCCACATGCGAGGGATGCGGTAGGCTTTGAAGTTTTTCAGCTTCGAGGTGGCGATCTGGAACACACCGTAGTCGCCCAACGGCAAGGCGATGGCCTGATCTGCCATGTGGTCTTCGAACTGCACGAACAGCTTCTTTTGCGCGTCGACATTCATCTCACCATTGAGCTTGGCAAATAGATCGTCGATCATCGGGTCGTCCTTGCGCTGACCCTGCCCCTTGACCCAGTGCGACATCGCCGATGCTGGGCCTTCATAGGGCTCGATGCCGAAGCCATGCGTCCAGAAATCCCAGCCGGTATCGCTCTTCAAGCCGATGCCGGAGATGGTCGGCCAGTCGGCAACCTTCAGGTCGACGTTGACACCGATCTGCGACACCTGCTGCTGGAACACCGTCGCCGCATCGACGTTCGGGCGAATGCTGTCGACGATGAAAGTCAACTTCTCACCCTTGTACGGCGACTTCGCCAGGTCGGCCTTGGCGGCTGCCAGGTCTTGCTTCATCAATGGACGACCTGTGTGGTACTCGGAGCCGGCGTAGACCCAATCCTGGTCCATCTTGTAGATGTCCGGAAATGCCACGCCCATGATCTCTTCGGCATTGATCGCCTTGGCGATGGCGCGGCGAAAGTTGACGTCGGCACCGGGCCCGGTCGCATTGTTGAACTTGAGCACCTGCACGGCGAACGGCAGCACCTTGATCACCTGGAACGCCGGGTTGCCCTGGAGCCGTTTGGCAGTCGGCCCATCGGCCGTCTCGTTGAGTTGCACCTGGCCGGTTTCCAACGCGGCGTCGCGCGCGCCTGCCTCCGGCATGAAACGGAAGGTGATGGTGTCGATGTAGGCGATCTTGTGACCGGCAAATCCATCGCGCTCTTTGTAGGCCGGGTTCGGCTTGTACTCGTCGAAACGTGCCAGCTTGACGTGGCTGTCGGGCTTGTACTCGACGAACTTGTACGGGCCGGTACCGATCGGCGACGCCTTGCCCATCTCCTTGACGGCTTCTTCGGCCGGCATGATGGCGATCGGCGCGCGGGGGCTCGACAGGTTGCCCAGGAAAGTCGATTGAATCGACTTGAGCTTGACCGTCACTTCGTGCGGACCGGTTGCCGTCACGCTGTCGATGGCGGCGATCAACGAAGCCGAAGCGCCACCTTTCTTGTAGCGTTCGAGCGATGCCACAACGTCGGCGGGCAGCATGTCTTTGCCGTTGTGGAACTTGACGTCGTCCCGCAAGGCGAAGACATAGCTCAGGCCGTCCGGCGAGACGGCCACCGACTTGGCCAGGTCGGGCACCGGACGCGCGTTCTCGTCGCGGGCGTACAGCGTTTCGAACATGTGCAAGTTGACGTTGCGCGCCACTTGCGCCGAGGTGGCATGCGGGTCCAGCGATGGCGGCGCCTGAGTCATGGCGATGACGACGTCACCGCCCTTCTTTTGCGCCGATGCCGGCTGCACGGCTGCTGCGGCAAGCACCAGCGCCGCCGCGACCACATTGAGCAATTTCAGTTTCATGAACACGTTCTCCTTGGGTTATGCCCGCAACGCGGGAAGCTTCTTCGGGTCAACTCGGCTTGTCAACTTCGTGTGCAGTGTGGGGCCTCGCACACCTCATTTGTCTGGCTCGGCGTAATCCTGCATCACCACCGCGACACAATCGCCGCGCTGCACGCGGCCCGGACCGGCGGCCATCCACAGCACGCCATTGGCACCGTACTTCACTTCCAGCGGTGCTCGGTCGACATCCTCGACAAAGTGCAGGAAGCCAGCGCTGTCACCGGCCTCGACCGCATCGCCGCAGATATGGCGAGGCTCGAAGACGCCGCCCGCCGGTGCGAAACCGTAGCACGCCGCATCGCGCACCATCATGTGCCGCGTGCCCTTGGCGCCATCTTTTTGCGCTGTGTCTGGTTGGCCAGCCAACATGCCGAGGTGTTTGAGCATATTGCGCACGCCGCGCTCACCCAGGCGCACGCCTTCGACGCTGACCCGGCCCCAACCGCCGATTTCGGTGCCGATGGAAAGAATTTTCCGCCGCTCCACGGCCGAAGTCAGTGTCGCGCCTTCGTCGACACCCCAGAAGACGACGTTGTAAGGCGCGCCGAACGCCGCGGCTGCAGCCATCGTTTTCTGACGCAGTTGCGCATCGGGCACGTAGTGCATGTTGGTGCTGGGCGTGCACTCGGCCGAATGACCGGCGGTATGCAGGTCGATCGACGCGTCGACATGCGGCAGTACCCGCGTATCGATGAAGTGCGCCAGCATTTCGGAGAAGGTGCCGCCCGGATTGCCCGGGAAACAGCGGTTGAGGTCGCGCCCGTCGATTGGCGACAGGCGGGTGCCGTTGAGCGCTGCCGGAACGTTCACAGCGGGCATCAGGATCAGACGTCCCTGCAGTTGCTCAGGCTTCAAGGTATGCGCCAGCCGCGAGATGGCGATCTGGCCCTCGTACTCGTCGCCGTGTACGCCACCGGTCAGCAAAAGCGTCGGGCCCTCGCCGTTCTTGATGACGTAAATGGGGATTTCGACAACGCCCCAGCCCGAGGTATTGCGCGACTGCGGTGCCCGCAGGTAGCCGGCCTGGCGGCCCGGGCGGTCGAAATCAATGTCGCAGCGCACCCGGCTCGGCGCCGCCGGGGCGTTCTCCGCTGGGCTCGGCGGCGCCGGGACGTTCTCTGATGAATGGATCGGCGTTGACTTTGGCAAGGTGGTTCCGACAGGCAATGGGATGAACGCGGTCGCTGCAAAGGGAAGATGCGGCGCTCTCACGTTAGCATACTAAATGTATACAATTTGACGATGCCCGCTGCCGTAGCAATAAAACCAACCCGTCAGCGATCGCCAGCGCAAGCCCAGACACCCAACGCCGCAGGCAGCGTCCCCAAAGCCGCAGCCAACGTCCGCGCGCGCCGCTATCCTTCGCCGCCTTCTTTCAGGCCGCCGTCAGCGCCGCCAGTGACATTTCTCAAGTTGCAGCCTCGCACCCTGGTATCACAAGTGATAGACGCACTGATCGCAGGCGCCGCACAGGGCTTCATCCTCCCGGGCGATCGGATCGTCGAGGCCGACCTGGCCGCGCAACTGGGCGTCAGCCGAGTTCCGGTGCGCGAAGCGTTGCGCGCGCTCGAAAGCCAGGGCATCGTCGTCAACGAACCCTACAAGGGTATCCGTCTGACGCCGGTCTCGGCCGAACGTATCGATCAACTGATCGAGGTTCGCGTGGCGCTGGAGACCACGGCGGCAGTCGGCGCCGTGCGGCGCGGACGCAACGACAGTGCGGCGCTGAGCGAACTCAGCGCCATCGTCACGCAGATGCAAACCATGGCCGAGCGCAACGACGTTTTCGGCTTCGCCAACGCAGATACCAGCTTTCACCGCAACCTGTGCGAGCTGTCCGACAACGCCGTGTTGTGCGGCATGTGGGAGATGCTGGCGCGGCAGATGACGATCATCTTCGGCCTGTCGGCGCTCGGCAAACCCATGGACGCCATCGTGCTCGAGCATTGGGCCCTGATAGACGAGTTCCGCGCCGGCGATGTCGGCGATATCGCGCGGGCGCTGCAAAACCACATCGATGTCGAGATCCACAAGGTCGATCTGAAGAAGATCATCTCCGAACGCCGGCGCCAAGCGTCGCGAGCATTGGCAACGGCCGATGCAGTGCGCCGCGCGGACGCCTGAAGCAGGTCGCGCAGTCGTGGCAAAGGCAATCCGCGCAGTCCGGGCCAAGTCGCCCGTCGCCTCTTCGTCTGCTACGCCGGGGTCACGCCCGCCGACATCGGCTTTGCCACCCGTGCGCATTCGCGCGATCACCAGCATCGCGCTCGTCGGCGAAAGTCCCAAAGGGGGATGGTCGGCCGAAATCAAGCCGGCTGACTCGATCCATGCACTGGTGGCCGTGCATACGGATGCCGGCATCACCGGCTACGGCAGCATCTTCACCGATGGCCGGCTGGTCGCCGCGGCGCTGGCCGTGCTCGAGCCGCTTTTCGTTGGCGAGAACGCGCTGGAGCCGGAACGCGTCACCGAGAAGCTGCACCAGAACACCTTCTGGATGGGCCGCGGCGGCAGCCTGACGCATGCCATCAGCGGCATCGACATCGCCTTGTGGGACATCCTGGGCAAAGCCTGCGGCCTGCCGGTCGGACGCCTGCTGGGCGGGCGTTATCGCGAACGCGTGCAACCGTATTGCTCGCTCTTGATGGATCAACCCGAGCGCATGGAATCGATCATCGCGCCCTATCGCGCGCAAGGCTTCAAGGCTTTCAAGATCGGCTGGGGTCCGTTCGGCCGGGCCATGAGCCATCGGCTCGACGCCGAAATCGTCGCTGCGGCGCGGCGCGCCGTCGGTCCTGAGGCGCGACTGTTCGTTGATGCCGGAGCCAGTGACGCGCACTGGCCGCATGGCCTCAAGTGGGCGCTGCGTACCGCCGACATGCTCGCCCTGCACGAGGTCGGCTGGTTCGAAGAAGCGCTGAAGCCCGACGCCATCGACGATTTCTGTGAACTGCGCCGCGCCAGTCCGGTTCCGATCGCCGGCGGCGAAGTGCTGACACGGCGTCAGAGCTTCCTGCCCTGGCTGGTGCGCGGCGCCTTCGACATCGTGCAGCCCGACGTGACCAAGGTCGGCGGCATCAGCGAGCAGCGCCGCATCGCCTGGATGGCGCACGATTTCGGCATCAAGTATGTCGGGCACGGCTGGAACACGGCGCTCGGCGTCGCCGCCGATCTGCAATTGGCCAGCGCCATGCCCGACACCGATCTGGTCGAGTTCATCGGCGGCAGCGCCTATGTCGATGGCATCCTGGCCGCGCCCTTCTCACTCGATGCCGAAGGGTTCCTGCAGATCCCCGATCGACCGGGCCTCGGCGTCGAACCCGACCTGGAGAAGGTGGCGCGCTACACCGCCGACCCAAAGGCGCTGCGCGACTTCTTCGACACCTGAAGAGACCTGCGTGGCCAGCCTCTTCTCGCTCGAAGGACGCGTCGCCCTGGTCACCGGCGCCTCGCGCGGCTTGGGCTTCGCCATGGCCCGCGGCCTGGCGCAAGCCGGCGCGACGGTGGTGCTCAGCGGCCGCAACGCGGCGACGTTGGCAGAACGCTGCGCCGAAATCGAAGCGCTCGGCCGTCAGGCGTTCGCTCTGCAATTCGACGTCTGCGACATCGCCGCGAGCGATGCGGCGATCGACGCCGTCGTGCAGCAGTTCGGCCGGCTCGACATCCTCGTCAACAACGCCGCCTTCGGCGTGCCGCGCGATTTTTTCGACATCAGGCATGACGACTGGCGCGCCTCGCTGGACGTGGCGCTCGACGCCTGCTTTCGCCTGTCGCAGCGTGCAGCGAAAGGCATGGTGGCACGCGGCTGGGGCCGCATCGTCATGATCTCTTCAGTCAACGCGCACATCAGCCGCGGCACCAATACGGCTTACATCACGGCCAAGGCCGGCCTCGAAGGTCTGACGCGCGGCATGGCCGTCGAGCTTGCGGCGAGCGGCGTCACCGTCAACGCCATCGCGCCCGGCTACATGGCCACCGATATCAACACCGGCTTTCGCGCCGACCCGGCGCGCTACGAGTGGATCCGTAACCGCACGCCGATGAAACGTTGGGGCTGCCCGGATGATGTGGCGGGCGCCGCGGTGTTCCTGGCAAGCGAAGCTTCGGCGTTCATGACCGGTCAGGTCATGGTCATCGATGGCGGCATGACAATTGCTATTTGAAGTTGCTCTCAGCCGCAATGCTGTTCAGATACGCTCAAAACCGATCAGGCAGAGCTTGGGCGAACGGCTTTAAACGAACAGCATTGTCCATAGCCGAGGCTGGCGCCGCCGTTGCGCGCCCGATTCTGTTCACTTGCCCATGAGCCATCCGAACCCACGCAATAAAAACAGCCCCTCCGCCTTGACGCTCGCCAACGAAGACGAGGCCCTCGTCGACGACGTACGGCTGCTCGGCCGCATTCTGGGCGATGTCATTCGCGAGCAGGAGGGTGAAGCGACCTTCGATCTGGTCGAGCGGGTGCGGCTGCTTTCCGTCGCCTTCCGGCGCGATGCCGACCGCAGTGCCGATCGATCGCTCAAGCAGTTGCTCAAAGGCTTGTCGGCGGCACAGACCGTGGGCGTCATTCGCGCCTTCACCTATTTCAGCCATCTGGCGAACCTGGCCGAAGATCGGCACCAGATTCGCCGCCGCAACATTGCCGAGCGCGCCGGTGACGCCATTGAAGGCAGCCTCTCGCGTGCTCTGGCGCGGCTGCGCGAAGCCGGCATCGACGATGCCGAGGTGGTCAAGACCCTGGCCACAAGCTACGTCTCGCCGGTGCTCACCGCTCATCCGACCGAAGTGCAGAGGAAGAGCATCCTGGACGCGGAGCGCGGCATCGCTCAACTGCTGGTGGCGCGCGATGACATCAAGCAACATGCCCTCCAGGGCCGCGGTGCCAAGGACGCGCTGGCGCCGATCGAATTCGCTGACAACGAAGTGCAGATTCGTGGCCGCGTCACGCAGCTGTGGCAGACCCGGCTCGTGCGCTTTTCCACGCTCACTGTCCTGGACGAAGTCGAGAACGCGCTCAGTTATTACGAATCGACCTTCCTGCGCGAAATCCCGCGCATCTATGCCGATCTCGAGAAGGCGCTCGTTGATGCCGCCGGCACCACCGGCACGCTCCCGGTCGCGCCGTTCCTGCGTATGGGGCAATGGATCGGCGGCGACCGCGACGGCAATCCCAACGTCAAGGCCGAGACGCTGGAATACGCACTACGCCGCCAATGCGAGGTGGCGCTGCGCCACTACCTCACGGAGATCCATTTCCTAGGCGGTGAGCTGTCGCTGTCGGCCACGCTGGTGGATGTGTCGGGCGACTTGCAGGCGCTGGCCGAGCGCTCGCACGACAGCAGCGTTCATCGCGAAGACGAACCGTACCGCCGCGCCTTGACCGGCGTCTACGCCCGCCTTGCGGCGACGCTACACAAGCTGACGGGCGGCGCTGCGGCGCGCCACGCGCTGTCGCCGCAAGACCCCTACGCCAGCAGCGAAGAGTTGTTGGAAGATCTGCGTGCGGTCGAGATGTCGCTCGCCGAGCACCATGGCTCGGCACTGGTCGGGCAGCGCATCGGACCGCTCGCGCGCGCGGTCGAAGTTTTCGGTTTTCATCTGGCGACCATCGATCTGCGCCAAAGCTCTGACAAGCACGAGCAGGTGGTGGGCGAGCTGTTGGCGCAGGCGCGCATCGAAGACGATTACGCGTCGCTGGACGAGCCAGCGCGGCAAACCCTGTTGCTGCACCTGCTCGAGGACGCGCGCACCCTGCGCGTTCCAGATGCCGAGTATTCACCGTTTGCAAAGGACGAGATCGCCATCTTCGAAGCGGCCCGTGTGGCGCGCGAGCGCTACGGCGGCAACGCCATCCGCCACTACATCATCAGCCACACTGAAACGGTGAGTGACCTGCTCGAGGCGCTGCTGCTGCAAAAGGAAGTCGGACTGCTGCATGGCACGCTCGATCGCGACGCTCGAAACGATCTCATCGTCGTGCCGTTGTTCGAGACCATCGACGACCTGCGCAACGCCGCGCCGATCCTGCGCGCCTTCTACGCCCTGCCCGGCATTGCCGCCATGGT
>JBDSYU010000050.1:0-13263 GCA_039925525.1 Variovorax sp.
GGCTGAAATCGAGGCCGCTGGCCTTCCAGTGGTCGATGCCTTTCTTGGTGTCAAGCAAGTCGGCACGACCGATCATCTCGTCGAAGCTGCGAAGGCCCAGTTGCGCCATGATCTGGCGCACCTCTTCGGCGATGAAGAAGAAGAAGTTGACGACATGCTCGGGCTTGCCCGCAAATTTCTTGCGCAGCACCGGGTTCTGCGTCGCCACGCCGACCGGGCAGGTGTTGAGATGGCACTTGCGCATCATGATGCAGCCTTCGACGATCAGTGGCGCGGTGGCGAAGCCGAACTCGTCGGCGCCGAGCAACGCCCCGATGGCCACGTCGCGACCGGTCTTCATCTGCCCGTCGGCCTGCACCCGCACGCGGCCGCGCAAGCGGTTGAGCACCAGCGTCTGCTGCGTTTCGGCGAGACCGATTTCCCACGGACCCCCGGCATGCTTGATCGACGACCACGGCGAGGCACCGGTACCGCCATCGTGCCCGGCGATGACGATGTGATCGCTCTTGCACTTGGTGACACCCGCGGCCACCGTGCCAACCCCGACTTCGCTCACCAGCTTGGTGCTGATGCTGGCGTGCGGCGCCGCATTCTTCAGGTCGTGGATCAGTTGCGCCAAGTCTTCGATGGAGTAGATGTCGTGGTGCGGCGGCGGCGAAATGAGGCCGACGCCCGGCACCGAATAGCGCAGAGCGCCGATGTAATCCGACACCTTGCCGCCCGGCAACTGGCCGCCTTCGCCCGGCTTCGCGCCCTGCGCCATCTTGATCTGGATCTGGTCGGCCGACGCCAGGTATTCGGCGGTGACACCGAAGCGCCCTGATGCCACCTGCTTGATGCGCGAGCGCAACGAGTCGCCGTCCTTGAGCGGCAGATCGACCTCGACGTTGGCCTCCCCGATCACGCTTTTGAGCGTGTCGCCCTGCTTGATCGGGATGCCCTTCAGTTCATTGCGGTAGCGCGCGGGATCTTCGCCACCCTCGCCGGTGTTGCTCTTGCCGCCGATGCGGTTCATGGCAACGGCCAGCGTGGCGTGCGCCTCGGTCGAGATCGAGCCGAGCGACATGGCACCGGTGGCAAAGCGCTTGACGATCTCGGACGCGGGCTCGACCTCGTCGACCGGGATCGCCTTGCTCGGGTCGATGCGGAACTCGAACAAGCCGCGCAACGTCATGTGTCGGCGTCCCTGGTCGTTGATGACCTGCGCGTACTCCTTGTAAGTGCTCCAGTTGTTGGCGCGCGTCGCATGCTGCAGCTTGGCAATGGCGTCCGGCGTCCACATGTGTTCTTCGCCGCGCGTGCGCCAGGCATATTCGCCGCCGGCGTCGAGCATGGTCGCCAGCACCGGGTCGTCACCGAATGCCGCGCCATGCGTGCGCAGCGCTTCCTCGGCAACCTCGAACACGCCGATCCCTTCGATGCGGCTGGCGGTGCCGGTGAAATACTTGTTGACGGTGTCGGTGTTCAGGCCCACTGCTTCGAACAGCTGCGCACCGCAGTAACTCATGTAGGTGCTGACGCCCATCTTCGACATGATCTTGGACAAGCCCTTGCCGATCGCCTTGATGTAGTTGGCGACGGCTTTTTCGGGCGACAGATCGCCGAACAAGCCCTTGTGCATTTCGTTGAGCGTCTCGAGCGCCAGGTACGGATGCACCGCCTCGGCGCCGTAGCCAGCGAGCACGCCGAAGTGATGCACCTCGCGCGCACTGCCGGTCTCCACAACAAGGCCGGCGGTTGTGCGCAGGCCCTCTCGAATCAGATGCTGGTGGATGGCGCTGGAGGCCAACAGCGCCGGTATGGCGACCCGGGTACCGCTCTGGCCGCGGTCGCTGACGATCAGAATGTTGGCGCCGCTCTTGATGGCATCCACCGCCTCGGCGCACAGCGAAGCCAGCTTGGCCTCGATGCCTTCGCGGCCCCAGTCGATCGGGTAGGTGATATCCAGCTCGCTGCTCTTGAACTTGCCCTTGGTGTGCTCTTCGATGTCGCGCAGCTTGGCCATGTCGGCAAAGTCGAGCACCGGTTGCGCCACCTCGAGGCGCATCGGCGGATTGACCTGGTTGATGTCGAGCAGGTTCGGCTTGGGGCCGATGAAGGAGACCAGCGACATGACGATGGCTTCGCGGATCGGATCGATCGGCGGGTTCGTCACCTGCGCGAACATCTGGCGAAAGTAGTTGTAAAGCGACTTGTTCTTGTTAGACAACACCGCCAGCGGTGAGTCGTTGCCCATCGAGCCGATGCCTTCCTCGCCATTCGTTGCCATCGGCGCCAGCAGAAACTTCAGGTCTTCCTGCGTGTAGCCGAAAGCCTGCTGACGGTCGAGCAGCGACACGCTGCTGGCCAGCGACCCCGTTTCCAGGGCCGGCACGTCGTCCAGCTTGATGCGCAGGTTCTCGATCCACTGCTTGTAGGGCTTGGTGTTGACGACGTTGGCCTTGAGTTCGTCGTCGTCGATGAGGCGCCCCTGCTCCAAATCGATGAGGAACATCTTGCCCGGCTGGAGTCGCCATTTGCGCACGATCTTGTGCTCGGGAATCGGCAACACGCCGGACTCCGATGCCATGACCACCAGGTCGTCGTCGGTGACGCAATAGCGCGACGGCCGCAAGCCGTTGCGGTCGAGCGTCGCGCCGATCTGGCGACCATCGGTGAAGACGATGGAGGCCGGGCCGTCCCAGGGCTCCATCATCGCCGCGTGGTATTCGTAGAAGGCGCGACGGCGCGGTTCCATGCCTGGGTGCTGCTCCCAGGGCTCGGGGATCATCATCATCATGGCTTGGCTGATCGGGTAGCCGGCCATGGTCATGAGTTCGAGGCAGTTGTCGAAGGTGGCGGTGTCGGACTGGCCGGGAAAGCTGATCGGGTAGAGCTTTTGCAGGTCGGCGGCCAGCACCGGCGAGCGCATCACGCCTTCGCGCGCCACCATCCAGTTGTAGTTGCCACGGACAGTATTGATCTCGCCGTTGTGCGCGACGTAGCGATAGGGATGCGCCAGCGGCCACTTGGGAAAGGTGTTGGTCGAGAAACGCTGATGCACCAGACCCAGCGCCGAGACACAACGTTCGTCGGCCAGGTCGAGGTAGTAACGGCCGACCTGATCGGCCAACAAGAGGCCCTTGTAGACCACCGTGCGGCTGGACATGCTCGGAACGTAATATTCCTTGCTGTGCTTGAGCGCCAGGTTCTGGATGTTGGCGCTGGCCGTCTTCCTGATGACGTAGAGCTTGCGCTCGAGCGCGTCCTGCACGATGACGTCGGTGCCGCGGCCGATGAACACCTGGCGCAGCACCGGTTCGGTCTTCTTCACTGCCGGCGACATCGGCATGTCGCGATCGACCGGCACATCGCGCCAGCCGAGCAACACCTGGCCCTCGGCCTTGATGGCGCGCTCCATCTCCTGCTCGCAGGCCATCCGCGAGGCGTGTTCCTTGGGCAGGAAAATCATGCCGACGCCATATTCGCCGGCTGGCGGCAAAGACACACCCTGCTTGCTCATCTCCTCGCGATACAGCGCATCGGGCAACTGGATCAGGATGCCGGCGCCATCGCCCATCAGCTTGTCGGCACCGACGGCGCCGCGATGGTCGATGTTCTCCAGGATCTTCAACGCCTGGGTGATGATGTCGTGGCGCTTCTCCCCCTTGATGTGCGCGACGAACCCCAGCCCGCAGGCGTCGTGCTCGTAGTCCGGCGCGTACAACCCGTGCATCTGCAGATGGTCAATTTCGTCGGACGTGGTCATTAGGCATTCCTGAAGCTCGAAAAGCGGGCTGCAGCATAAAGCAACACACGAACAATTCCAAACCCTTTAAACGGGGTCAGATTCATATTTTCAAGGTTTGAACGTGTCAGTAATTTAAATGGGGACAGATTTAAGCCCCGGGCGACGAGCCTTTTGGCGGCCGACCGGGGCGACCTTTTACCGCCGCGCGGCCCGTCCGCTGCTGCACCAACTGCGCAAATTCAGAGTCGCCCATGGCCCAACCGTACAGGGCCGCGTCGGTCAGGCGCAGCTGCAGATCCCGGTCGACCCCCGCTTGCACGAGTTCGGCATAGGCCGCCTCCCTGGCAAACGGCGTGTTGCCGAGTTCCCAGTACACGGCCGGCGGTGTCAGCATTCGCTCGCTGCGCAGCCCGAGATAGTGGCCATGACTGGACCAGGGATAGTCGCGCGGCGCAGCGACCATGCCGGCGCGCACCGGGTTGAGATCGAGATAGACCATGCAGGCCAGCAAATAACGTTCGGTCTGGATCAAACTGGAGCGATAGCGCCCTTCCCACAGGCTGCCGGTGCGAGCGTGTCGATCGTTGAAGTAACGCACATAGCTGCGCCCGACCGCCTGCATCCACCGCGGTAGCGCATCGTCCGTTGCAGGCGTTGCCAGCAAATGAAAGTGGTTGTCCATGAGCACATAGGCATGCAGCGTCACGTCAAAACGTTCGGCTTCTCCGGCAATCAGCGCCCGCAGTTTCTCGAAGTCGAGACGGTCCAGAAAGATCGGTTGGCGATTGTTGCCACGCTGGATGACGTGATGCGGGTATCCGGCAAGCGTAAGGCGGGGCTGACGGGCCATGGCGGGTGCGGCTGCTCTGACGACGATTGCTGGGTCACGCCAAAAGGTGACGCGCACCCTCAGACTTCGCGAAAGCGGCTGTCTCGCAGGGCCGTCAAGCCGAACTGATCGAGCAACTGTTCCAATCGTTGCGCTGCGCTGGCTTTGCGCCGACCGGTATGGCGGGCGATGATCAATTCATTTTTCAGGCTGTGCTCCCAACCGACGAGTTCCGTCACTGTGACGTCGTAGCCTTGCGATTCCAGGTACAGGCAGCGCAGCACGTTGGTCAGTTGACTGCCCATCTCCCGCGTGTGCAGCGGATGGCGCCACAGCTCGGCCAATGGCGTTCGTGCCAACGCCAGCGCCTTGTCCTGGCGCAGGCAAGCCGCGACTTCCGCCTGGCAGCACGGTACCAGGACCATGCCCCGCGCCTTTTTGGCCAGAGCAAAGGCGATGGCATCGTCGGTCGCCGTGTCGCAGGCGTGCAAGGCGGTGACGATGTCGACGTGAGCCGGCAGCTCGGGCGCGGTCGCCGCTTCGGCCGCGGTCAAGTTGACAAACGACATGCCATCGAAGCGAAGCCGCGCTGCCAATGCACGCGACTGTTCGACCAGCTCATTGCGCCGCTCGATACCCCACACCTGGCCGTCCGGGTGTGCCTTGAAGAACAGGTCGTAGACGATGAATCCGAGATAGGACTTGCCGGCGCCATGATCGGCCAACGTGGCTTTGGCGCCGCCGTCCGGCAGTGCGAGCAGCATCGCCTCGATGAACTGGAACAGGTGCAGTACCTGCTTGAGCTTGCGCCGTGAGTCCTGGTTGAGACGGCCTTCGCCGGTCAGGATGTGCAGCTCCTTGAGCAGCTCGACAGATTGGCCCGGACGCATGAGTTCCAGCGCCGCAGCTTCGGCCATGCCGCCGTTGCCGGATCTCGTGCTCTTTGGTGATTTGGACGCCGTGGGGCCGGCAGCAACCGGTTTCATTCCAGGCCCTCCCCGGCGCCGACCTGCAGCGCCGCCCAGCCGGCAGCGCCAAGCGCCTCGAGCGTGGCCATATTGCGCACACCGATGGCGTCGGCATCGGGAAAAGCGGCGACGGCCCGGCTGATGCTGGCTTCACGCAGCAAATGCAGTGTCGGATGCGGCGAGCGATTCGTCACGTTGGTAATGTCGCCCGGCGCGCTGCCGGCGAACTCGAAGCCTGGGTGAAAGCTCGCGAGCTGCAGCACACCGTCATGCCCGGCACGCGCCAGCTGCCGCTCGGCACGGCGCGTGAAGTCGTTGAACATGAGAAAGTCGCACAGCGTATTGGGTACCAGCAACAAGGTTGTCTCGCGCTGCGAGGGCGCCAGCGCCATCAGGTCAGCGGCCTCGGCCAACAGTGCGTCCATCAGCCCCGCGTCGTCGACCTCCGGGAAGACCGCGCAATGAATCTGCCGCTTGACATGCGGCGCCTTGGCGAACGGACAAAGATTGAGGCCGATCACGGCCCGCTCCAGCCAGCGCACGGTGTTGGCGCGGGCTGCTGCCGCCTCGACGATGGCTACAAAGGAGAGCGCGGCGTCAGTCATGACTTCATGCGACGTAGCGGTGTGGCACGCCATCACGCCGCGCCGCGGCGCAATGTCAGCGCCTCGGCGCGACCCAATCGCGTTGCCAACCAGATACCACAGAGCGAGCAGGCGCCCGTCAGAACCCACGTCAGTTGCCAGCCGCCTGCAGCGTGCGCCACCCAGCCAACGATCGGCGGTGCGGCGAATTGCCCGAGTGCCGAAGTCTGCTGCATGAAGCCGACGGCGGTCGAGACCGATTGCGGCCCCGGCGCCAGCCGCACCACCAGCATGAACAAGGACGCCGGCACGACGCCGCCAGCCAGCGAGAACAGGCAGACGGCGCCGTAGCGAAGCGCCGGTGGCAATGCGAGCGCATCGCCGCCCTGGCCCCACTGCGAAAAGGCTGCGAGACCGCCGAGCATCATCAAGGCAAAGCCGGTGACGAGAAGACGCGGCGCGGCCACACCGCGTTGCAGGAGCGTGCCGCCGACCAGATTTCCCGCGATGTTCATGGCAGCAGCAACCGCCGTCAGGACGGCCGTCCAGCCGGCAGGGACGCCGGCGTTGGTGTAGATGACCGGCAGAAAGCCGATCACCGCAACCCACTGCGATGAATAGACAGCGAAAGCCAGCGCCACCCGACGCAGTCCGGGCGTGCGCACCGTGTCCATCAGTCGCGCGCGCCAAGCGGAAGGCTTGTTGTCGCCTGCGCCAGCACCCCTGGGGTCGTCCGGCACGGCAAACGCAACGCTCAGCGCAGCCGCTGTTGAAACAAGCGAAGCCACCCACCACCAACCGGTCCATCCCATAGCGGCGATCAACGCCGGGCCGGCCAGCAAGGCCAGCGCCACGCCGAGCGGAAAGTAGCTGCCCCACAAGCCCGAAACCAGCTTGTCGCGACCGACGGGCACCAGCGCGCGCAGCAAGCCGGGACCCGGCATCACCGTGAGCAGAAAGCCGACGCCTTCAAGCGCGCGCAGCGCCAGCAACGAAGTCACCGCATGAGGCCCGGCCTGCACCTGCGCACCGCCGATACTGGCCAACGTGATGATGGCGAGGCCGATCAACATGCTGCGCTTCAGGCCGATCGAATCTGCGGCCAAGCCTGCCGCGAGGCCGAGCGTCATGCCCGCACCTTGCACCAGCGACAACAGGAATCCGGCCTGGACCAGGCTGACACCCAGCGCCTGCTGCAACACCGGCAGGGCCGGCGACAGCTTGCCCATATGCAAAGCCGCGGCAACGCCGGCAAAGATCACGGCCCATACGGCGCCGGGCAATCGGGCTGCGGGCGGCGCCCCAAGCCTCATATCGTCCATCTCTCACCCGTCAGTCGTTCATGCTCGCGCATGGCAAAACGATCGGTCATGCCGGCCACGTAGTCGGCGACCGCGCGCCGCCCCACTGCGCGCTGGCCAAACGAAGGCGGCATCTCGTCGCTGCGCTCGCAGTAGACGGCAAACAGTCCGCGCACCACTCGCTGTGCCTCGCCAGTCGTCGCCAGCACCTGCGGATGGCGATAGAGGTGGTCGAACAGGAAGCGTTTGAGTCCGAGCGACTGTGCTCGCATGGCCTGGCTGAAGACCACCGCCGGCGTCGTCGATCGGCGCACGTCCTGTGCAGTTGCGAAGCTCCCGGCACCCAGTACCTCCCGCGTTGCGTCGATGACATCGTAGACCTGCGCGCTCAGCATGCGGCGAATGGTTTCATAAAGAAGGCGCCGGCCCGCGAGACCCGGATGGGCTTCGAGCACGTCTCGATGGTGCCGGGCGAACAGCTCGACATCGTTCAGTTGCTCGATGCGGATCAGTCCCGAGCGCACGCCGTCGTCGATGTCGTGCGCGTTGTAAGCGATCTCGTCGGCAAGGTTGCACAGCTGTGCTTCCAGACTGGGTTGCGAGTGGTCGATGAAGCGGCGCGCGACGCCGCCCGGCTCGTTGGCTTCGATGCGCTCGGCATTGGCACGCGAGCAGTGTTTCAGGATGCCTTCACGTGTTTCGAAGCACAGATTGAGGCCGTCGAAGAGCGGATAGCGCGCCTCGAGCGAATCGACTACACGCAGGCTCTGCAGGTTGTGCTCGAAGCCGCCATCGGCGGCCATGCAGGCGTCGAGCGCGTCTTGTCCGGCATGGCCGAACGGGGTGTGACCGAGATCGTGCGCCAGCGCAATCGCCTCGACCAGGTCTTCGTTGAGCTGCAAGGCGCGGGCGATCGAGCGGGCCAACTGCGCGACCTCGAGCGAATGCGTCAGCCGCGTGCGAAACAGGTCGCCCTCGTGGTTGAGAAACACCTGGGTCTTGTAGACCAAGCGCCGGAACGCCGTCGAATGCACGATGCGATCGCGATCGCGCTGGAAATCGTCGCGGGTCGGCGCCGGCGGCTCGGCATGGCGGCGGCCGCGCGAACGCGCCGCATCACTGGCGTAGCGTGCGAGGGGCATCTGCTGGCGCAAGATCGACGCGCGCACGACCGACAGCCACTGCCGCAACTGCCGACCCGGCGCAGGCGCCCATGCTCTCTTCGATGACCTCGCGCACCATCTGCGCGGGTGCCGTCTGCATGTGGGCGTGGCCCGGACGATCGAGTACGACAAAGCGGATCTCCCCCGCCTCGGCCTTCTTGTCCAGACGCATCAGATCGAGATAGCGCTCGACGCCCAAGGCCGGAGCGCGCGTCGGCAGCCCGGCGCGGGCAACGAGGGCCTCAAGGCGCTGCACGAAAGCGCGATCGATCCCGCCGAGCCGCTCCGACAGGCGCGCGGCCATCACCATGCCGCAGCCGACGGCCTCACCATGCAGCCACTCGCCATAGCCGAGGCCGGCTTCGATGGCGTGGCCAAAGGTGTGGCCGAAGTTGAGAATGGCGCGCAGACCGGACTCACGTTCGTCCTGCGCCACCACCTCGGCCTTGATTTCGCAGCTGCGTTTCACTGCATGGGCGGTTGCCGCCAACGCCGAGGACGCCGGCGACACGCTGGGCGCAGATCGCTCGCCCGATACAGGGCTTTGCTGAAGTTTGGCCAAGGCCCCGGCATCCTGCGCTCGCAGCGCGTCGATATGCGCCTCGATCCAGTCGTAGAAATCGAGGTCGTAGATCGGGCCGTACTTGATGACCTCGGCCAGGCCGGCGCTGACTTCGCGCGGCGGCAGGGTCGACAATGTCGTCAGGTCGCACAGCACCAACGCAGGCTGGTAGAACGCACCGATCATGTTCTTGCCCAGCGGATGGTTGATCGCCGTCTTGCCGCCAACCGATGAATCCACTTGGGCCAGCAAGGTCGTCGGCACCTGCACGAACGGCACGCCGCGCATGTAGCTTGCAGCAGCGAAGCCGGTCATGTCGCCGACGACGCCGCCGCCAAGGGCGAACAGCACGGTCTTGCGATCGCAGCCATGGCCCAGCAGCGCGTCGAAGATCAGGTTCAGAGTGATCCAGTCCTTGTGCGCCTCACCGGCGGGAAGGACGAGCAGATGCACCGACTCGAAGCGATCGCCCAGCGCGTGGCGCAGCGTGTCTGCATACAACGGCGCGACGACGCTGTCGCTGACGATAAGCGCCTGCGAGGCGGGCGGAATTCTGGCCCAATGCTGCGGATTGGAAAGTAGCGCTGCGCCGATCTGGATCGGGTAGCTTCGTGGGCCCAATGCGATGTCGACACGATCGAACTTTTCAAGCTTGGGCATGGCGCGAGTTTAGGGCGTCGGCAGTGCGGCCGGCAGCCCGGCCGGGCCCGCGTCCACGCGGCAAGGTCAGCCTTTGGCGCTAAGACCGGGGCCGCCGGGCGCCGGCGGCACAGCGTCGCGCTCAAGCGTTTCGATGATCGTTGCAACCATCCTCGACAAAGATGCCCGACCGGTCCCGACGACCGAGTGCGCCGTCTTCGCGTACAGCGCATCACGCTGACCGTGCAACTCTCTGAGGCGCTCCAGTGGGTCGGCGACCTGTAGAAGAGGTCGCTTGATATCGTGGCGCAACCGTCGCATCAGGTCTTCCGGCGACGCGCGCAAGTAAATGACGTGGAAGTGGTCCCGCAGCAGCGTTCGATTGTCCGCTCGAAGGACAGCGCCGCCGCCGGTGGCCAAAACCAACTCGGTTGAAGCGGCCAGCTGCACCAGGGTGCGCGCCTCGAGGTCGCGAAACGCTGGCTCGCCATCGCGTTCGAAGTACTCGCGAACAGAGCAGCCCAGCCGCGCCTCGATCGCTTCGTCGAGGTCGCCGAAAGGCAAGCCGAGCCGCCCTGCCAATCGCCGACCGATTGACGACTTGCCGGCGCCGGGCAGGCCGACGAAGGCTATCTTCGCCGGCAGCGGCCCGCCACTCACCACAAACGCTTCGGCGGTGAGTCCCCTCAGTTGACCGGGTACGTCACCGAATAGCTGCGTTGCGAAGTGATTCCGCCCACCGTGAATTCAACCAAGTAGTCAGCGGTTGCCATGTTGGCGCCGCCGATCATGCAAGGCGCTGTCTTGACGCCGCTCATGCCCAGTTTCAGGACGATCGGAGCGCGCGACGGCGAGCTTGCCAGTTGATCCTGAAACGGCGAGCCGGTGACGATGGATGCCGTCAACCCATCGGACAGCGGCGTGATTTTGGCGGCCGTCGTCGCAGGCGGCGGCAATCCCGCTGGCGTCCCGGCAAAGGCATTCACCGTCAAGTCGCATTGCGATGTGGTGATGGTTCCCAGCGGACTACCACCGGTGCGCCCCGCATAGAGCGCCACCAGATTCACGTCGGTCACATAAAACTTCAGCGTCCCGCTGATGGTAGTTCCATCACCCAACCGCGTTGATGCGGTGATAGTTGCCGGCACGCCGTCAACCGGGCGGGGATCCTGCACGACGTAGTCGACCGAGCAGGCGCCGTTGGCGGTGACACAACCGCCACGTGACGAGGTGCCGACAGCGCCATAGTCGGTGGTGAACACAATCGGAACGCCATCGGCAACCGGATTGCCGTTGGCATCGACGATGCGAACGGTGATGGTCGATTTGTCACCCGACTTGCGAAAGTTGAGATTGTATTTTTCAGCACTCAGGTCAAAGCCCGCCGGTATCGGCTTGCCCGTGGTGACCAGGAGTTGATCCGACGGCGTGCTGATGTTTCTGCCGGTGACCAATGCGTTGACGACCACTGCAGTCGCCACGCTCTTGGACGAGATGGTGGTGAGGATCACACCATCGGAATCGCTGGTGGCTTTTGGCACGTTGAGCACCACATCGCCCGGCGGTGTCACGGTGAAAGTGACAGCGACACCCTTGACCGGCGCGTTGTTCTTGTCGACCACTCGAAAGCGCAGGGTCGCCGACTCCGAACGGCCGTTGCCGCCCGATCCGGCTAATACGATCGACCGGTCGGCCGGGTTCACATCAAGAAAGTTCAGTGCGTTGACCAAGGCCTGTGGATCCGAGCCGAGCAGCGCCGGCGCGCTGGCAATGGACAGCACTTTCTCTCCGGTGGCCTGGGTGCCGGCAATGCGGGCACTCGCCGAGACTGTTGTCGCACCGACGCTGGCGCTGGAAGCGGCGCGCGCTTCGACGATGGCAACGCCGGCGTCATCCGTCACCGCGGTTTTCGAGACTGGCGTAAAGGTCAGGAGCGACCCGCCCTGCTCGCTGAAGGTAATGATGATGCCCTTGGCCGGCGTGCCCGCTGCGTCTTTGGCCGTCGCCTTGACTTGCGCAATTTCCACCGTGGAGATGCTGGTGGTGGACAGACCCGAGCCGCTGAGCACCTCGAGCGCCACCGTCGCGGTGGCTGCTGGCGCCGGTGCTGCGTTGGGATCGGTAGCGCTGCCCGCTATCGGCGCAATGGGCAACGCCGGGCTGCCGCCCAAGCCACCGCCGCCGCCACCACCGCACGCCGCCAGAAAACCGGCAAAAACAGTCGAGATGAGAATCTTGCGCAAGCTCATATGTCCCTCTTGAAATCGTTGGCTCAGCGAACCGCGTTGCGGTCGGTGATCATTTTTGGCGTGATGAACACCAGCATCTCGGTCTTGTTGGCTGTGCGAGTGCGCGTGCGGAACAGCGCGCCCAGATAGGGCACTTCGCCCAGCACGGGAATGCGATCTTCGTCATTTTGCTCGGTCAATTCGAAGATACCGCCAATCACCACGGTGCCGCCATTCTCGACCAGCACCTCGGTCTGGACATGCTTGGTGTTGATGGCGAAGCCCGCCACCGTCGCTTGGCCGACGGTGTCCTTGTTGACATCGAGCGTCAGGATGATGTTGCCTTCGGGCGTGATCTGCGGCGTCACTTCAAGCTTCAGGTTGGCCTTGCGGAACGCAATCGAGGTGGCGCCGCTCGACGTGGCCACCTGGTAGGGCAGTTCGGTGCCCTGCTCGATCAGCGCCTTGGTCTGGTCGGCGGTGACGACGCGCGGGCTGGAAACGACCTTGCCCTTGCCGTCGGCTTCGAGCGCCGAGATCTCCAGGTTCAACAACCGGGAGAAACTCGCATTGAACAACGAAATGGCGAACGTGCCGGGGATCGAGCCATTCTGCGTGGTGGCAGGCAGGTTGACAAAGTTGGCGTTGGTGAAGTTCGCGGTGGCCGATGGAAAGTTGGAGAACACGCCGTTGGTGACCGGGTTGGACGAGACTGTTGGCGTGGTGCCGATGACGCTGCGCGTGTTGATGATGCCACCGCCCAGGCGCACACCCAGAGACTTGCCGAAGGTGTCCGAGGCTTCAACGATGCGCGCCTCGATCAACACCTGGCGCACGGGGATATCGAGTTTGGCGATGAGTTCGGCAATCTGGTCGAGCCGCGATGGAATGTCCGAGACGAACAGCTGATTGGTGCGCGCTTCAGCGATCACGCTGCCGCGCGGACTGAGGATGCGCGTGGTCGTTCCAGCTCCGCCGCCGCCACCGCCGCCACCGGCACCACCAGCCGCGGTACCCGTTCCCGTCAGCCCCTGGGCAATGATCAGCGCCTTGGTGTAATTGAGTTGGAAAGAGCGGGTCTGCAGTGGAGCGAGATTCTGCAGGGCCAACTGCGCTTCGAACTCGAGCTTCTCCTTGGCATTGATTTCATCCTTGGGCGCGATCCACAACACGCTGCCATTCTTTCGAATGCCCAGGTTTTTCGCTTGCAGGATGATGTCCAAGGCTTGGTCCCACGGCACATCTTTCAGCCGCAAGGT
>JBDSYU010000051.1:0-27068 GCA_039925525.1 Variovorax sp.
CGCGAGGTCATGCAACTGATGAGCATCGGCTTGTACGCGCTCAATCCGGATGGCAACGTGCGCACCGACAGCAATGGACAGCCGATCTACAGCTACACGCAAGACGAGGTGTCCAATCTGGCGCGGGTGTTCACCGGCTATGACCTGGATATCCGCACCGCAGAGAAGAACGCCTTCACGCGGCCTGACAACGGCGGCATGATCGAGAGCAATCAATGGACGACGCGGCCGATGTCGCTGATAGCCTCGCGGCACTCGACTTTGGGCGCCGATTTCCTGGGCGTCTCGGTGCCGGCCGGGACCAGCGGCCAGATGGCCTTGAAGATCGCGTTGGACGCCCTGTTCAATCACCCCAACGTCGGGCCGTTCATCGGCACGCAGTTGATCCAGCGGCTGGTCACCAGCAACCCAAGCCCGGCCTATGTGTCGCGCGTCGCCACCATCTTCGGCGACAACGGCGCCGGCGTGCGCGGCGACATGAAGAGCGTGTTCGCCGCGGTGCTGCTGGACAACGAAGCGCGCGCGCCGGCCGGTCTCACCGACCCCAACTTCGGTCGTCTGCGCGAGCCCATGCTGCGGTTCGTGCAATGGGCCCGTACCTTCGGCGTCAGTTCTACCAAGGGCACCTGGAAGATTGGCAACCTGTCGAGTTCGGCCTACCAACTCAGCCAAAGCCCGCTGCGCTCACCCTCGGTCTTCAACTTCTTCAGGCCCGGCTACGTGCCGCCCAATTCCGTCTTTGGCAGCAGCGGCCGGGTGGCTCCGGAATTTCAGCTGGTCAATGAAATTTCCGTTGGCGGCTATCTCAATTTCATGCAGAGCGTCATCCCCAACGGCTTCGACAGCAAGGATGTGATCGCCAGCTATGCCAGCGAGAAGGCGCTGGCGCTCGATATCCCGGGTTTGGTCAGCCGGTTGAATCTGCTCTTGACCGGCAACCAGTTGTCCCAGGCGACGCAAGGCGTCATCCGCAATGCGCTGGCGACGCCCGCGCTCACCGCAGCGAGCAGCGACGCTGCCAAGGCCAACCGCGTCTATGCCGCGGTGCTGCTCGTCATGGCTTCGGCCGAATATCTCATCCAGAAGTAGGCGCACCATGCAGCTCATTCAACCCAAAGATCACGGCCGGCGCGAATTCCTGCGCCGCTCGGGCCAGTTGGCCATCGCCGGTAGCGCTCTGCCGTTCGCGCTCAACCTTGCGGCCGTGGGCGAGGCGGCGGCGCAGAGTGCGACCGACTACAAGGCGCTGGTGTGCGTCTTCCTGTTCGGCGGCTGCGACTACGGCAACACCGTGGTCACCTATGACAACCCCAGCTACGACGCCTACAGCACCATCCGCGGCGGAGCGCAAGGACAGATGGCGGGCGGCATCGCTCTCGCCAAATCGGCGCTGACACCGACCTTGCTGAATCCCACGACGCCCCTGCCGGATGGGCGCCAGTACGCTCTGCATCCGGCGATGACCCGCATGGCCGCCCTGCATGCGCAGGGTGATGCGGGGGTGTTGCTTAACGTCGGTCCGCTGATCGTGCCGCTCACGCGCGCGCAGTTCAATGCCAACAGTCGGCAAAATCCGCGGCCTCCCAAGCTTTTTTCGCACAACGACCAAACGTCGACGTGGCAGTCGTCGAGCCCTGAAGGCTCGATCGTCGGCTGGGGCGGACATCTCGGCGACCTGATGCAAAGCCGTAACTCGAATGCCGCGTTCACCTGCATGTCGGTAGCGGGCAATACGGTCTTCCTCTCCGGTAACAACACGGTGCACTACAACCTGTCGACCGACGGCGCTATCGCCATCAACAGCGTGAAGAACAGTGTCTACGGTTCGAGTTCGGTGCAGGCGGCCATTACCCAACTGGTGCAGCAGTCGAGCGGCCACGCACTAGAGAATGAATACGGCCAGGTGGTCGGGCGGGCCATCTCGTCCGAAGCGCAGATCACGTCGGCCAAGGGTGCGACCTACCCCAATGGTGCGCCGGGTACGCAAGGCAGTTTTCCCTACGGGCAGTCGACGGCCGTGCCTTATCCGCCTTCATCGTTCCCGGGGTTACCTTACACCTCCAATCCGCTCGCCTCGCAACTGGCGATGGTGGCGCGGCTGATTCGCGGCAAGGACACCCTGGGTGCCAAGCGCCAGGTTTTCATGGTGTCACTGGGGGGCTTCGACCTGCACGACAACTTGATTGCCAACCAGCCGATCCTGCTGGCCCGCGTCAGCGATGCGATGGCAGCGTTCCAGGCCGAGATGCAGATGCTCGGCATTGCCGACCAGGTGACGTCGTTCACGGCATCGGACTTCGGGCGCACCCTGGCCTCCAATGGCGATGGTGTCGACCATGGTTGGGGCAACCACCACTTTATCGTCGGCGGCGCCGTCAAGGGCAAGGACCGCATCTATGGCAAAGCACCGGTGGTAAGCACCAACAACGATTCCAAGCTCGACGGCTACGAAGGCCATGTCGGCCAGGGTCGATTGATCCCCGGCGCCTCGGTGGATCAGTACGCGGCCACCTTGGCCAAGTGGTTCGGTGTGAGCGACACCGACATGCGCACGGTATTGCCGAACATCGGCAACTTCGGCGGCACCGATTACCCGACCGATCTGGGGTTCATGGCAAACGGCAATTCGATGTCTTGACCCAAGACCAACGGGCGGCGTTGCCCGCCGTCGTTCGTGTTGTTGCGCTGCGCGCGCTGGTCGGTGGTTTGCGAAAAAACCTGCGCAGGGTGCGGCGCTCAGACGAAGAGACCTCCTTCAAAGCCAACGGCGCGCTTGGCAGCCGCCGAGCTGGCAAAAGACCGCTGGCAACAAGCCGCTGGCCTTCATGTTCGAGAAACGCTATCGTTTCGTTTCCAACGATCGTGTCCGAAATGCCATGAACCCGCTCTATCCCATCGACGCTTCGCACGACCCGCTGCTTCGCAGCTGGGTCGAATCGGCCAATGTGGCCAATGGCGATTTCCCGATCCAGAACCTGCCGTTCGGACGCTTTCGTCCGGCCGGCGACGAGCCGTTTCGCATCGGCGTGGCGATTGGCGACCAGGTGCTCGATCTGCAAGCGGCCCATCTCATCGATCACGCCGACATGAACCGTCTGATGGCGGCTACAAAGGCCGAGCGCGCCAGCTTGCGCGCCGCGCTGTCCGAGGGTCTTGCGGCGGGTAGCGTCAAGCAGGGCGATTGGGAGCTGGCGCTCTATGCGCAAGCTGCCGTCGACATGACGCTGCCGTGCCGCATTGGCGACTACACCGACTTCTACACCGGCATTCATCACGCCACCGCGGTCGGCAAGTTGATGCGGCCTGACCAGCCGCTGATGCCCAACTACAAATGGGTGCCGATCGGCTACCACGGGCGCGCCTCGTCGATCGGCGTAAGCGGCATGCGTGTCAAGCGCCCGCAAGGGCAGACACGTCCTGCGAGTGCCGCGCCGGCCGCGTCTGCCGATCGAAGCGGTTTGGCCGATGCCGCCGTGCCACCAAATTTTGGGCCCAGTCGGCGCCTGGACTACGAACTCGAACTCGGCTTTTTCATCGGTCAGGGCAATGCCCTCGGTGAGGCCATCGCTATCGAAACTGCCGAGCAGCATCTGTTCGGCGTTGCTCTGCTCAACGACTGGTCGGCGCGCGATCTTCAGGCCTGGGAGTACCAGCCGCTCGGTCCATTCCTGGCCAAGAATTTCGCCACCACCCTTTCGCCGTGGATCGTCACCATGGAAGCGCTGGCGCCTTTCCGAGCGGCGCCGCTTGAGCGGCCGGCCGGTGACCCGCAACCGCTGCCCTATCTCGACGCCGTCTCTGACCGCGCCGGCGGCGCCCTGGACATCACATTGGAGGTCTGGCTGCAGACGGCCGGCATGCGCAGCGCGGGCGAGATGGGCGTTCGTCTCGCCAGCAGCAGCGCGCGAGAAGCCGCTTACTGGACCGCTGCGCAACTGGTGGCGCACCACAGCGTCAATGGCTGCAACCTGCAGCCAGGCGACCTGCTGGGCTCGGGCACGCTGTCAGGTCCAAAGGCCGACCAGGCCGGTTCACTCCTTGAATTGACCGAGGGCGGCAAGCGGCCGATCACCCTGACCAACGGCGAAAGCCGAAGTTTTCTGGAAGACGGCGATACGCTGACGCTGCGTGCCTGCTGTATGCGGCCGAATGCGGTGCGCATCGGTTTTGGTGCCTGCAGCGGCACGGTGGTGGGTTGAGGCCCGGCGCCTTGGTTATAGTCCCCGGTTCATCTTCATTTCGCGACCGAATTCCCATGCCCAAGAAAATCAGAGTCGAAGCCGACATCCGCGCAGAAAAACCGACACCGGCGCCGGGTTTCACCTTGCCAAAGATGGGCACCGGCCAAAGGCTGAGCCAGGAGCGCGGCTCGCACACCCGCAGCAAGAAGAACCCTGGCAAGCGCCCGCATCAAGGCGGTTGAGCCGCAATACCGCCGGTCGCAGCAGACGGCGTCGCCACGACCAGTGGCGCCGAGAGTCACTGGCCCTAGGAGTTGCCGCCGACCGGTCAGGCGGTCAAAGGCGGCATGGCGTCAGTTCTTGCTCTTGACGCCCTGGGCAATCCGGTCGCCGAGAGCCTTGTCAACTTGGCGCCAGTACTCGAACGACCGCTGCAATACCGCCTCGGAAACTCCGTCCGAGAGGTGGCCGACGATGTTGTCCACCAGGCGGGCGCGGCTGGCGTCGTCGAGTACCTGGCGCACCAGCGTGCCAGCTTGGCCGAAGTCGTCGTCGTCCTTGCGCAACGTATAGGCCTTGCGCACCATGTCGCCGTCCGAATACCACAGGCCGCCGTCGTCGCTGCGCGCCGGGTCGGCCTTCGGCCCGCCGTAGGAATTTGGCGCATACACCGGGTCGCTGACGTTATCGACGCGCATCGCGCCGTCCTTGCTGTAGCTGTGCACCGGTGACTTCGGCCGGTTGACCGGGATCTGCTTGTAGTTGACGCCGAGGCGCGCGCGGTGCGCATCGGAATACGAGAAGCCGCGACCCAGCAGCATTTTGTCAGGGCTCAACCCGATGCCGGCCACCAAATTGTTGGGCTCGAAGGCGGCCTGCTCGATCTCGGTGTGGAAGTCGGTGGGGTTGCGATCGAGTGTCATCTTGCCGACTTCGATCAGCGGATAGTCCGCGTGCGGCCACACCTTGGTCAGGTCGAAGGGGTTGAAGCGGTAGGTCTTTGCGTCTTCGAACGGCATGATCTGCATCTTCAAGGTCCAGCTCGGGTGCTCGCCGCGCTTGATCGCTTCATGCAGATCGCGCCGATAGTGGTCGGCATCGGCGCCAGCGAGGCGGTCGGCTTCGGCCTGCGTCAGGAAGTCGTTGCCCTGGTCGGTGAGAAAGTGGTATTTGACCCAGACCTTTTCTCTCTTGGCGTTGATCCACATGTAGGTGTGGCTGGAAAAGCCATCCATGTGCCGAAAGTTCTTCGGTATGCCGCGGTCGCCCATCAGCCAGGTGACCTGGTGCGCCGATTCGGGCGACAGGCTCCAGAAATCCCACTGCATGTCATGGTCACGCAGGCCGTTGTCAGCGCGGCGCTTCTGACTGCGGATGAAATGCTGGAACTTCAGCGGGTCGCGCATGAAGAACACCGGGGTGTTGTTGCCAACCATGTCGTAGTTGCCCTCGCTGGTATAGAACTTCAGCGAGAAGCCGCGCGGGTCACGCCAGGTGTCGGGGCTGCCGCGCTCGCCGGCGACGCTGGAAAAGCGCGCCAGCATGTCGGTCTTGGTGCCGGGCTGAAACACCGCGGCGCGGGTGTACTGGCTGACGTCATGGGTCACCTGAAAGTGGCCAAACGCCCCGGAGCCCTTGGCATGCGGCTGACGCTCCGGGATGCGTTCGCGGTTGAACGTCGCCATTTGCTCGATCAGATAGTGATCGTTCAGCACGATCGGGCCGTCGGCGCCAATGGTCAGGGAATGTTCGTCGCTGGCCACTGGGATGCCGGCGTCCGTCGTCGTGTAATTGCTTGGCTTGTCGCTCATGTGATGTCTCCTTTGGGTAAAAGTGGCGTTGATGATCCAGCGACAAAGTGGCCAAATCATCAGGTCGGCCATCGCACCGACCGATTCGCGAGCCTCCAGAATAGGCCAGGGGTCTTGATTACGCCAGTTGATTGTCAACATGCATGTCATAGCGCGGGGCTATCTGCCTGCCGTCGCTCAGCTTGACGGCGCCGATCGGTACATGGGCTGCTGGCATAGAGAGACACCCCTGGTCAAAACGCGTAGTCATATTCCACCGTGATCGGCGCGTGGTCGCTGAACTTGCGCGTCTTGTAGATCGATTCGCTGCGGGCGAGTGCGGCGATCGCGGGGGTGGCGAGGTGATAGTCCAGGCGCCAACCGACGTTGTTGGCGTAGGCTTGGCCGCGGTTGCTCCACCACGTATAGGCGGCGCAGGTGGTGTCGGGCTGCAGCAGGCGGTAGACGTCGACGAGGCCGGCGCCTTCGGCACCGATATCGAGCAACCGCGTCATCCAGGCACGTTCTTCCGGCAGGAAACCGCTGTTCTTCTGGTTGCCGCGCCAGTTCTTCAAGTCGATGTCCCGGTGCGCGATGTTGATGTCGCCACACAAGACGAAGTCGCGCTTTTGTCTCAGCGCGATCAGATGTGGAAAAAAACCCTTCAAGAATCTGAATTTCGCGGCCTGGCGTTCGGGGCTCGAACTGCCGCTCGGAAAGTAGCAACTGATGATGGAGAACTTGCGCCGCGGCGTGTCGAAGCGCAATTCGAGATAGCGGCCGTCGGCGTCGAATTCACGCTCGCCCCAGCCAACGATCACGTCGCTGGGCGCGTGGCGCGTGTAGATGGCAGTGCCGGCATAGCCTTTCTTCTCGGCAAAGTGGAAGTGGCCGTCGAGTTCCGCCATGCGCTCGAAGCGGCCTTCAATGTCGCTCGCCTGGACCCGGATCTCCTGCATGCAAATACAATTTGGCGCCGTCTCGGCGACCCAATCGGCCACGCCTTTGGCTGCGGCCGAGCGCAGACCGTTGAGGTTGAGGCTGGTCAACTTGAACATGATGGAGGTCGGCGTGGGTGTCGAAGACAAGGAGGATGTGGACCTGTCGCCAAACGGCGTCACCGAGGCACAAGCGCTGGCGCATCGCCGCGCTGACCCGCAGACCGCGGAGCCGGAGGACGAGGCCGGCTCGTCCGAGGCGGCGCGTTTTGTGCAGTTCGCACTCGAGTCGCGGGTTTTGCGATTCGGGGAATTCAAGACCAAGGCCGGTCGCATCAGCCCGTACTTTTTCAATGCGGGCCTGTTCGACGACGGCGCCAAGCTGGCGCGGCTGGCGCAATTTTATGCATCACGTCTGATCGACAGCGGCTTGGCGTTCGACATGATTTTCGGCCCGGCCTATAAAGGAATACCTTTGGCTGCAACGCTGGTGACAGAGCTGGCACGGCGAGGCCGCAACGTACCGTTTGCCTACAACCGCAAGGAAGCCAAGAATCACGGCGAGGGCGGGGCATTGGTCGGCGCGCCCCTGGCCGGGCGGGTGCTGATCATCGACGATGTCATCACCGCCGGCACCGCAGTCGGTGAATCGATCGCCGCCATCCAAGCCGCCGGTGCGATACCACACGCGGTGCTGATCGCGCTCGATCGCCAGGAGCGGGGCAGCGAGCGCGGTGTCGATCTGCCGCACAGCGCTGTGCACTATGTGCACCATACGCTCGGTCTGGAGGTATTGGCGATTGCCACGCTTGACGATTTGTTGCAGTATCTGCAAGCCAGTGCCGATACTCAATTGGTGGGCTACCGCGATCAAGTGCTGGCATACCGTTTGCGCTATGGAGCGAAGTAGCTGGCGAGGGCCTGTTCCCACCCAAACTTTTTGGTGGGAACGGGCCCCAAACGACAAAACGGGACGTTCTGTGCGACAAAAATTGCGGGCATCGGGCTGTACGCTGGCCATCATGGCCATGGCGGTCTTTACCCTGGCCCATGCGCAAACCCCGGTGGCGCCAACGGCGGGCATCTACACCTGCGTCGATTCGCACGGGCGCAACCTCACGTCCGATCGTCCGATCGCTGCCTGCAGCGACAGGGAGCAGCGGGTGCTTGGCGGCAATGGCGCCACGCGTGGAATGCTTGAACCCAACTACAGCGCGAAAGAACTCGCGGTGCGCGCCGAAAAAGTGCGCGAGGCCGAGTTGATCCAGATGCGCAGGTCGGAAGACCAGCGCCGCGACCGGGCGTTGGTCCTGCGCTATCCGAGCCCTGTTGTTCACGATCGGGTACGAAGTGAATCTCTGGAGCAGATCGACGTAGTCATCAATGCTGCACTCAAGCGCATGGAAGAGCTGGCCCAACAACGCAAGACCATCGATGACGAACTCGAGTTCTACGTCACCGATCCGCAAAAGGCGCCGCAAGTGCTGCGACACCAGGCCGATGACAATGCGCAGGCGGTGCTGGTGCAAAAGCGTTTTATCGCCGAGCAGCAGGCCGAGAAGGACCGGGTCAACGCCCGCTTTGACGAACAGGCTTCGCGCCTGCGCCAGCTATGGCAAAGCATGAGTGAGGCTGCGCAACGCTGAAGGCGAACGCCGCAATAGTGGCTAGCCGAGGCGCGCCTTGAGCAGCGCGTTGACCTCGGCCGGATTGGCCTTGCCTTGGCTGGCTTTCATGACCTGACCGACCAGAGCGTTGAAGGCCTTGTCCTTGCCGGCGCGGTATTCGGCGATGTTTTTCTGGTTTGCCGCAAGCACGGTCGCAATGATGCCTTCCAGCGCGCCATGGTCGCCCACCTGCTTCAGACCGCTCGATTCGATGATGCGGTCGATCTGGTCGGCCGGCGTCGTTGCTGCGCCGGTTTTCGTCGCTTGATCGAGCCACAACGCATGGAAAACCTGGCGTGCTGCATTGTTGTGGATCGTGCCGTCGACAACGCGCTGGATCAGCGCGGCCAGTTGGCCAGGTGACACAGGCGCTGCCGCGATGTCCGCCTCGATGGCATTCAGTCGTTTGGACAGTTCGCCCTGCATCCAGTTGCTGGCCAACTTGGGGGGTGCACCAGCGGCCACGGCAGCTTCGAAGTAGGCCGCATAGGCCGGACTCTGCGTCAGTTGCGCGGCGTCATATTCGGACAGGCCGAAGTTGCGCACATAGCGATTGGCGATGGCACGCGGCAGCTCAGGCATGGCCGCGCGCAGGCGCTCGATCCAGTCGCTGGCGATGGCGAGCGGAGGCAGATCGGGATCGGGAAAATAGCGATAGTCGGCCGCGTCTTCCTTGGTGCGCATGGCCCGCGTTTCGCCATTGGCGTCATCGAACAGCACGGTGGCCTGCTGGACCGATCGGCCGTCTTCAAGTTCGCCGATCTGCCAGCGAATCTCATAGTCGATCGCCTGCTGCATGTTGCGAAAGCTGTTCAGATTCTTGATCTCGCGTCGGGTGCCCAGCGGCGCGCCGGGCTTGCGTACGGAAACGTTGGCGTCGCAGCGAAACGACCCTTCCTGCATGTTGCCGTCGCAGATGCCGATCCAGGTGACGATCTTGTGCAGCTCCCGGGCGTAAGCGACAGCTTCTGTCGATGAACGCATGTCGGGTTCGGTCACGATCTCAAGCAGCGGCGTACCGGCACGGTTCAGATCGATGCCACTCTGACCGTTGAGACCCTCGTGCAGCGATTTGCCCGCATCTTCTTCCAGGTGCGCACGGACCAGTCGCACCGTCTTGATTTCGTTGTCGATGAAGAATTCCACGGTGCCGCCCTGCACCACCGGAATTTCGTACTGGCTGATCTGATAGCCCTTGGGCAGGTCGGGATAGAAGTAGTTCTTTCGCGCGAACACGCTGCGCGCCGCGATGGTCGAGCCCAGTGCCAAGCCGAGCCGGATCGCGCGTTCGACGGCGCCCTTGTTCATCACCGGGAGGGTGCCCGGTAACGCAATGTCGACCGCGCACGCCTGGGTGTTGGGTTCGGCACCGAAGGCCGTCGAGGCACGACTGAAGATCTTGCTGGCGGTCGAGAGTTGGGCATGCGTCTCGAAGCCGATGATGACTTCGTAGCCCTGAATAAGCGGTCCGGTCGGGCGGCCTTCCTGTGCCTTTGCAAAGGCGTCGATTGGCGCTTGCATGGCGGCGCTCATGGTCCAAAGCCTGCCGGTGCGCGCGTGTGCCAGTCGGTCGCCTGCTGCAAGCGATGCGCGACATTGAGCAGCTTCGACTCCGAAAAGTAGTTCCCGATCAACTGCAAGCCCACGGGCATTTCGTGTTCACCGAAGCCCACTGGCAGGCTCATGCCGGGCAACCCGGCCAATGACGCGGGCAGGGTGAAGATGTCAGCCAGATAGTCGGCGACCGAATCGTCGCCGTGCGCACCGAGCTCCCAGGCGACGCTCGGTGCGACCGGGCCGGCAATCAGGTCGCAGTCTTTGAACGCCCGCTGAAAATCGTCAGCGATCATGCGGCGCACGCGTTGGGCTTGCAGGTAGTACGCGTCGTAATAGCCATGCGAGAGCACATAGGTGCCGATCATGATGCGGCGCTTCACTTCATCGCCGAAGCCCTCTTCGCGCGTCCTCGCGTACATCTCGGCCAAGTTCCTGTACTGTGCCGCCCGGTGCCCGAACTTGACGCCGTCGAAGCGGCTCAGGTTGCTCGACGCTTCGGCCGCGGCCAGAACGTAATAGACCGGAATCGACAGCGCCGTGCGCGGCAACGAAATTTCGACGCGCCGCGCGCCGAGCCTCTCCAGTTCGGTCAGCGCCGTTTCAATGGCGGCGCGCACGCCAGGCGCCACGCCGTCATCGCCGCCGGCTCCGAGGAACTCCTTGGGCACGCCGATGCGTAGCCCGGTGATCGAATCGGCCAGGCCGCGTGAAAAGTCTTCGCCCGGACGATCGAGCGAGGTCGAGTCACGGTCCGGATCGGGGCCGCACAGCACCGACAGCAACAGTGCGCAATCGGCAGCCGAACGGGCGATCGGACCGGCCTGATCGAGGCTAGAGGCAAAAGCCACCATGCCATAGCGCGAAGCACGGCCGTAGCTGGGTTTGATGCCGGTTACGCCGCAGAACGAAGCCGGTTGGCGGATCGAGCCGCCAGTATCGGTGCCGGTCGCGGCCGGTGTCAGCAGCGCTGCCACGGCCACAGCGCTGCCGCCGGACGACCCTCCGGGGATGCGCGTTGTATCCCATGGGTTTTGAGGCGGTTGCGCCTTTTCAGAACCGATCGGCGGCACGGTGACGTTCTCGTTACCCGACCCCATGGCAAATTCGTCGCAACTGAGCTTGCCGAGCGTGACGGCGCCGGCTTCGCCGAGCTTGCGCACCACCGTCGCATCGAAAGGCGAGCGATAGTCCTGGAGCATGCGCGAACCGGCCGTGGTCGGAAAATCCGCCGTGACGAAGATGTCTTTGTGCGCGATCGGCACGCCTTCAAGCGGACCGGCGTCGCCCTTGGCCAGGCGGGCATCGGCTGAGCGCGCCTGCGCCAGCGTGACCTCTGGGTCGATGGCCAGGAAAGCACCCAGCGCGCGCCTGTCATCGATACGATGCAACAGATGCTGTGCCACTTCGACCGCTGAAACTTCCCGCGCGGCCAGCGCCTGCACCAGATCGCCGACACCGGCTTCGTGCAGTGCCTGACCACGCAGGGCCGATCCGCTCTTTCCGCCGCTCCTTGTGCCGCTATCGCCGCCGCTTCGGACGCCGACGCTCATTCGATCACCTTCGGCACCAGGAACAGCCCGTTCTCCACCGCCGGCGCGCTGCGTTGATTGGCCTCGCGCTGGTTCGTCTCGCTCACCTGGTCATCGCGCAGGCGCAGCGTGATGTCTTCGATGGCCGCCACCGGATGCGCCAGCGGCTCGACGCCGTGAGTGTCGACCGCACGCATCTGCTCGACCAGACCGAAGAATCGGTTGATCTGGCCGAGCATGCGGCTGGATTCGTCGGGCGCGAGGCGCAGCCGGGCCAACGCGGCGATCCGGTCGATGTCTGAAGCGGTCAGTGACATGAAAGAAAAAAGAAGAGGGAGGTGGCCTGCCACCGCGCGATGGGCTCGGCGACTGGGTTCGGTGGCCGGGGGCTGAACCCTTTCGATCCGCGCGCCGTCGAGCCCACATGGCGTCGCCAACGTGCGGTTTGACCTACAAAGCCAGCACCATGCGTTATTATCTCGGCTTTGCCGCAGCCCGCTCCAACGCGACGGCTTCTGCCGCAATATCCATCTGTCCCACACGTCATAAAACAGGGCGACGTCATGCCGAAGCGCATGACGTGCCCACAGGATTTTTCCATGTTCGGTATTTTTCGCCGGTATTTCTCCACCGACCTTGCGATCGATCTCGGTACTGCCAACACCCTCATCGTTGCCCGCAACAAGGGCATCGTGCTCGACGAACCCTCGGTCGTTGCCATACGCCACGAAGGCGGCCCGCACGGCAAGAAGGTAATCCAGGCGGTGGGTCGCGAGGCCAAGGCCATGCTCGGCAAGGTACCGGGCAACATCGAAGCCATCCGGCCGATGAAGGATGGGGTCATCGCCGACTTCGTGATCACCGAGCAGATGATCAAGCAGTTCATCAAGATGGTGCATCCGCGCACGATGTTCGCGCCGAACCCGCGCATCATCATCTGCGTGCCTTGCGGTTCGACCCAGGTCGAGCGTCGGGCCATCAAGGATGCGGCCGAGGCCGCCGGTGCCACCAAGGTCTACCTCATCGAAGAGCCGATGGCCGCGGCCATCGGCGCCGGCCTGCCGGTATCCGAAGCCAGCGGCTCGATGGTCGTCGACATCGGCGGCGGTACTACCGAGGTCGGCGTGATCTCGCTCGGCGGTATGGTCTACAAGGGCAGCGTGCGCGTCGGTGGCGATCGCTTCGACGAGGCCGTGATCAATTACATCCGGCGCAATTACGGCATGCTCATTGGCGAGCCGACGGCCGAGGTGATCAAGAAGACCATCGGCTCGGCCTTCCCCGGCTCCGAGGTGCGCGAGATGGAAGTCAAGGGCCGCAATCTTTCCGAGGGCGTGCCGCGCAGTTTCACCATCAGCTCCAATGAAGTGCTGGAAGCGCTGACCGACCCCCTGAACAATATTGTTTCGGCGGTGAAGAACGCCCTCGAGCAAACGCCGCCCGAACTGGGCGCCGACATCGCCGAGCGCGGCATGATGCTGACCGGCGGCGGTGCGTTGTTGCGCGATCTGGACCGTCTGCTGGCCGAAGAAACCGGCCTGCCGGTGCTGGTGGCGGAAGACCCGCTGACCTGCGTGGTGCGCGGCTGCGGCATCGCGCTCGAGCGGATGGACCGGTACGGAAGCATCTTCACTTCCGAGTGACAGGGTGCTGCCGGTCGCTTCCCGCGCCGGCGCCACATCCCCGTTTGCATCGATGCAAACTCGCGCGTCGATGCAGCCCCATGCTATCCACGCGCCCTAGAATTTGATCTATGCCACTCGGCACGCTGGACCGCACCGCGCCGCCGCTGTTCCAACAGGGGCCGTCGGCGTTGAGCCGGCTCATTTTCTTCAGCGCACTGGCTGTCTTCCTGATGGTTGCCGACGTCCGTTTCCATCTGGTGCAGCCGGTGCGGCTGGCTGTGGGCAGCGTGCTCTTCCCGGTGCAGTGGCTTGCACTCAAGCCGGTGCAGATGTGGCGCGGTGGGAGCCGGTATTTTGCTGATCTGCAGACGGCGCAGGCCAACGAGGCGGCGCTGCGCCGTGCCATGGCGTTGCAGGCTGAACGTGCCAGCCAGGCGGCGTCGCTCGGCGAAGAGAACGCACGTTTGCGCGCGCTGCTGTCGCTGCGCCAACGCATACCAACCACCGGTCGCGCTGCCGAAGTCCTGTACGACGCGGGCGATCCTTACAGCCGCAAGATCGTCATCGACCAGGGGCTGGTGCACGGCGTCGTACCGGGCTCGCCGGTGATCGATGAACATGGCGTCCTCGGTCAGATCACCTCAGTG
This sequence comes from Variovorax sp., assembly GCA_039925525.1. Taxonomy (GTDB): domain Bacteria; phylum Pseudomonadota; class Gammaproteobacteria; order Burkholderiales; family Burkholderiaceae_C; genus Variovorax. Next base: position 13,935 of record JBDSYU010000051.1, read on the forward strand.
CAGGCTTTCACCAGCGAGGTGACGCTGGTGATCGACCGCGACTTGGCGATCCCCGTGCAGAACACGCGCACTGGCGCCCGCAGCGTGGCCTTCGGTGACGCCAATGCCTATGGCGGCGGCATGGATCTGCGCTTCATGACCGCCAATGCCGATCTGAGGGAGGGTGACCTGCTGGCCACCAGCGGCGTCGACGGGGTCTATCCACCAGGGCTGCCGGTGGCCACGGTGGAGCGGATCGAGCGGCGCGCCGATACGGCCTTCGCGCGAATCCATTGCCTGCCGCTGGCCCGGGTCACGGCCGCGCGCTATGTGATGGTGTTGACGCCGGCCGGGCCGCCGCCGGAAACGCCGGCGCCCACGCCCGCTGCTGCAGCGGTGCCACCGGCATCCACCGGGCCCGGAGCGCGAACCGGTGTGGCGCAGGTCGGCAACGATGGCAAGGCTGCCGATGCCGGACGCCCGGCGGTGCGTGCCGGTGAGACGCCTGTGCCTGCGCCTGCACCGGCCGTAAGGAAGCGCGCCGGGCGCGACGCCAGCCCGGTATCGGCGCCGCCATCGCGACCGCTCGCCAACACCGCCGCCGGTACCGCGACGGGTGCCGGAGACAGGAAGCCATGATCATGCGCCGGGGCCAGCAACAACTACTGCTGCCGGTCAGCGGTCTGTTCATGTGGGGCAGTCTGTTGGCGGCGTTGATTTTCAACATGCTGCCACTCGGCCGGCCGGCCTGGACCCCCGACCTGCTGGCCTTGGTGATCGTTTTTTGGGGCGTGCATCAACCCAGCCGCATCGGCATGGGTGTCGCGTTCGTCTTTGGTGTGTTGATGGACGTGGACCAGGGGGCGATGCTTGGCCAACATGCGTTGTCCTATACGACGCTGAGTTTTTTTGCGATCATGGTGCATCGGCGCCTGCTTTGGTACCCGATTCCGTCGCAGGCGCTGCAGGTACTGCCTCTGTTCGTTCTGTCTCATGCGATCGAGGTGGCGGTGCGCATGTTGGCTGGCGGGATATTCCCGGGATGGGCGTTGCTGATCGCGCCGGCCCTCGAGGCGGCGTTGTGGCCACTTACAGGCGCCTTGCTCCTGGCACCGCAACGCCGCACACCCGACCCCGATGCCAATCGGCCGCTGTGAAATGACAGGGCCGCCTGCACAACACATGCCAAGACCTCGTTCGTGAAATTTTCGATTCATCATTGCAGCTGCATGGGCTATCCTCTTTCGCGCCACATCGCATGACCGAAATTCGAAATACTGCGGCCGAGCTGTTGCGCTTTCGCTGGCGCGTGGTGGCTATCGGCTTGGTGGTCGTGGTCGCATTTGGCCTGCTGGCCTCGCGGCTTTTCTACCTGCAGGTGGTCCGCCACGAAGACTTGGCTGAACAGGCCGAGAGCAATCGCACGGCCATCGTTCCGGTGGTGCCGACGCGCGGCCTGATCGTCGACCGCAACGGCGTCGTGCTGGCTTCCAACTATTCGGCTTTCACGCTGGAGATCACCCCGTCCAAGGCCAGCGCGCTCGAACGGACGATCGAGCAGCTGGGTCAGGTGGTGGACATCTCTCCGCGGGATGTGCGCCGCTTCAGGCGCTTGCGCGAAGATTCGCGCAGCTTCGACTCGGTGCCGATTCGCACCCGTCTCACTGACGAGGAGGTGGCGCGCTTCGCGGCGCAGCGCTATCGCTTTCCGGGCGTCGAGATCAAGGCCCGGCTATTCCGCATCTACCCGCAGGGCCTGACCGCCAGTCACGTGCTGGGCTACATCGGCCGCATCAACCAGCGCGAGAAAACCGCGATGGACGACTGGGACGAAGCCGACCAGGCCAACTACAAAGGCACCGACTACATCGGCAAACTCGGCGTCGAGCAAAGCTATGAACAGACGCTGCATGGGCAGACCGGCGTCGAGCAGATGGAGACTTCCGCCGGCGGCCGCGCCGTGCGCCGCCTGTCGAGTCATCCGGCGACACCGGGCGATACGGTGATGTTGTCGATCGATATCAAGCTGCAACGCCTGGTCGAGGAGATGTTCGGCGAGCGGCGCGGCGCCGCGGTAGCGATCGACCCGCGCACCGGCGAAGTGCTGGCGTTGGTGAGCAAGCCCAACTTCGACCCGAACATGTTCGTCGAAGGCATCGACAGCGAAAGCTGGAAGGAGCTTTCCGAATCGATCGACAAGCCGCTCCTCAATCGTGCGCTGCGCGGCACTTATCCGCCCGGCTCGACCTACAAGCCATTCATGGCACTGGCGGCGTTGCAGACCGGCAAGCGCGGCGCCAACGTCTTGGTCAACGATCCGGGCTACTTCATGTTTGCCGGACACCGTTTCGGCAGCCCCGAAGGCAACATAGGCAACGTCGACATGCGGCGCGCCATCCAGTTGTCGAGCAACATCTATTTCTATTCCCTCGCCAACGATATGGGGGTCGACACGATCCACGATTTCATGAAGCCGCTGGGCTTCGGCCAGATCACCGGCATCGATCTGTTGGGAGAAACGCGCGGCCTGCTGCCCAGCACCGAATGGAAACGCAACGCCTACAAAAGGCCCGAACAGAAGAAGTGGTACGCGGGCGAAACCATCTCGCTGGGCATCGGCCAGGGCTACAACGCCTTCACCATGCTGCAATTGGCGCAGGCCTCGGCCATCGTCTCCAGGGGCGGCATCAAGCATCGACCGCATGTCGTGCTGGCGACGCGCGATACCGTCACCGGCAAGAGGTTGCCGGTGGAGCAGCCGCCCCCCGAGGATCTGCATTACAAGCCAGCCAACGTCGGTGTCGTCCGCGATGGTTTGGTCGCGGTGGTCAACGCCGGCACTGCGCGCAGCGTGTTCGTCGGCGCCGGCTACCAGGCGGCCGGCAAGACCGGCACGGCGCAGGCCGTGGGCATGAGCCAGACCGTGCGCTACAACGCCAAAGCGCTGGAAGAGCACCAGCGCGATCACGCCCTTTTCACGGCCTTCGCGCCGGCCGCCGATCCGAAGATCGCTGTGGCGGTGATCGTCGAGAACGCCGGCTGGGGCGCCGGCGCTGCTGCGCCGATTGCGCGCCGCATCTTCGACTACTGGCTGCTGGCGCAGTACCCGAGTGAAGCCGATCTGGCAGCCATTCAGGTAGGAAAAGCCGGCGTGCCCATCGGTAAACCGCGGGCCGCCAGCGACATCGTCGTGCCGGCGCCAGCTGCACCCGGGTCGGTTGCGACCATGGCATCACCCTGAAGTCACTGAAGTCACTGAAGTCACCGGACGCATCAGGAGACCAGGTCAGGGCGGCATGACGCATATTTGCCACCTTTTACTTTCCGGGTGTCATCCGCAACCATGCGACGGATGACGCGCCCCTTGAGCAGTGGTCGTTCGCGGCACGCCATCTCCCGCACATAGCGGGCAGGCCGTCAGCGGTGGAAGACTCCGCTTCCCGCCGCCAGATCCATCGCCACGCCAGAGATCACAGACACCGTCGCATCAAAGCCATCCGACTGGTGCGCGACAAGGAAGCGGTTGTCGGGGAATTTGTTCTGCGGCGCGACCAATGCGAGCTTCTTCTGCGCGATCTCGGCGCGCAGCATGTCCACGGGCAACACGCTTAGGCCCAGGCCCTCGATCGTCATCCGGATCATGCTCGCGAGGCTGTTGCAGCCATGCACGCGTACGGGGCGAACGCCGTACTTCTCGAACCAGCGCGCGGTGGCTTGGTGCAGGTGCGAGCCGCGCGAGTGCGTGAAGATCGGGATCTGCGCCATGTCGCGCGGTGTCAGCGCCTTCCCGCGGCCCTTCTTCAGCAGGGCGGGTGCGCCCATCCAGGCACAGCGGACGTTGCCCAGATGGCGGGTGGTGATGCGCGGATCGGCAATCGGCCCCACAAGAAAGGCGATGTCAAGTTCGCGCGCCTCCAGACGCGCCTGCAGGTGCAGGCTGAGATCGACAATGAGTTCGACGTCAATGCGCGGGTACTGTTCGCTCAGGCGCGACATGAGCATCGGTAGCCAGGTGAGAGCCACAGTGTCTGCAGCGCCCACGCGAACCAGCCCGCCCACGCTCTGAACACTCCCCGCCGCTTGCTCAAGCGCTTGGCCCAGGTGCAGGAATTGTTCGCAGACGACCAAAACCTCGCGACCCCGTGTCGTCACGCGCGGCTGACGCACGCCGGATTCAAACAGCTTTGCATCAACCGCTGCCTCGAATTCGCGAATACGGTTGGAGACGGCTGGCTGCGTCGTGTGGAGCCGTGCCGCAGCGGCGGTGTAGCTACCCAACGTGGCAGTCCAATAGAAGGTCTCGATCTGTTTAAGAGAAAGCCCGCGCAGCATTAGAAAATTGAATGTCTGTCGATCAGAGAATATCATTTTCTCTTTTGGCGCGAGGCTCCTAGACTGCCTGTTTCAACCTGCTCGGCAAAGGACCTTCTCATGGCGCGAATTCCTTTTTCCCTCGTACAAAAATTGTTCTGCGGCATTGTTGCTTGTGTGCTCGCCGCTTCTCCGGCACTGGCCCAGATGACGCTGAAGATCAATGAGTCGCTGGGTCCCGGCAGCCCCGAAGAGACAGCGCTCAAGCACTTCAAGCAACTCGTCGAAGACGGCTCGAAGGGCCAGGTTCAAATCGCAATCTTTTTGCAGGACGCGCTCGGCAAGCCCGACGCGGCACTCGAAGGACTGCTGACCGGCACGCTCGATCTATACAGCGGCGCGCTTGAGTACTACGCGCAGATCGTGCCGCAGGAGCTCAACGCGATCTCCATCCCTTACCTGCTGCCAGACAACGCTGCCCTGCGCAAGTACCTGCACAGCCCCATCTTCAAGGAGGCCGAGAAGAAGCTGCTGGGGCGTGGCATCCGCGTACTGTCCACTGAATACAACGCCGAACGTGGGCCCTACCGCGTGCTCGTGAGCTCGCGCCCCGTTCGCACCCTGGACGACCTGGCAGGCCTGAAAATCCGCATGTTTCCGAATGACGTGTACATACGCTCCTGGAAGCAGCTAGGCGCGACGCCTGTCCAACTGGCCTGGACCGAGACCTACCTCGGCATCCGCCAGGGTGTGGTCAACGCGGTGACGGCGCCCATCTCGCTGGTGGCGTCGATGAAGTTTACCGAGGTCGCACCGTACATTTCACAGATTCGCGAGTACCCGCAGACTTGGCCCATCACCATCAGCGAGAAGACTTGGCAGAAGCTCAACGGCGAGCAGCAGCAGTTGCTCGTGCGGGCGGCGAACGAAGCCGGCAAGGTCTACACCAAGGTCACGAACGAGCGCATCCAAGGTGACATCGACTCGATGGTCGCCAACAACAAGGCCGAAATCATTGCCGTGGATACTGCTGCCTTCCGTCGCAAGATGGAACCCTTCTACGAAGAGCTTGTGAAAGACAAACTCCTTACCCAGCCGATCTACGACGCCGTCAAGTCGCTGTCGCGCTGATCCTTCGCCTGCGGATGCACCCAGGCCACGCCCTGCTGCGCAGCCTGTGCGCGGCGATCTTCCGCGTCTGCGTGTGGATCACCAACGCCCTGCTGGTAGCGCTCGTCACCAACAACTTGCTCGAAATGGCCGCGCGCGGCATTTGGCATGTCTCGCTCGACTGGGTGTTCGAGGTCAATCTATTGCTGGCGGTATGGCTCTACTTTTTGGGCATCTACCAGGTCTATTTCCGGCGCGGCGACATCTCGGTGGACGTCCTGGTGATCAGGCTGCCGCCGCGGGTGCAACGCTGGCTGGCCATCGTCATCGATGCCGTCATCGTCGGCACTTTGCTGCTCATCTCCTGGCATGCGGTGGAACTGATGCGGGTGCAATGGCCGTTCAAGACAGCGGGCTTGCACCTGCCCAACGCGCTTTTCACACTGCCGGTAGTGATGGGCGGCGTATGCATGGCGCTGACCATGCTCGACCGGATGATCACGCGGCTGGCCACGGCAGAGCATCTGCCTTCGGGCATCGCCGGAATGGAGGGTTGAGTGGTTTCGCTGCTCGTGTTTTCCAGCGTGCTGGTACTGATGGCGCTGGGCATGCCGATCGCCATCGCTCTGGCGTTGGCGACAGTCGCCGGCATGCTCGTGGGTGGCTACGACCTCATCCTCATTCCGCAGAACATGGTCTCCAGCGTCAAGAGTATCGAGCTGACAGCCATTCCTTTTTTCATCCTGGCCGCCGCGCTGATGAACCAGCTTGGCATTACGCGGCAGATCTTCGCCTTCGCGGAAGCCCTGGTCGGAAACTTGCGCGGCGGGCTGGCGCAGGCCAATGTGGTGGCGGGATTCATCTTCTCCGGCATATCCGGTGCGGCCGTGGCGGACGCGGCTGCGCTGGCCGCGATCTCCACGCGCGAGATGCCCAGGGTCGGCTACTCGCGCGAGTTCGCCGCCGCCACGGTGTTGGCGGTGTCGACGCTGGGGCCAATCATCCCGCCGAGCATCATGATGGTGGTCTACGCCATCACCGCCAACGTGTCGATTGCTCGCCTGTTTCTGGCAGGCATCCTGCCCGGCGTGCTGATCGCCGCATCGTTGATGCTGCTCATCGCCGCCATGACGCGGTGGCGCCTGACGCCCGCTCCGGAGCCGGTGCCGTTTTCCTGGCGGCGCCTGGGACGCACGACGGCGGGCGCACTGCTGGCGCTGTTCGCGCCGGTGGTGATCATGCGCGGCATGGCCGCCGGTTGGGCCACACCCACAGAGGCCGGTGTGCTGGCGGTGGCTTATGCCCTTTTCGTAGGCGTGTTGCAGCGCTCGCTGCGCCTGCATCTGATCACGGCCGCGCTGCGCGAAACCGTGGAGGCGACGGCGCTGATCCTGTTCGTGATCGCCATTTCATCGGGCCTGTCCTATGTCTTCGTGGCCGAGGGAACGGCCAGGCATCTCGCCGATCTGCTGACGAGCATGAGCGTCGGTCCGGTGAGTTTCCTGTTGATCTCCAACGTGTTGCTGTTGCTGCTGGGTTGCCTGATCGAGACTCTGCCCGCCATGTTGCTGGCGGTGCCGCTGCTGCTGCCCACGGCGCTGGCCGTGGGCGTGGATCCCACACATTTCGGCGTGCTCGTGATCTTCAATCTGCTGATCGGTTACATGCATCCGCCCATGGGCGTGGGCCTGTTCATTCTGATGGCGATCGCGCGAGTGGAATTCCTGCCGCTGGTAAAGGCGACGATTCCATTCTTGCTCGTGCTGCTCGTTGCGCTGGCCTTGCTCACCTTCGTGCCGCAGATCTCGCTCTGGTTGCCAGACCTGGTGCTGCCACAGCCCGTTCGGCCATGACTCGGCGTCGCGCCTTCCTTTGTTAACCCACCCTCTGCGCAGTTCTCTCCAAGCAATGCCCCGCCATCTCAAACTCGCCGCCGACATCGGCGGCACCTTCACCGACATCGCGCTCTTGCTCGAGGATGGCACGCTGGCCATCGAGAAACTGCCCTCCACGCCCGACGACTACAGCCGCGCCATCGTCGAGGGCATGACAACGCTGCTCGACCGGCTCGGACTTTCCGCTGCCGATGTAGGCGAGGTGCTGCATGGCTGCACTGTAGCCACCAACACCATCCTCGAAGGGCGCGGCGCGCGCACCGGCCTCATCACCACGCGTGGGTTTCGCGACGTGCTGGAGCTGCGGCGCATCCGCGTGCCACGCCTGTACGACCCGCTGTACGTCAAGCCCGAGCCGCTGGTATCCCGCGCGCTGCGCCTGGAAGTCTCTGAACGCATGGGCGCCGATGGGACCGTGGTCTTGCCACTGGACGAAGCGGATGTGGAGCGCGCCATTGCGCAGTTGCGCCGCCAAAAGGTTGAGGCGGTCGCGGTGTGCTGCTTGCACTCGTACTTGAATCCGGCCCATGAGCAGCGGATCGGCGAAATGCTGCGCGCGGCATTGCCAGATGTATTCCTGACGCTGTCGTGCGATCTGCTGCCCGAGATTCGCGAGTACGAGCGCACGAGCACGGCAGTGATCAACTCCTATGTCGGCCCGCCGGTGGCGCGCTACATCCAGGCGCTGGATGCCAGCCTGCGGCGCTGCGGCGTGGGCGGGCAGCTGCGTGTCATGCAGTCCACCGGAGGCATCCTGGATGCCGCATCGGTGGTGCGCATGCCGGCGCGCATCGTCGAATGCGGGCCGGCCGCCGGCGTGATTGGTGCCGCCTTTCAGGCTGAGCGCAGCGGCTACCGAGACGTCATCACCTTCGACATGGGCGGCACCACAGCCAAGGCCGCAATGATCGAAGGCGGCCAGGTCATGCGCACCGATGAATACGAAGTGGGCGGCGGTATCTCGCTATCAAGCCGCCTCGTCAAAGGCGGTGGCTATGCGCTGAAGCTGCCGGTCATCGACGTGTCCGAGGTCGGCGCCGGCGGTGGCAGCCTGGTTTGGTTCGATCGCGCCAACGCGCTCAAGGTCGGTCCACGCAGCGCGGGAGCCGCGCCGGGGCCGGCCTGCTACGGGGCCGGTAATGAAGAACCCACCGTGTCCGACGCGAACGTGGTGCTGGGCTATCTCAACCCTCGCGCGTTGGCGGGTGGGACGGTGCCGATCCGCCAGGAACTGGCGCACCAGGCACTGCAGAAGCATGTGGTCGCGCGCCTTGGCGGCTCCGAGATGGACGCCGCATGGGCGGTTTACGTTGTTGCGGCGGCCAACATGATGCGCGCCGTCAAGGCGGTATCGACCTACCGCGGACGCGATCCGCGCGACTGTGTGCTGATGGCCTTCGGTGGCAACGGCGGCATATTTGCCGCGGAGCTCGCGCGCCAATTGCAGATGCGCCGCGTCCTGGTGCCTCCCGCGGCTGGCGTGTTCAGCGCTCTAGGCCTGCTGGTGGCGCCGATTGAGTTCAGCCAGACTCGCGCCTTCCTGCAACCGGTGCATGCCATCCCGCCGGCGCTGCTGCGCCAGAACTTTGCGCAGATGGAGGACCAGGTGGTCCAGGTGCTGGCGTTGCCGCGCGAGCGCCTGCGCATGCGCCATGCCGCGGCGCTGCGCTATCTGGGGCAGGCGTTCGAGTTGTCCGTTCCGTTGCCCGCAGACGCACTTGCCTCATCAACGGGTTTGGCTGCCGTGGCCGAGGCCTTCGAGGACGAACACCAGCGCACCTATGGTCACCGGCTGGCCGGCGGAAAGGAAGGAGGGGTGGAGATGGTGGCGATCGAGGTCACCGGCACCTGCATTGACATGGCACCGCAGCATCAGGACGTACACGTGCAGGCACGCTGCGCGCCAACAGAGGCCAGGCGCATGGCCTGGTTCGGCCCCGAGCGCGGTTTGCATGAGGTACCGGTGCATGTGCGCGAGGACTTGCACTCGATACCCACGGCCGGGCCCTTCATCGTGGAAGACTACGACGGCACGAGCGTGGTGCCTCCGGATGCCATGGCGCATCTGGATGCCTTCGGCAACATCGTGATGGACCTGGTGTCATGAACATGCGGACCTCATCGCCCAAGACACCTGTGCGCGCCGCGGCAAATGATTTGCCCGCAGTGGTGGTTGTCAGTCCGTTCCTGCTGGAGGTCGTGAAGAATGCACTCGACACCATCGCCGACGAATTGGCCCTGATCATCATGCGCACCGCCTATTCGAGCATCGTGCGCGACGCGATGGATTACTCGACGGCGATCTGCGACCGGCATGGCCAGACGCTGGCGCAGGGGCTGACAACACCGCTGCATCTGGGCAGCTTTTTCGATGCCATGGCCAACCTGGTGACGCACCATGCGCCTGGCGCTGTGCCCGGAGACGTCTACATCTTCAACGATCCTTATCTGGCCGCAGGTCAGCACCTGCCCGACATGTACATCGTGCGGCCGATCTTCATCGATGGCGTGATTGAAGGCTGGGCGACGACAGTGGCGCACCTGAACGACATCGGCGGAATGGTTCCGGGCAGCAACTCCATCGGATCGACGGAAATCTTCCAGGAAGGTCTGCGCCTGCCCGTGCTCAAGCTGGTCGATGCCGGCGCGGAGAGCCAGACCATCTGGGCCATCCTTGCTGCCAATGTACGAGTTCCGGACAAGGTGATCGGCGATATCAAAGCGCAAATGGCAGCTTGTCTCGTGGGCGAGCGCGAGTTTCTGGCACTGTTCCAGCGCTACGGGCGTGACACCCTGCACACCACCTTCGACGCCATTCACGATTACGCCGAAAAGCTTGCGCGCGCCGAGTTCAGCGACATTCCGGATGGCACCTACCGATTTGTAAATCACATCGACGGTCTCGGCGAAGACCCTGAGCCTATTCGCTTCGAACTGGCTTTGACGGTCCGCGGCAGCGCAGTCGAGGTTGACTGGAGCGGCACCAGCGCGCAGGTGCGCGGGGGCATCAATGCGCCCGTCCCCTTCACCAAAGCGGCGGCTTATGCGGCGCTGCGCTCCGTATTGGGTGTCGAGGTTCCGAACGCTCAGGGCTTCACACGCCCGATCAGCGTCATTGCGCCGGAAGGAAGCATCGTCAACCCGCTGTCGCCGGCCGCTTGTGGCGCTCGTGGCATTACCGGGTTTCGGATGATGGATTGCATCATGGGTGCTTTGTCGCAGGCGCTGCCGGATCGCATCCCCGCCGATGGCAGCGGAGGGTCGACGATTCCGTCGATCGGGGGCATGCACGCGGGGAGCGCCTTCGTCTTCGTCGAGACCATCATGGGCGCCTGGGGTGGCACGCCACAACACGATGGCCAGGACGGCGTCGCCCACATCGGCGCCAACCAGTCAAATATTCCGATCGAGATGATCGAACGAGAGCATCCCCTGCGCGTCGAGCGCTATGGCCTGGTGCCGGACACCGGCGGGCCGGGCCGCTACCGCGGCGGCCTGGCCATCGTGCGTGAGATCCGCCTGCTCAGTGACGAGGCCGCGATCACGGTTCGCTCCGACAAGCGCCGATTTCCGCCGTATGGCCTGCGTGGCGGCCACTGCGGCAGTTCTTCAATGAACCTCATCAACCCCGGGCCGCAGCAACGTGTGTTGCCGGTCCTGTTCAAAGAACCCGTGACGCTGCACCGGGGTGACGTCTACCAACACACGCTGGCAAGCGGTGGCGGTTATGGCAATCCACTAGAGCGCGCAGTCGCGGCTGTGTTGGAGGATCTGCGGCAGGGCCGGATCACACAGGCCGGTGCGCTGCGCGACTACGGCGTGGTCGCGTCGCCGAGCGGCGACGACTGGCTTGTAGACATGGCTGCAACCGATGCCGCACGTACCGAACGCAGCGGCAGCGCAGCGAGCGCTGCGCAGTAGCCACGGTGGCCGGATTGCCGTTGGTGCGTGGGCCGACGTTGCGGTGCTGGACTGGAAACGCTACACCGAACTGTTGAAACTGGTCCACACATGAATGTCATGGCGGGCTGGACCGAGCCTTCATCTTGTTGCGCGTGCAGCGACACAGACGGTCGTGGCGTCCAGCGTGCTGCGCGCCGCGTCCCTACCTCTTGACGACAAATACCGAAGGCAACCAGGTCGAAAGTTCGGGCACGAACATGAACAGCAACAATGTGATCAGGAATGTCGGATAGAACTTGAAAGTGGCCCAGGCCACTGCCTCGATGCGCAGTTGCGTGATCGCGCACACCGCGAAAAGGCCCAGGCCTACCGGCGGATGCACGATGCCCAGCAGCAGCACGTAGGTCAAGACAATGCCGAAGTGGATTGGGTCGATGCCGAACTTGATTGCCACCGGGCCGAGCAAAGGTATGCCGATCAGCATCGCCGGCACCGTTTCCAGGAAGCAACCCAGCAGCAACAGCGCAAGACTCATCAACGACAGGATGACCCATTTGTTGCTCGACAGGCTCACCATGTACAGGACCATGCGGTCGGCTACCTGATCGGAGGTGATGACGAAGGACATGACGCTGCCCATGCCGGTCAGGAACATGATGAGAGCGGTGGTGCGTGCGGATTGCCCGAAAGACGCACGCAGGCGCTTCCAGCTGACTTCCCGGTACACCAAGCCCAGGAACAAGGCGTATACGACGGCCAGCACGCTGGCTTCGGTGGGCGTGGTGAGGCCGGTGATCATGCTGCGCAAGATGACGAACGGCGTGAGCAACGCGGGCAGGCCTTTCCAGAAGCTGCTCCAGACCGTGCGTGCGCGAAATGGCTTGGGCGGCGGACACTTCTCCCAGCCGGCGCGCGCCAGCACATAGTTGTTGACCGCCAACAACGCGGCCATGACAAGGCCCGGAATGATGCCGGCGATGAACATGTCACCCACCGAGACGTTCATCATGACCGCATAGATGATGAACATGATCGAAGGTGGAATCAGCGGGTTGAGCAGCGAAGCCGACAGTGTCATGGCGGAGGCGAACTCGGGCCGGTAGCCGGCCTTTGTCATGGCGGCGATTTGCATCGTGCCGATGCCCGCGATGTCGGCCAGTGCCGAACCCGAGATGCCGCCGAACATCACGCTGGACAGCACGGTGACTTGAGCCAGACCGGCGCGCATCCAGCCGAACAGGCTCTCGACGAAGTCGAAGATGCGCCGCGTCAGGCCGAACTCATTCATCACGTTTCCAGCGAGAATGAAGAACGGCACCGCCAGCAGCGGTACGCTGCGCACGTCGTGCTCCATATAGCGCACGAAAGTGCCCAGCGGTACATCGATCAACGACAGGCCGAGGAACGCCGCCAAGCCCATCGAGGCGCAAACCGGCAACCCGCAGGCCGCGAGCATCAGGAACAGCCCGATCATCCAGGCCGTCGCCATCAGCGCAGCACTCCCACATGCTCATGCGGGCGCTGGGAGTCGTTAGTGCTGCGCAGCTGCCACGCCAGGTAAATCGCCTCGGTGATGACGATGTCGATGCAGCCAAGGAGGATCGGCGCGTAGAACACCCATTCGGGCCACGCCAACACCGATGTCTCGAACAGGCGGGAATACAGGGTGGTCTCCCACGCGTACCAAACCAGCATCGCATGGAACAGCAGCACCAGCAGCCGCGTGGCGATGCCGACGCGCCGCCGGCCCAGCGGCCCGAGCAGGCGCGTAAACAACTCGATGCGGATGTATTCCCGGTTCTTGGCGATCAGCGCGTAGGCGAAGAAGTACAGCGTCATCGCCAGGATCAGCGACAGCTCCTGGACCCAGTTCAGGCCACCGATATAGATGACGCGATAGACGATCTCGAGCGTGTTGATAGCAACCATCGCGGTC
>JBDSYU010000052.1:0-8629 GCA_039925525.1 Variovorax sp.
TGGCCCCACTCCTTCCCATCCCGAACAGGACAGTGAAACGCCTTCGCGCCAATGATAGTGCGGATTCCCGTGTGAAAGTAGGTCATCGTCAGGCTCCTATCCGGCACAGCCGCCTTTAAGCCCAACCTTTTACTTAGGTTGGGCTTTTTTGGTTTGTGCGCTCTATAAATAGAAAACCGTCCGGTAATGGCGCTTGAGTTAGCGCCTGCCCGTCCAGCCACTCCGCGGCCGCCAGGATTGCCACCATTCTCTTGTCTTGCTTGTCAGGCGGCTGCTTCGGACTGGACAGGTCATCCATGCCGAAAATCCGACGGCGAACCCATAAAGGTCTTGCAATTTGCGGGCTAGCTGTGGGCTAGGAGTCTGGACGGCAGAAAACCAAATGCCGCATAAAGTCGTGATTTTCAGCGATCCCTGACCCCTGGCAGCATCGAGAAAACCGATCCTGCGCGATTCTGAGAGATCCAATTCCGGATGATCATTTCCAAATCCTTCTGCCGCCCAGACTCCTAGCCACCAAGGTTGGTGATTCGCGCCTGCGCTTCGACGGGATCGGCGTCGATCAGATCGACGCGAAACATGCTGCCCTTGCCCAAACGCGAACGCACCGAAATCGGATGGCCGAGGGCGTGCGACATGCGTGCCACGATCGCCAGGCCGAGACCGAAACCGTCCGACGTGCCCGCATGGTCAGGCACCTTGAAGAACTCCTGAAAGACGTTGGTCAGGTGCTCGCGCGCGATGCCGATGCCGGTGTCCCAGACTTCGATGCACACATGATCGCCCCGGCGCCTGGCGGCCAACAGCACGCCGCCGGTTTCGGTGTACTTGATGGCGTTGGCCAGCAGGTTGCCGATCACGCGGCGGACCCGAACAGCGTCGCTGCGGATCGCGCCTTCGAAACTGTGCACACGGAACTCCAATCCCTTGGCCTCGGCTGCAGGCCGATACTGCACGTCGAGGTCGCCGAGCAACTGATCGAGATCGATGGTCACTATCTGCAGGCGCACCTGACCGGCGTCGATACGGCCGAGATCGAACAACGAGTCGAACAAGGCGTTGATGGCATGCGTCGCGCGCACGATCTTGGGGGCGATCTCCGGAACCTGGTCCGGCTCGGTGCATAGCCAATCGGCGTAAAGCGAGAGGGCCAGAACCGGTTGGCGCATGTCATGCGCGGCGCTGGCAAGAAAGCGGTTTTTTACCGTCACTGCCGCTTCCGCGGCTTGGCGTTGCTGCGTCAGCGAGCCGATCAACCGCTGGTTGTGCAGATGGATCTTGTAGGCGCTCGCCCCGGTCGAATACAACAGGCGCCAGTGCGAGCAGGCGAGCACCATGAACAGGCAAAGATACAGGGCGTTGTCGAAGCCATTCACCGGCACGCGCAGTCCGATCGCCAGCAACAGCGTCAGGAAAACAGCTGCCAGATATTGCTTGAGCAATGGCAGGTAGAGCGCCATGCCGGTGGCCGTGAAGGTCACGACCCCGCCCAGGATGAGCCAGGCGACGAACTGATTATCGTTTGAAATACGGTCGAACAGCAGCAAGACAGACGCGCCCCAGATCAGCCCGTTGCAGTTCCAGAGCATGCCGAAACGCCGAACGAAGTCATGTTGCCGCGACTCGTCGCCACTGGCGTAGTCCGATTGGTAAAGCCGCTCAACCCAGTTGCGCGCCAACGTGGCTGCAATGCCTAGGCCAAGCCAAAACAGCAACACCCAGTGCGGCACCGTCGAGTTCCACCCCAGCGCCACCACCGCCGGCAGCAGCGTTGCGGAAACCCAATTCGTGCCGCGCGTAGCGTTCATGAGTTCGCGGATCAGCTCGCCGCGAATCCAGGCCTCAGCTTTTTCGGCGTTGGCCGTGTTGTCCATCGCCTGCCGGCTGCCCGCCGCCTGCAGCGGCGACGGCGGCAGCGACGCCTGCAACCACACCGGGTTCGTCGAACCGCCGCCAAAACTCGAACTCGAACTCGGGCTCCGAAACCCGAACTTCATGCCGATGCCTTCGGCCGCAGACGCGCCCTGGACGATGCCGACCCGTGCGGCAAGCGCACCGATGACACGCGTCAGTGTGGCCCCCCTGGGGCTCGCGAAGTTGGCTTGGGAGTGATTGGCCACCATGGATCGATATGCCCGTTCGATTCGCCAAATCCTTCTTGGATGCCCTGCTCTAGAGTCGCAGGACATTTGTATAGAAGATTTGGTCGTACGCGAGCGGCATTGACTACTTTAAACTCTTAGCGATTAAAGCGATTGACGCGTCCGCACATAAACCGCCCGAACGGGCTTTTTGCCATTCGAATGAAGGGTGCGGCGATTGCGCCGAAGGAGAAGTCAGGGATGATGCATGTAGATTGTTCACGCATGACACCTGCCTGCAATGCGCCGACGAAACCGCTGGCCGTTGCAGGGGCTGCCGGCGTGCCTGGCTTGTGCAATTCCCTCGGTGGCAGCAGGCGCACGCGTAGCCGCGGCTACTGGCCGGCTCCGCCGGCCGGAGCCCGGCGCTCGCGTGCCTACAAGGCGGCTCGATCCATCACTCGTAATACAGCGCCCGGATGTGCGAGCACGGCGTCATCGAGTCCGATGGCCAGCTGGACGATAGGCTGATGGCCTTCGCCATCGGCGTGGTGGATTTGTGCGTCGCCGGACGACGACCCGCTATCTCTGTACCGAGGCCAACTGATGGTGACTGACACGACCGCTCAAAAGATGGAGCGCAGGCTTGTCGTGCGACAAGTGCCCGATGCCGCCGGCGGCCCTTGCACCTTTTCAACGAGCTCAGCGGAGGCCAAGCTCATGGCCAACGGCCTCAAATGAACAGCATTGGGCCAACGCGGGACGCGCTATGCGGGGGTGCGTAAGGTTACGATCGGGGCAACGCCGACCGGCGGCTTGGCTGCTTGGTGCGCGCCGGCGGTGGCAGGCGCTGCGGGTACTACCCTCAAATCATCCTGCTGCAGCGTGCCGAAGAGCCGGTCCATAAAGGTGAACTGAAAGCCAAAATTTCTGGAAGGCCGGGCGTGGTGCAGGCAGTGCCGCCGACTCAGGGCCAGCCAATGGCGGGTCGCCGCGCTCGGCGCCCAGTCGTAGTTGGCATGCCCAATGCCCGTCAGCACAATGTTGCCGAACGGGATCGCCATCAACGACCAGATGCTGAAATCGTGAAGCATCATCGGCACCAGAATCACCGACCCCAGCATGAGCGCCTCGACCGGATGAAAGCTGTAGACGGCAACGGGTGTGGGTATCACCGAGCGGTGATGCGCACGATGAAAACGGAACATGCGGCGGGTGTGCAACAGGCGATGCCAGCCCCAGAAATGCACATCGTTCCAAACAAATAGCACCGCCAGTTCCAGGGCGATTTGCCAAGCGGGCGGATCAATCGCCAACCGCGCCCATCCGAAATGCAACATCGCCCACGGAATGACGACGCCGACACCGTAGATCAGGATCGTGATCGCCGACTGGCGTAGTTCGTGTCCCACCTGCCCCGGCGGGATCGGTCGCGTGTCAATAATGCGGCCGATGCCGAGCGCGGGCATGATCCAGCGCGACGCCAGCCAAGCCGACCCGATGATGACAGAAAATACGACAACATAGGCGCTGATGCCCCAGACCAGAGCCTCGAGCGCCGTCATGTTAAGAAACGCTTGTGTCATTTCGTTATGCGAAGATCAGTCGGAATATAACACCCCGCGTCCGGCGCTTCCAAGATTGCACGCAGACGATCGAGCACGAAAAACAACAAAGGCGGCGCCGCACCGGGTACGCACCGCCACCGAGGCCGCGCATGCCGGCGG
This sequence comes from Variovorax sp., assembly GCA_039925525.1. GTDB lineage: Bacteria > Pseudomonadota > Gammaproteobacteria > Burkholderiales > Burkholderiaceae_C > Variovorax. The sequence goes on from JBDSYU010000052.1 coordinate 3,809, forward strand.
CTACTTTAGCTTGTGGAGCTTCGCCACCAAGTTGACCTTCGCATTCGCGGCGGGATCTGGCCGGCTACGGAGTCGGCAGCCGCGATGCCTCGGCTCGCAATGCGCTGACGTTCACCTATTGCCTGTTGCCAATGCCATTCAAGCTTGCCGGCGCTGCCGCGCTGTGGAGGCTGCTGATCCGGCCGCAGCGCGCCGATCGCCATCGCGACAAATCCAGTCCTCGCTTCGAAAGCGAATCCCTATGAGCATCTTTTGTTCCTTCAACACGCCGATCCGCGAGTGGCGCGGCAAAACGGCGTGGATCATCGGCGCCTCTAGCGGCATCGGCCGCGCCGTCGCCGTGGCGCTGCTCGATGCTGGCGCCCACGTGGCCGTTTCGGCGCGCGATCAAGACGCGCTCGAGACGCTGGCCACCGGCTATCCGCACGGTCGCGTCACCGTGCTGCCGCTCGATGTCAACGATATGGAGGCGCTGGCCGCCGCGCATGCGCGCCTCGTACAGATCGCGGCGATCGACCTGCTGCTTTACTGCGCCGGCTACTACAAGGGGTTGCGCGCCTTCGTGCTCGACCGCGAAGAGATGCTGCGCCACCAGCAAGTGAACTATGTCGGCGCAATCAACGTGCTGGCGGCGGTGTTGCCGACTTTGCAGGCGCGTGGTGCCGGCCACGTCAGTCTCGTGGCCAGCGTGGCGGGTTACCGCGGACTGCCGATGTGTGCCGCCTACGGACCGACCAAGGCGGCACTGACCCACCTGGCCGAGGCGATGTACATCGACCTGCATCCGCTGGGCATCGATGTCAGCGTGATCCAGCCGGGGTTCGTCGAAACGCCGCTCACTGATGACAACGAGTTCAGGATGCCGGCGCTAATCAAACCGACCGAAGCCGCAACCGCGATGCTCGACGGCTGGTCACGCGGCGCGTTTGAAATTCACTTTCCGAAGCGTTTTACCTGGATCGTCAAGTTCATGCGCCTACTGCCGTACCGGCTCTACTTTCCGCTGATCAGGAAGCTGGAAAGGATGTATCTGCCGGCGGCGAAATAGGCCGGCTCCTCGGACCAACCGGTTGCGCGAGCGACGACAGTGCCAACGTCGCCGCAGACTCGCTGCCGGCGCCGAAGCCCGGCGAGCGTTCCGATCGAAGTCCTGCCAGCCAACGCTGGTGCCGACCCAGCCCGCGCTCACAGGTCGCGCGGCTTGATAGGCGGCGGATTGTCGGGGGGCGCGTCGGCATTCCCCGGCGCCGCCAAATGCGCCTTGGCCGGCGCGCCTTGCAACGGGCCGCCGAGCAAACCGGGCAGGTCGATGCCGAGCTGCTCGCCCGGGTGATCGCCGGGCTTGCCCTTCAACTGGTTCTCGGCCAATTGCAGCGCCGCTTCCGACCAGCCAGTTTTCCAGGCGACGGCCTCGAACGGACCGGACAGCGCCACAGGCACCTTGACGCCACGAAGCGCGGTCAAGTCGGAACCACCCTGGCCAGTGGGCGCGGCAATGACCGTGGCATGCGCGGCGTGAGTGCCCGCTTGAGTGCACTGACCGGTGCCGCATCGCCGTCGGCATCGAGCTTGATGTTCGTCAACGCCACGGACTTGCAGCGCTTGGCGGCGAAGGTGGCGATGCGGCGTATCCAGTTGCGCTTCATGGGATGACATTCTGCGGTTCATGCGCCATGGGTTCAACTCACGATACGGCGTGATGTCGACCGTCATTATGCTCACCACTGAATGCCCAGCATCAGGCAGTTGAGGCCGCTGCCGATGCCCAGCAATGCGACGCGATCACCTGAGCGCAGAAATCCAGCTTCAGCGGCGCGCGCAGCGGTGAGTGGCACTGAGACGGTACCGATGTTGCCCAAGCTTTCGAACGTCGAGAACTCGCGCGCCTCGTCGATGCCAAGCATGGCGAGTACTTCGCGTCGGTGGCTTGAGCCCACTTGATGGCAAATGACTCGATCGACGTCTTCGCAGCGCCAACCAGTGTTCTCCAGCAGCTTGGCCCAGGTTCGTCGGCCGAGCTCTACACCGTGCTGAAGCACTGCCGAGGCGTCGGTGTTCATGATGTTTTCGGTTTCACCGAGAAGGCCATGCGACGGGCCCCAGCGGCAGATGCGGTGGTGCGTGACGGCGTTCTGCGCAGCGGCGGCGCAAAGGCGATGCTCGGCGCCTGAGATGTCTGCGTGCGTGAGGACCACCGCGACCGCGCCGGAGCCGCCGGTCATCGTGGCAACCCCGAGGCGGTAGCGCTCGGGCGTGGGGTCGGCGTTGAGCCGGGTAATGGTGCTTTCGATGATCTCGCGCGAACTCTCGGCGCTCACGACCATGCCCGCGCGCATCTGGCCAAGCTCAATGCGGTTGGCAAGCTCGACGATGCCGTTCATCACGCCGAGACAAGCGTTCGAGATGTCGAAGACGAGTGCGCCGGGGTGCACGCCGATGGCATCGGCCACGCTGCAGGCAGTTGCAGGCTCAAGGTTGTCGCGGCAAACCCCAGCGTAGACGACAGCGCCAAGCTCGTCGGCGTCGATGCCGCTCTGGTCGAGGGCTTGGCGCGCGGCAAGCGCTGCGCAGTCACCCATTTTCGAGTGGGCGGGCCAGATGCGCCGTTCGTGAATACCGGTGAGTGAAGCGATCTGCCCGGGCTCCAGGCGCAGCGCGGTATAGAGCGGTGCGAGTCGCAACTCGATCGCAGTGGTGGTGAGCTTTTCGTCGGGCACCACCGATGCGACGGCTTCGATGCAGACGTTCGACCACCTCACGAAGGCACCACGCGCAGGGCGAAACCTTTCATCGCGTAGATGACGCGGCCGTCGACCGCGAGCAGCCCATCGGCTACGAGCATGTCGTCGGTGCTGCTGGTGATGGTCGCTTGCACATTGACCCGCTTGTCCTTTGGTACGACTTGGCCGCGGTACTGCCAGCGGTGTGGCTGTCCCAGGGCCATGCTCTCGAAGCGGCCATTGACGAGCTTGTCGCCGAGACGCTCGCGTGCGAAGTGTTTCATCAGCTGTACCATGGCCTCGAGCCCGAGCGAGCCAGGCATCACCGGGTCTTGGTAGAAGTGCGCGTCGAAGAACCACTCGCTGGGGTCGACCTGCTTCGCGCCCGCGATGAAGCCATCGGGTTGCAGCACATCGACTCGGTCGATCATCGAAAGCTGGGTCTTGTTCGGTATGTCGAACCCGCGGCCGTTAGTGGCGGCGAGAGAAGCGCCACGAATGCCGACCTGCTCGGCGAGTGCTGCCGCGAGAAAAAACCCAAAACCCGACGTGCCGCCGTAGACCAGCCGGCCATGCGACAGCACCTGAATCTCGAACTCTTGCAAAATCATGCCGCCGGCGTTCGACGACTTTGTCATGCGGGCGCGGGTACGCAGTGTGCCGATGTCGTGCGGCACCTCAAGGTACTGCGTCGCGCTGCCGTCGAGATTCCTGAAGTGCAGGTCTTCTTCGCTGCTGAGGGCAGAGCCCGCGTACGCCGCGAGCCAGCCGCAGGGTTGCAGCGCAGCTTCGAGTAGCACGGAAAAAGGCATGGTGCGCGATTCGTTGGCGGCAAAGTACCAGGCGTTCGGGTCGACGTCGAACTCGCCCTCGGCCCAGCCCCCGGGTGCGGTGACCCAGGGCTTCGCGTCGACTGACATCACGCGGTCGAGAAACAGAAATGGCGGCCTGGGCAGGCGCGCGAGGCGACGCTCACGGTCGAACGGCTTGTAGAGATCGCCGAAGCCCTTCGATGGGTCGCCTTCGGCGTAGGCAAGAATTTTTTCCCGGCTATACGCGGGAACGGGCGAGGTGGCGTTGAACTGCGCTTCGATTTGCGCACGCGTCAGGCCGCGAATGCGAACCGACATGCCTTGCATTTCGACCACATGCCGGCCATCGGCGAACATCGAGGCGCGTGCGATGGCGTAGGGCTCGGGATCGTAGCCAATCTCTTCGACTTCAACGCGGTAGCCAACTTGCTTTGTCGCCGGCAGAACTTGGCCGCGGCACCGCAATTGGCTGGTTTGGCCTTCGATGGGTGCAAAGTGGACGTCCAGCGACACGTCGTCAGTCAGCCAGCCGTTGCGCAAAAGCAATACGCGCAAGGTGTGCAGGCAGCACTCGTACATGAGTGTGCCGGGCATGACCGGGTCGTCTTTGAAGTGGCAGGTCAAAAACCACTTGTCGGGTGTGATGTCGGCTTCGCCGTGCACCAAGCCCAATTTGAAGCGGCCACCTTCGGGGTCGAGCTCGGTGATGCGATCAACGAGGTGCATGCGGCCGCTTGGCAGGCGCAGGGAAGGTGCGAGGCTTTTGCCGGCGAAGGCCGAGATGCCTTCGAACGCCTCCGCGAGATCACCGCGGCGCAAAGCCTCGACCTGTGCCTCGGAGAGCGATGACTTGGTCGGGGCGATGAGGTGCGCAAAGGCAGTCGTGTTTTCTCGGCATGCGCGAGGTGCGGCTTCCATGGCGTCAGCCACGACGCCGCGGCCGGTCTCCAGTCGTTCATTGCTGAAGAAGCCAGCGCAGCCATCGAACATTGTGATGAAGGGGGCACCGTCAATGGTGCCGTCAAACTTGAAAAAGAAGAGCCAGAGGTCGCCTTGCTGAACGAAGCGGTCGATCTGAATGTCGTAGCTAACCGTTTCGCCCACCCTCGGCAAGTCGCGGTGAAAGACGATTTTTGCGTCAAGCAGTCGGTAGACGCTGTCGCCGCGCGTCTTGAAATCTATGCCGAGGTAGGCCGAGAGAAATAGATCGGCTTGGCCTGCTTCGACGCTGATGCAGACCGGCGCGTGCCCGCCATCGAGGTACCAAGCGTTCGGCAAGACGTCGTGTT
>JBDSYU010000053.1:0-20929 GCA_039925525.1 Variovorax sp.
CGGTATTGCCAAGATTCTTTTCTGGCTGTTCGTCGTCGTTGCGGTGATCTTCGTGGTTCTGGCGTTGCTGGGGGTCGGTGCGGCGAAAAAGATCATCGACTGAGCGGGCGCCCGATTTGGGCGCTGGGCGTGCTTTTACCAAGCGCCCTTCCGCCCGGGTTGATTCGCGCGGCGGAGAACCGAGCGATGCATAGGCGGCGTGCGCGTGGCCCACGCCTAAAATCTGTGGTCCCTTGCCCCAGGCATTGGCGGATGGACTATGGAATATCCCGAAACGTTTGACGTGATCGTCGTCGGCGGTGGGCACGCCGGCACAGAAGCCGCGCTTGCTGCCGCGCGGATGGGCTCGCGCACGCTGCTGCTCACGCACAACATCGAGACGCTCGGCCAGATGAGCTGCAACCCGTCCATCGGTGGCATCGGCAAGGGCCATCTGGTAAAGGAAGTCGATGCCCTGGGTGGTGCCATGGCATTGACGACCGACGAAGCCGGCATTCAGTTTCGCATTCTCAATTCGAGCAAGGGGCCGGCAGTCCGTGCGACGCGGGCGCAAGCCGATCGCGTGCTTTACCGGGCGGCAATCAGACGCCGCCTCGAAAACCAGTCGAACCTGTGGCTGTTCCAGCAGGCGGTCGACGATCTGATCATCGACCGGGGCCGAGTCGCGGGTGCAGTGACGCAAGTAGGCATTCACTTCCGGTCTACGACAGTTGTGCTCACTGCAGGCACATTTCTCGACGGGCGGATTCACGTCGGCTTGGATAACTATCAGGCGGGCCGCGCTGGGGACGCAGCGGCGACAACATTGTCGGCGCGGCTGAAGGAACTCAAACTGCCGCAAGGGCGGTTGAAAACCGGTACGCCGCCACGTCTCGACGGGCGCAGCATTGATTTTTCGCGCTGCACAGAGCAGCCAGGTGATGGAGAGGCCATTGGCCACTCAACCGCCCAACCTGCGACGCACGCCTCTACGTCCCTGCCCGTTTTCAGCTTCATGGGCCGAGCCGACATGCACCCGCGCCAAGTGTCCTGTTGGATCACGCATACCAACGAGCGTACGCACGAAATCATTCGCGCCGGCTTGGACCGCAGCCCGATGTTCACGGGCAAGATCGAAGGCATTGGCCCGCGCTACTGTCCTAGCGTCGAGGACAAAGTTCATCGCTTTGCGGACAAGGCGAGTCATCAGATTTTTCTGGAACCGGAGGGCCTCTTGACCCACGAGTTCTATCCCAACGGCATTTCGACCAGCCTGCCTTTCGACGTTCAATATCGATTGGTGCGTTCGATGGCCGGCCTCGAGAACGCGCACATCCTGCGCCCCGGATACGCCATCGAGTACGACTATTTCGACCCGCGCGCATTGAAACTCAACTTCGAGACCCGAGCTGTCGGTGGGTTGTTCTTCGCCGGCCAGATCAACGGCACCACTGGATACGAAGAAGCCGCGGCGCAAGGGTTGTATGCGGGGATCAATGCGGCGTTGCAATGTCGCATGTTGGCCGGTGCGGAGAATGCCTTCGGCGGCGCCTGGGTGCCGCGCCGCGACGAGGCCTATCTGGGAGTGCTGGTCGACGACTTGATCACGAAGGGCGTGACGGAGCCCTACCGGATGTTCACCAGCCGCGCCGAATACCGTCTGCAGTTGCGTGAAGACAATGCCGATGCACGGCTCACCGAAACCGGTCGGCGGTTGGGGTTGGTCGATGATGCTCGGTGGGATTCTTTTTCGCGGAAGCGAGATGCTGTTTCACGTGAAACAGCACGGCTTCGCTCGATCTGGGTTCGGCCGCAGACACTGCCGGCCAGCGAAGCGGAGCGCGTCCTTGGCAAGGCGATCGAGCGCGAGCATCACTTGGCTGACTTGCTTCGCCGGCCCGGTACCAGTTACGCGGCGTTGATGACCTTGGCAGAAGGCCGCTTCGCTTGCGATCCAGCGCCGCCCCCGGAGGTGATCGAGCAGATCGAGATCAGCGTCAAGTATTCCGGTTACATCGATCGGCAGCTGGCCGAGGTCCAACGGGCTGCTCAATTTGAATCGCAGAAGCTGCCCCAAAATCTCGACTACGCGCGCATCGATGCGCTCAGCTTTGAAGTGAGGCAAACACTGGCCCGCTATCGTCCCGAAACGCTGGGCGTTGCGTCACGGCTGTCCGGTGTCACGCCTGCCGCCATCTCGCTGCTGTTGGTGCACCTGCGAAAGCGCGGATTACGCGAGTTTCGAGGTGGGGGCGCCGATCAATCGAAGGATGCGACGACCAGCGGCTTCGCTACTGAGGCCTCTGTCGCGTCAAGCGGCGCAGTGGACTGACCACAGGCTGTGTTAGCCGATGTACGAGTAGTCCGTTCAGTTGAGAGTATTAATTCTGGCGCGGCGTTGAGGGCCTTCTACTCACAGTTTGTCGCGGGCATTTCAAAGTGTGTGAGTCGAGCGACTCATGCTTTGTTGGCGACTTGGCGGCTGGTTTAACGCATGGCTTCCAAAGCCTTCGAGTTTGCGTTGTCCAATGGGGCTATCTCGTTGGGGTTGGAATTGGAACCGGAGCAGCTCGCGCGTCTTCTGGCGTTCGCTCGACTGCTCGCCAAATGGAATCGTGTGTACAACCTGACGGCGATTCGCGAAGGTGACGTCGTGGTAACCCACCATCTGCTGGACTGCCTCGCCATCATCGCGCCGCTACAGCGCGAGTTGCGCCACCTGAGGGAGCTGTCCTGGTCGCCGCCGTTGCCCGGCGAGCCGGATTCTGGCGGTATACGCAGCGAAGCGACGCGTCTCCTCGACGTTGGCTCGGGCGGTGGTTTGCCGGGCGCGGTAATCGCCATCGCCTGCCCCGAGATCCGGGTGACATGCGTTGATGCGGTGGGCAAGAAGACTGCCTTCGTCCGCCAAGTAGCGGCCGAGATCGCGTTGACCAATTTACACGCGACGCACCGGCGGGTGGAAGATGTTCACGGCACCTTCGACGTGGTCGTATCGCGCGCATTCGCGACGCTCGAAGAATTTTTTGCGGCATCCCTGCATGTTCTCGCGCCTTCGGGAATCTGGTTGGCCATGAAAGCTCGAATGACACAGGGTGAACTCGCAGGCGCGGCGTCGGTGGCTTCGGTGTTTCACGTGGAACAATTAACGGTCCCAGGAGTGGGGGCCGAACGTTGCGCTGTTTGGGCCAAGCGTAAGACACGGACTGAGGCAACGCTCAAAACTGAGTCGGCGTCGCGTAGACTCCGTAAGCCTTGATTGGCGCCTCATCGCCGCGTCATTACAGCGTCCCTTGCGGCGAAGATTTGGCGCTCTCGGGCAAATTCGCCTCTTTGCCTTCGTCCAACCGAACGGGTCGCACTTCCCACATGTTTGGCATCGCCGATTACGGCTCGTTCGTCGCGGCCATTGTTCTTTTCCTGCTGATTCCAGGACCTGGCAATCTTGCGTTGATCACTTCGACCGGCAAGGGCGGCATCAGGGGCGGCCTCGCCGCAACTTGCGGTGTCATCCTTGGCGATCAGGTCTTGATGTGGTTGGCCGTCGCTGGCGTTGCGGCGCTGTTGGCCGCATACCCTGCTGCCTTCCACGCGGTGCAATGGCTCGGCGCCGGCTATCTTGCCTGGTTGGGGGTCCGGCTTTGCTTGACCAAGCCGGGCGACGCGCCAATCCTGCATATTCGACCACGTCGTTACCTGCAGCAGGCCTTTTTCATTACCCTGCTCAACCCGAAAGCGATTGTCTTCTACATGGCTTTCTTTCCGCTGTTCGTCAACCCTGCAAAGCATCAGGCGCTGAGCACGTTTGCTGTCATGGCGCTGACCATCGCCGTACTGACCCTCGCCTACGGGTTGGTCGTGACTCTGCTCACGCGGTTTCTGGCACAGCGTCTGCGTGCAAATAAACGCCTGTCGGGCGGCCTGGAGAAGGTGGCTGGCGTGTTTTTGATCGCCTTCGGCGTCAAGCTGGCGTCATCGAACTGAGATTCGTTGAGCGCGCGATGGCCCAGATTTTTTGTATCGCCAATCAAAAGGGTGGCGTCGGCAAGACGACGACGACGGTCAACCTCGCTGCCGGCTTGGCCTTAATTGGCGAGCGCGTCCTGATGGTCGACCTCGACCCGCAGGGCAACGCCACGATGGGATCGGGCATCGACAAGCGGAAATTGGAATTCACGGTGTACGACGTGCTGCTGGAATCGACCAGCGTACGCGAGGCGGCAGTGCGCGCTGAACGGTGTGGCTACGACGTGATCGGCGCCAATCGCGAACTGGCGGGAGCGGAAGTGGAAATGGTCGCGCTCGAGCGTCGTGAGAGGCGCCTCAAACGTGCCTTGGCGGCGGTTGAGGCCGACTATGACTACATCCTGGTCGACTGTCCGCCCAGCCTCAGCCTGCTTACCTTGAATGGTTTGTGCAGTGCGCACGGCGTGATCGTGCCCATGCAATGCGAGTACTTCGCACTCGAAGGCCTCACCGATCTCGTCAATACCATCAAGCAGGTGCACGCTAACCTGAACCGCAACCTCAAGATCATCGGCCTGCTGCGCGTCATGTTCGACGCGCGCATCAGCTTGCAGCAGCAGGTCAGCGATCAACTGAAGAGCCACTTCGGCGCCAAAGTGTTCGATACCGTGATTCCCCGCAATGTCAGACTGGCCGAGGCACCGAGTTATGGGCTGCCCGGCGTCATTTTCGATCCGACGGCCAAAGGCAGCCAAGCCTTCGTTGCGTTCGCGCGGGAGATGGTGACGCGCGCCAAAGCGGTGATCCGGGCGGCACCGGTGGCACAGGCGACACCGGCCCCGACCCCGACCCTGACAGGAACAGAACTCCCGACGCAACCGGAACCAAAGACATCAATTGCACCACCGGCGCCGAACCAGTCGGCGTGAGCCATGTTCGAAAATGCCCCCCGTTGGCTCCAACATCTGCTAACTGCCGTTAATTTCTCCCGTTCTGCACCATTCATCAAATATCGATATCGTCAATTTCTACAATACCGGCCGAACCGGCCGAACCGGCCGAACCGGCCGAACCGGCAGAACGGCCCACCCGTTGCCGCAACCGCGACTGCAGCTAAACCCAGTTACCCACCGAACCTAAATCCATGGCGACCAGAAAAAAAGGCCTAGGCCGCGGCCTCGAGGCGTTGCTCGGTCCGACCGTCGGCCTCGAATCCGGTGACGGCAACGATGCCGCGCCGGCGCCCACGCAATTGCGGCTCGAACAGATCGTCGGCGGCGCCTATCAACCGCGTACCCGTATGGACGAGGGCGCGCTCTACGACTTGTCGGAGAGCATCAAGGCGCAAGGCATCATGCAGCCGATCCTGGTGCGGCGGTTGGACGACGCGCAAGCCGACGCGCGCCAGGCCGAATACGAAATCATTGCCGGCGAGCGGCGCTTCCGCGCGGCCCGACTCGCGGGGTTGGAGCGGGTGCCGGTACTGGTACGCGACGTACCCGACGCCGCCGCGGCGGCCATGTCCTTGATCGAGAACATCCAGCGCGAAGATCTCAATCCGCTCGAAGAAGCGCAAGGGCTGCAACGCCTTGTCGCAGAGTTTGGGCTCACTCACGAAGAAGCTGCGCAGGCCGTCGGGCGATCGCGCAGCGCCGCCAGCAATCTACTGCGCCTGCTGCAGTTGGCCGAGCCCGCGCAAGCCATGCTGATGGCCGGCGATCTCGATATGGGACACGCGCGCGCCCTGCTGGCGTTGGACAAGGCCATGCAGATCACCGCGGCGACGCAGATCGCGGCGCGCCAGTTGTCGGTGCGGGAGGCCGAAGCGCTCGTCAAGAAGCTCGGCGCCGATTTCAACCTTGAAGCCTCGCGCCCCGCACGCCAGTCGGCGAAGTCGCGCGACCTGCAGCGCCTGGAAGAAGAGTTGGCCGATCTCCTGACGGCGCAGGTCGACATCCGGATCAAGAAAGGTCGGCGCAGCCTGGAGGGGAAAGGGAAACGCAACACGGTGGCCGAGTCCAGCGGCGAGTTGGCGATTCACTTCGGATCCTTGGAGGCGCTGAACGGCCTCATCGAGCGTCTTCGGAAGTCATAGCAAGAAGCTCCAGGCCGCCGTGAAGCGAAGAAGTGAACTTTCACCCGCGCCGTGAGAAACTTCGCCCGCCAATCGTCTTACCAACGGACAAAATCCAGCGTGCGCGGCTGGGATCGATCGGCCTGCTCCAGCGATCGCTCTTAAGCGCTTTGACTGCCCTTAAAGTTCACCCCTTCATCGAGGAGATTAGATCCATGCGTTTTCGCAAGCCACTGATCACCGCCACGGCCGCCGCAGCGGCATTGCTCGCCGGTTGCCAAACCACCGATATGAGAATGGGCGCCCCCGAAGCCAAAACGATGGCGACCGGCAGCGCCGCCGGTAGCACCACTGCCAATGCCAGCGGCCGGCTGGAACGCTGCGCCTCGCCGCTCGGTACGGTTTCCCTGATCGAAAACCAGAGCGCCGGCTGGTACACCATCCTGCGCAACGAATACCGGCTTCCGCCGACGGCCAACCTGTTGCGCTTGCTGGTTCAGCAGTCGAACTGTTTCGTCGTGGTCGAGCGCGGTGCCGCCGGCATGAACGCCATGAGCCGGGAGCGCGCTTTGCAGGATTCAGGCGAGATGCGTGCGGGCAGCAACTTCGGCCGCGGCCAGATGGTCGCTTCCGATTACGGCCTGTCGCCGGAAATCGTCTTCAGTAACAGCAATGCCGGCGGCGCCGGTGCGGCGCTCGGGGGCCTGATCGGTGGCCGCTACGGCGGCGTGCTGGGCGCCGTGGGCGGCAACCTGCAGACCAAAGAAGCCAGTGCCTTGCTGACACTGATCGACAACCGCTCCAGCGTCCAGGTCGCGGCAGCGGAAGGCAGCGCGTCCAAGACCGATTTCGGCGCCATGGGCGCCCTCTTTGGCGGGTACGGGGGCGGCGGCCTTGGCGGCTATACCAACACGGCCCAGGGCAAGGTCATCGCCGCGGCCTTCATGGACGCCTTCAACCAGATGGTCATCTCGTTGCGCGGCTATCGCGCGCAAACCGTCCCAGGTCAGGGCCTGGGTGGCGGCGGGCGCCTGGGTGTCGATGGCGGCGCGGCGCCGTCGCAGACTTACGTGCCGAGCGAGCCGCCGCCGCCAGCGCCAAGGCGCCGCCGCTGAGTCAGGCCGAGGCCGCCGCCGATTGCGTCAGACCTTGGCGGTCCGCACGACCGGCGGCCAGTTTCACGCCCTGTCCGGGCGCGCAGCAGATGGTCGGTGCACCGTCAAAAGCTGAATATCTTCCCCGGGTTCATGATGTTCTTCGGGTCGAGCGCGCGTTTGATCGTCCGCATCATCTCGACCGCGCCAGCACCGGCTTCGTCGATGAGGAAACCCATCTTGTGCAACCCGACGCCGTGCTCGCCGGTGCAGGTGCCTTCGAGCGCCAACGCCCGCGCCACCAGGTCGTGATTGAGCGTCTCGGCGGTGACGCGCTCTTCGGGCTTGTTCGGGTCGAGCAGGTAGCCGAAGTGGAAGTTGCCATCGCCGACATGGCCAACCAGGAAGTACGGGATGCCGCTGGCGTCTGATTCCTCAACCGTCTTGAGCAGGCAATCGGCCAGCCTGGAGATCGGCACGCAGGTGTCGGTCGAGATGACGCGGCAACCCGGGCGCGACTGCACCGCCGCGAAATAACTGTTGTGCCGCGCCGTCCACAGGCGGGTGCGCTCTTCGGGCGTGCTGGCCCACTCGAAGGCATTGCCGCCGTTGTCGCTGGCAATCGATTGCACCGTTTCAGCTTGTTCCTTCACGCCGGCGGGCGAGCCGTGAAACTCCATCAACAGCATCGGCTCATCGCGCAGGCCCAGCTTGGAATGGGCATTGACCATGCGCACCGTATTGCGGTCGATCAACTCGACCCGGGCGATCGGCACGCCGAGCTGGATGATCTCGATGGTGGTGCGCACCGCCGCTTCGATGCTCGGGAACGAGCAGATCGCCGCCGACACTGCTTCGGGCAGCGGGTAAATGCGCAGGGTCACTTCGGTGACGACGCCAAGCGTGCCCTCACTGCCGACGAACAGGCGCGTCAGGTCGTAGCCGGCCGATGATTTTTTGGCGCGGGTGCCGGTGCGAATGACATCGCCGTTGGCCGTCACCACTTCGAGCGCCAGCACGTTTTCTCGCATGGTGCCGTAGCGCACGGCGTTGGTGCCGCTGGCCCGGGTCGCGACCATGCCGCCGAGCGATGCGTCGGCACCGGGGTCGATGGGAAAGAACAGGCCGGTGTCTTTGATCGCCTCGTTCAACGCCTTGCGCGTAACGCCGGGCTGCACGGTAACGGTCAGGTCGTCGGCATGGACCGCCAGCACCTTGTTCATGCGCGCCAGGTCGATGCTGATGCCGCCTTGCACGGCCAGCAGATGGCCCTCGAGCGACGAGCCAACGCCAAAGGGAATCACCGGCACGGCATATTTAGCAGCAAGCTGCACAGCATCGGTCACATCCTGCGTTGATTCTGCGAAGACCACGGCCGAAGGTGCTGGCGCATCGAACGACGACTCGTCTCGGCCGTGCTGGTCGCGAACTGCCTGCGCAGTCGAGCATTGAGCGCCGAAGCGTGCCTTGAGCGCTGTGATGAACGCCTGCGGCACCTCACGCAGGGCAATCTCGGGCGTCAGGTGTGCATGGGCGGTGGGGGCGTTCATGGCGGCTCCTTCGGAATTGGTCATTCTACGAACGTGGACGCAGCACAGGGGCGTGGGACAGCGGGCGACCGTACGCGAAGGGTGCGAAGCGCGCGCGCGAAGGTTTCGCTAGGGACGCGAAAGGAAACTTAGATTCAGTAAATGCCGCGTGCGAGAGGTTCAATCCGCACGCCAACCGTCGAAGGAGGGCGCCCTGTCAAAGAAGCGCGGTGTCCCATGCGTGCAATGCTCGACGATCCTGTCTTTCCAAAGTCTCTTGATTTTTCTTCGCGCCCTTCGCGTCGGCAGCCCGCCCCCGACATTGGGCGCAAAATTGACCCACGATCCAGCAACCGGAGCAACCTCATGAACGCACCCCTGCACCGCGAAATGCCTAAAGGCCTGCTCGACGCCGAGCGCGCGCTGTCCGATGTCACCGCCCAATGGGACAATGACATCGTCAGGCAACTCACCGACTACATCGCCATTCCCGCCAAGTCGCCCGGCTTCGACAAGGACTGGTCGGCCAACGGCTACCTCGAAACCGTGCTGCGCAACGCCGCGGCCTGGGTCGAGGCGCAGAAGGTCGAAGGCCTGAAGCTGGAGATCGTGCGCCTTGAAGGCCGCACGCCGGTGATCTTCTTCGAACTGCCGGCGACCGGCACCGACATGGGCGAGACGGTGTTGATGTACGGGCACCTCGACAAGCAACCCGAGTTCACAGGATGGCGCAGCGACCTCGGCCCGTGGACGCCGAAGTACGAGGGCGGCAAGCTCTACGGCCGCGGCGGGGCCGACGATGGCTACGCCGTCTATGCAAGTACCGCCGCCATCCAGGCATTGAAGGCACAGGGCGCGGCGCATCCGCGCATCGTCGGCCTGATCGAGACCTGCGAGGAGAGCGGCTCCTACGATCTGCTGCCTTACGTCACGGCCTTGAAGGACCGGCTCGGCGAGGTTGCCCTGGTTATTTGTCTCGACTCGGGCGCCGGCAATTACGATCAGTTGTGGTTGACGACATCGTTGCGCGGCATGGCCAGTGGCACGCTCAAGGTAGAGATCCTCACCGAGGGCGTGCACTCGGGCGACGCGTCCGGCCTGGTGCCGTCGAGCTTTCGCATCATGCGCCAGGTGCTCGATCGCCTTGAAGACAGCGCCACCGGGCGTTTGCTGCCGGCGAGCTTTCACTGCGACGTTCCGGCCGATCGAATGGCGCAGGCCAAAGCGACCGCCGCCATCCTCGGCGACGAGGTTTACAAGCGGTTTCCATGGGCACACTACGACTGCGGCGGCTCGACTGCTTTTGCGCTGCCGACGACTACCGATCCTGTCGAAGCGCTGATCAACCGCACCTGGAAACCGACCTTGAGCGTCACCGGCGCCGAAGGCTTCCCGGCGTTGAAGGACGCGGGCAATGTGCTGCGGCCCTACACCGCATTCAAGTTGTCGCTGCGGCTACCGCCGCTCGTCGACGCGGCGCGTGCGATCGAAGAAGTCAAGACGCTGCTGGAAGACAATGCGCCCTACCAGGCCCGCGTCACGTTCGAGCATGGTGGTGGAGCCACCGGCTGGAACGCCCCGGCCATCACGCCATGGTTCGAGCGCGCGCTCAACACGGCTTCGCGAGCGCACTTTGGCGCTGACTGCGGTTACATCGGCCAGGGCGGAACGATCCCGCTGATGAACATGCTGAGCCGGGGCTTCCCGACGGCGCAGATGATGGTCTGCGGCGTACTCGGGCCCAAGAGCAACGCGCATGGGCCGAACGAGTTCCTGCATGTGCCGTATGCCAAGAAGCTGACGGCTGCGGTCGCTGAAGTGATTGCGGCGATGCCGCAGGCGCAGCGCGCGAGCCAGGAAGAGCCGGCCGTGGCCTGACCAAGCTGATGCAAGCAGGCGCAGGCGCTCGCTGGTCGCGCGATCAGCATCGTGGTTGAAGGCCGCGCTGCGATTGCCGATCCGCAGCGCACAGAACTGCGTACGGCTGACAGTGAATCGTTGGCGCTGGTCGATTGGTCGCTGCCGGGGTCCACGCAAGCCGAGACGCCCGCGCGCGCGCAGGTGCTGATGGTCCACGGCCTCGGCGAACACAGCGGTCGCTATGCGCATGTTGCTGCAAGGCTGTGTCAGCGCGGATTCGCCGTCCGTGGCTACGACCATCATGGTCACGGACGCTCCAGCGGCGGGCGCGGCGGCATCACCGGCCCCATGCACTTGGTCGATGACTTGGCGCGCGTCGTCGATGCCACCCGCGCCTTGGTGCCCGACATTCCGGTGATCTTGCTTGGCCACAGCCTCGGCGGCCTGGTCTGCGCGAGTCTCGTCGCGCACCGGATGGCTGACGCAGTGCATACGGTCGATGCGCTGGTGCTTTTGTCACCGCTGCTCGGCACGGAACTTAGCGGCTTGCAGCGCCTGCTGCTGGCTGTGGTGCCGCGACTCGCACCCGACCTGCGCGTCGGCAACGGCGTTGACGTCGCTTTTCTCTCGCACGACACCGCCGTGGTGCAGGCCTATAGGCAAGACCCGCTCATCCACGACCGCATCAGCGGCCGATTGGCGCGCTTCATCACCGACCAGACCGCCTTCGTGCAAGCCGCTGCGCCGCGCTGGAATCTGCCAACGCTGGTGCTCTACGCCGGCGACGATCGCATCGTCTCGCCGACCGCTACCCGCGCCTTTGCCGTAGCCGTGCCCGGCGATGTTGCGACAGCCATCTGCTTCGACACGCTGTACCACGAGATCTTCAACGAGCTGGACGCGGAACCCGTCTTCGCGCACTTGATCGATTGGCTCGACGCGCACTTTTGACGGCGGCACGCGGGCCAGCTCTCAGGCTCTCAGGGCATATTTCGCTCAATGAAGGCCGCGAACGGCTCTGCCAGTTTGCGATAGCCCTTTGCCGTCGGATGAATCTCGTTGATCCAGTCGCCGCTGGCGCCGGGGGCATCGGGATCCGCGGCGACGAGGGCGGAAACGCGCGCTGAATCGAACACCAGGACGCGATCGGCCGGGCGGTGCCAGGCCAGCAGCAGGGCGCGCAGTCGATCGAACAGTTCGTCGGCGAGCGCCTGACGATCGGCCTTCGGCACGTCGTATTGGCTCATCGCGCGAAACAGCCACGGGCCGGGCAAGACGGGCGGAACGTTGCGCACCACCGGTCGTCTGTAGGTGTGAAAGACGAGCGGCGCGCGCCAGTTGCCGCTGTGGCTCGGGCTGGCTTCGCGGCGGTCGACGAGCAGCTGCACATTGGCGTCGAAATAACGCTCGAACAGTTGCCAGCCGGCGGGGGAGATGTAGCGTTCGGGCGTCGGCACGCTGGCGTTGCGCTCACTTGCGCCCAGCAGCAGCCGCCGGTCGGGTGGCGCGTCGGGCGCAACCAGGCAGGCGTCGATCACGTCGTTGCCGCCGGCGGAAATCAGGATGCCGTCCCACGGCCGGCGGATGGGTCCGTCGAGCAGACCGGTGAAGTTCGGATCGCTCCACATCTGGCTCATGTGCGCCAGTGTGTCGCCAGGCCTGGCGCAGTTGACGATGACGTCGTGTTGCGTCAGTTCGTGGATCAGCTCCGCCAGCAGATTGCTGGTCGAGAACACCAGCGAATCGCCGATCGAAAACCACGAATCGCCCTCGGCCAGAAAGCGCCAGCGGTAGGTCGAGAGGATGGTGCCTTCTACATCGAATGGCGCGATCAGGTCGGACATCAAAGCTCCTTTGCGCAAATTCTTGGCATCGCATCGAGCATGCCGCGGTCGGCGGCGGCGCGCATCAGCCGTTTGGGGGACACCTTTCGGTCGGGCGGGGCTCATCTCGGAACTTCGTTACGCCAACCGGCGCTGCACCGCTCGCCAGAGCCTTGTACATTCGCTACACCTGTTCGCACAACGCCTGTGCCTATGCCTCTTTTGGAGAATGCCGCATGTCCGATTCGTCAGCCTACACGCCCCCCGCCGTCTGGACCTGGGACAAGGAGAACGGCGGCCGCTTTGCCAAGACCAACCGTCCGACTGCCGGCCCGACGCATGAAAAGGCGCTGCCCGTGGGTCGACACCCGCTGCAGCTTTACTCACTGGCGACACCGAACGGCGTCAAGGTCACTGTGATGCTCGAAGAATTGCTCGCGCTTGGCCATGGCGGCGCCGAATACGACGCCTGGCCGATCCGCATCGGCGATGGCGACCAGTTCGGCAGCGGCTTTGTCGATGCCAATCCCAACTCCAAGATCCCGGCGCTGATGGATCACAGCGGGCCCAAGCCGGTGCGGGTGTTCGAATCCGGCGCGATCCTGTTGTACCTGGCTGAGAAGTTCGGCACGCTGCTGCCGAAGCAAGGCGCTGCGCGCGCCGAATGTCTGTCTTGGCTGTTCTGGCAGATGGGCAGTGCCCCGTATCTGGGCGGCGGTTTCGGCCACTTCTATGCCTATGCGCCGACCAAGATCGAGTACGCGATCGATCGCTTCGCCATGGAAGTCAAGCGCCAACTCGACGTGCTCGATCGGCGCCTCGCCGAAAGCGCGTTCCTGGCGGGCGACGACTACAGCATCGCCGATATCGCGGTCTGGCCCTGGTACGGCGCCCTGATGAACAACAAGGTCTACGAGGCGGCCGAGTTCTTGGGCGTAAAGGCGTACAAGAACGTGTTGCGCTGGACCGAGGGCATTGCCGAACGCCCGGCCGTGCGGCGCGGGCGCATGGTCAATCGCCTGACCGGCCCGGCTTCGGAGCAACTGCACGAGCGGCACGACGCGAGCGATTTCGACACAAAGACGCAGGACAAGATCGGCGACGCCGGCTGACGGCCGGCGCTGCGTTTCAAAACGCTGCGGCACCGCCCTAGACGCGCCTATGCCAGCGTCTTCTGGAAGTACACGACCAGCGTCGCTGGTGACTACTTGGCGCCGCTGGCCAAGGTCGCTGGGGTGTGCAGCCGTTGCCTGAGCAGCAGCCAGATCAAGGCGCCGCCAGTCACCGCCACCGGCAGCAACGAGCCGATGTTCAGTAACTGCCACCCCTGCGTTGTCACGAGAACGCCCGAGGCCAGCGAAGTGACGGCCAGGGTGGCGAACATGCAGAAATTGAGCGCGCCCTGGGCCCGGTCTTTCTCCTCGGGCGTATAAGCCGACAGCGACAGCGTAGTGGCCCCGGTAAAGAGGAAATTCCAGCCGATGCCGAGCATGAACAAGGCGATGACAAAGTGGTGCAGGTTGACACCGGAAAGTGCCACGCTGACGCATGCCAGATTCAGCAGCACACCAACGGCCATGATCTGCAACACGCCGAAGCGGCGGATCAGATGGCCGGTGAAGAAGCCCGGCGCAAACATGCCGATGACATGCCACTCGAGTACGAACGCGATGTCGTGGAATGGCATCGAGAAAACCTGCATGGCCAGGGGCGTCGCGGCCATCAACAGGTTCATCACGCCATAGCCGAGCGAACCGGCCAGCGCTGCAACGATGAAGACAGGCTGGCGCATGATCTCCGCGAGCGGTCGCCCCCCCATGCTCTGCGCCTTGCTCTGCACTGCCGGGAAGTCGATGAAGTGCAGCACCGTCATCGACACCAGCGCCACCACCGCCAGTGCCAGGTAGGCGCCGACATACGGGGTCGACACCAGCTCACGCGTCGCCGATGCCAGATTGGGCCCGAGCACGGCGCCGAGGAGGCCCCCGGCCATGACCAGAGAGATGGCCTTTTCGCGCCAGTCGGGTGTCGCCAACTCGGCCGCGGCAAAGCGATACAACTGGGCATTGGCGTTGTAGAAGCCGGCGACCACAGTGGTCAGCGTCAGCAACCAGAAGCTGTGGGCGAGCGTGGCCGCCGCACAGCCGAGTGCCGAAACCACGGCCACGACGAGCCCGATCTGAAACGAGCCGCGCCGCCCGAAGCGTTGCTGCGTGCGCGTCACCAGGCCGGTGGTCAGTGCCCCGCCGACCACGTAAGCCATGATCGGCAGCGTCGCCATCCATGCGCGCGGTGCCAGGCTCAACCCGACCAGCCCGTTCATCGCCATGAAGGCGACGTTATTGGTCAGGAACAAACCCTGGCAGACGGCCAGGAGCCAGAGATTGCGGTTCATCGCGCAGGGTCGGGAAGTTGAGAAGGCCGAAGCGCGAAGGGGCACACGACTTGACGGCGGCCGCCGATTGTGCGCCTGCGGGTGTTCGGCGCGGCGGGGCGTTGAAGCGTCGCTTAATCCCTCACTCTGGCCCTCACCCGAAAAACGGGAGAGGGTGAGAACGGCCGATCACTGTCGTGTACGCGGAAAGGTCAGCAGCGGTGTCTATGGCGCAGCGCTCTGGGTCAGCACGACCAACGCCGCCAGCGCTGCCGTCTCGGCGCGCAGCGTGCGTGCGCCGAGCGATGCCAAGGCGAAGCCGTGCTCGCCCGCCGACGCCTCCTCAACCGCGTCCAATCCCCCCTCCGGACCGCTCAACACCCACGTCGGCGCGACCGCACTGCCCGCTGCAGCCGTTGCCAGCGGGCGCGCCAGAGCATCGAGGCTCAGCAACCATCGGTTTGCGGCGGCGCGGGCAGGCGCATCGGCGTGCTCCAGCTTCAGCCATTCGGCCAGGCCGCGCGGCGAGTGAATGGACGGCACCCGGTTGCGGCCGCACTGCTCGCAGGCGGCGATCGCCACGGCCTGCCAGTGCAGAGCGCGGCGTTCGGCACGCTCGCCCGAAAGGCGCAGCACGGCCCGCTGCGTCGCCAGGGGCTGAATGCTCTGCACGCCGAGTTCGGTCGCCTTTTCCACCAGCCAGTCCATGCGCTCGTTGGCCGGCATGCCGATCGCCAGATGCACGGCGCGCGGCGCCTCGCGCTCGATCGGCGCGCGCGCACCCACCCGCACCACGACTTCGCCACGACCCATGCGCTCGACGAGCGCTCTGTGCTCGCCGCCATGGCCGTCGAACAGCACCAGCATGGAACCGGGTTGCAGCCGCAGCACCTGCACATGACGCGTCGCACCTGGCGGCAGCGCCATTTCACTGCCAGCGACGAGCGGCAGCGCGCAAAAAAAGCGCGGCAGGCGCGCATCCGGCGAAGCGTCGATCAAGTCGTCGGCGATTGGCACGTCGTGACCTTGCGCTTTGCCGATCAACGGATATGTGGCCGAACTCAGACGCGTCCGAAGGCGTAGCCGCTGGTGCCAGTGGCGCCTTCCACTTCGTCGATGATGTGGGACAGCGGCGCCAGCTCGCGATAGCGCGATGCAGTGGCGCGGATGTAGCCGATGAAACGCGGCGCATCCGCCAGATACTTCGCCTTGCCATCGCGCAGCGTCAATCGCGCAAAGATGCCGGCCACCTTCAGGTGTCGCTGCAACCCCATCCATTCGACGGCGCGATAAAAATCGCCGAAATCGGCATCGACCGGCAGGCCGGCCTCGCGGGCACGTTCCCAGTACCGTGCCGTGATGTCGATGACAAACGCCTCGTCCCAGCTCAGGAAGGCATCGCGCATCAGGCTGGCAATGTCGTAGCTGATGGGACCGTAGACCGCATCCTGGAAATCCAGCACGCCCAACTCGGCGCGCTCGGCGTCATTGTCGGCGACCATCAGATTGCGCGGCATGAAGTCCCGATGCACGAAGACTTGCGGCGATTTCAGGTTCTCGCGGACGATGATCTCGAAGCTTTGCGCCAGGCGCTCGGCCAGCTTTCCCTCAACCACAACGCCGCGATGGCGCGCCAGATACCAGTCGGGAAAAAGCGTCAGCTCACGCTCGAGCAGGGCGCGATCGTAGGGCGGCAACACGCCGGCTCGCGAGGCCTGCTGCCAGCGCACCAGCGCATCGATGGCCTGCTCGTAGAGCGGTCTGTTGGTCTCGGCATCGTTGCTATCGACCACTTCGAGCATTGTTCGTTGACCCAGGTCGTCGAGCAGCAGGAAGCCATCGCGCTGGTCCCACGCCAGTACGCGCGGCGCCTTGACGCCGGCCTCGCGCATCAGCGCAGCGATCTTCACGAACGGCGCGCTGTCCTCCATGTCGGGCGGCGCATCCATGATGATGCGACTGTCGCCGGCGATCGTGTCGACGCGAAAGTACCGCCTGAAGCTGGCATCTGCCGAAGCCAACCTGGCGCTCGCCGGCACCAGCTCATGCGCCGTCGCCGTCTCTCGCAGCCAATGCCCGAAGGCCGCCTCGCGTGCCGGGTCTGCAAAGGTCAGGAAAGCCTTGCCGTCACCAGGGTCGCCGGCCGGAGGCGCGCCGTGTGCATCAGCGAGCAAGTGACTGCGAGGGGAAGCCGACCCCGGTGGAAGCATGGTCGCAAGCGTCGGGTCGGCGGGGGCACTCATGGATAATCGATTCTACAAATCGCATCAGCGCGCCGCCTTTCTCCATCGCTCGCGCCCCCACGCCCCCGTGTCGTCGTCGCCGCCCTTGTCTTTCGTGCCGTTGGCGATTCTCGTCGCCATGATGCTGCCGTTGGCGCAAGCCGCCCGTGCCCAATACATGGTGCCTGGTGGGCTCGGCGTCTCGCCGATCGTTCCGTCGGGTCCTTCCATCGCTGAGGCTGGTGTGAATGAGAATCGGGTTGCCTTCCCCGCGCCTTCAGGGACGATTGTTCCTGCGCACGCGCAAGCGGGTCCGCAGCCAGGCTACGACAGCGCGTCAGCAGACACGCGCGCTGCGTTCCCGGCAACGATTGTCTTACCGGCCTTGCCGGCGTTGCTGCCTGCTCCGGCTCCCACCGGCGCCTTACCTGCCGCGCCGACTGCGCTGACCCCGAATTTGCCGCCCTTGCGCTTGCGCTTGTCAGCACAGCTGCCCGAACTCATCGGCAAGAACGAGCGCAGCACTTTGTCGAGCTTCATTTCCGGCGACACGATCTCCGGCCGGCCGGATCTGGAGACCACGGTCCTAGGCCACGCCGAATTGCGGCGCGGCGATGTGCGCATCACCGCCGATCGGCTCGCGTACGACCAGGCGAGCGATCAGGCCAAGGCGAGCGGCAACGTGCGGGTGAATCAGGCCGGCAACGTGTACCAGGGGCCGCAGCTGCAGCTCAAGCTGGAAACGTTCGAAGGCTTCTTCAACCAGCCGCGCTACGAATTCCTGGCAACAGGCGGCCAGGGTCAGGCTGACCGCGTCGACTTTATCGACCAGAACCGCTCAATCGCACTGAATGCGACCTACACCACCTGCCGGCGCGAAGACCTGCCCGGCTGGATGCCGGCCTGGGTGATCAGCGCCACGCGCATTTCGGCCGACACCCAGAGCAACATCGGCGTGGCCGACAACGCACAACTGACGTTCTTTGGCGTCACCACGCCCGCGTTCCCGTCGCTCAGCTTTCCGCTCAGCAACGATCGCAAGAGCGGCTTTCTGGCGCCGACCATCGGCCTGGACAACCTCAACGGCATCGAGGTGACGCAGCCCTACTACTGGAACATCGCGCCCAATCGCGACGCAACGGTCGATGCCACCGTGATGAGCAAGCGGGGAGTCAACCTGAGCGGTGAGTTCCGCTATCTCGAAGAAAAGTACCAGGGCACGGCGCGGGTTGACTTCATGCCGACCGACAGCCTGCGCAATCGCGCCCGCTGGGGCTTGTGGACGCGCCATCAGCAGACGCTCAATGGCAGTGGTCTCGGGCTCGACTCGCTGAACGCCACGCTGAACATCAACCGCGTCAGCGACGATGACTACTGGCGCGATTTTTCGCGCACGCCGTCGCTCACGGGTCGCTTGCTCGCCAGCGAGGGCGCAGTACGCTGGACCCGTGGTGATTTCAGTGGCCAGATTCGCGCCCTCAAGTATCAGACGCTGAACTACGATCTGGCACCGATCACGCCTCCCTACGACCGGCTGCCGCAGATCACCGGCAACTACGATCGCTACGACTGGCATGGCTTTGATGTGCATGGCGGACTCGACTACTCGCGCTTCAGCGGCGCCGAGCAACTGCTGCAACTCCAGCCCGATGGCCAACGCATCTTTGGCGTAATGCAGGTGAGCCGCCCGATTCGAACGCCAGGGGCTTTCATCATCCCCAAGGTGCAGCTACACGCCACTGCCTATCAGTTCGATACACCGTTTGCCAACGATCCGTATCGCCGCACCCATGCTACCCGCGTCCTGCCGACGTTCAGCCTGGATAGCGGCCTGGTCTTCGAGCGTGATGCCACGTTCTTCGGCCGCTCCCTGCGCCAGACGCTGGAGCCCCGCGCCTTCTACGTCTACACACCGTACCGTGACCAAAGCCGCTTGCCCAACTACGATTCGGCGGCCTACGACTTCAACTTCGCCACTGTGTACACGGAGAACGCCTTCTCCGGGGACGACCGCATCGCCGACCGCAACCTGCTGACCCTGGGCGTCACTTCGCGGCTCATCGATCCGGAATCTGGCGTCGAGGCGGCGCGTTTCGGCATCGCACAACGCCTGCGTTTTTCCGATCGTAATGTGACCTTGCCCGGCGGCCAGCCGGCGACCGATCGCGTGAGCGACCTTTTGCTTGGCGCGCAGATCAACTGGAATCCACGCTGGAGCGTCGACACGACGTTGCAGTACAACCCGCAGACGCATCGCTCAGCGCGCAACACCATCGGGGCGCGTTACAGCCCTGGCCCCTATCGCACCGTCAACGTCGCCTATCGCTATCGGGACGACGACAGCACTACGGCCAGTACCGGCAGCAAGTCGATTGATCTTGGCTGGCAATGGCCGATCAACGATCTATGGGGCGACAAGGGAAAGGATCTCGGCCCCGGCCGTGGGCTTGGCGGCGATCGCTGGTACGCCGTCGGCCGGCTCAATTACAGCCTGCGCGACCGGCGCATGACCGATGCCGTGCTCGGCCTGGAATACGATGGCTGCTGCTATGTGGCAAGAGTGGTGTATCAACAGTTGAGCACCGGCGTCACCAGCGCGACGCGGCGCATCCTGTTCCAGATTGAACTCGTCGGTTTGACCAGCGTCGGTGCCAGTCCGCTGCGCACCTTGCGCCAACAGGTACCGGGTTACCAGTTGTTGCGCACGCAGAGCGAGCCGCCGAGCCGCTTCACCAACTACCAGTGAGCGCGCAGGCGGCGCGGCTCCAACAGAAGCGACGGATTTTGCAAACTGCGCCGATCCCGAAGGGCGCGAAGGAGAAGCACTGCATGAACAAGTTTTTCAATCGCAAGATACTGGTGGCCTGCCTGCTGGCCAGTCTGCTGCCTTCCCTCTTGGCACAAAGCCGCATCAGCATCGACCCCAAGGCGCCGGGCCCGCGAGATAGCTTGGCCGCGCCGCCGGTGTCGCGGCTGCTGCAGCCGAACAAGACGCGCGCGCCGACGGCTGCGCCGACGTCGCAGCAGCGCGCCGCCGAGTACATCGTCGCGCTGGTCAACTCCGAGCCGATCACCAATACCGACGTTCAGAACCGGGTCGATCGGCTGCTAGAGAGCGAAGCAGATGCATCGCGCTTGCCGCAAACCGAACTGGCCCGGCGCGTGCTGGAGCGGCTGGTGATGGAGCGCATCCAGTTGCAGGAGGCCAAGGACTACGGCCTGAAAATCGACGACGCCGCCGTCGATGCGGCCGAGCGTTCTGTGGCGCAGCAAAACGACGTATCGCCTGACGAGTTGCGCCGTCGCATTACCGAAGCAGGCATCTCGCGAGAGCAGATGCGCCGTGAACTGCGCGAGCAACTGGCGTTCGCCAAGCTGCGTGAACGCGAGGTCGAGGCCAAGGTCAAAATCAGCGATCTGGACATCGATCGCTATCTGCAGGAGCAGCGCGCCAACACCAAAGCCGATGGCGCCGCTGGCGAGATCAACCTGGCCCATGTGCTGGTGGCGGTGCCCGAGAGCGCCAGCGAGGCGCAGGTGGCCGCGTTGAAGCGCCGCGCCGACGCTATCGCCGCGCGCGCGGGAGGCGGCGAAGACTTCGCCAAGCTGGCCAACGAGACGTCCGACGCGCCCGACCGGGTCAATGGTGGCGCGCTGGGGCTGCGCGGCCCCGAGCGCTATCCGCCGCTGTTCGTGCAGGCGACCCAAGGCCTCGGCGTCGGCGGCGTCGCCGGCCCGGTGCGTTCCGGCGCCGGCTTTCATGTGCTCAAGGTGCTCGTGCGCAACCAGGCGGGCGGCGACAACGTCGTTACTCAGAGTCGCTTGCGCCACATCCTGCTGCGCATCGATGGTGCGCGCGACGAGGCGGCGGCGATTCGGCAACTGGCCGACTACAAGCGGCAGATCCAGGCCGGCCGTACTGATTTTGCGACGCTGGCACGTGAGCACTCGCAAGATGGCAGCGCCAAGGACGGCGGCGAACTCGGCTGGCACGCGACCAGCGATTTC
>JBDSYU010000054.1:0-20638 GCA_039925525.1 Variovorax sp.
CGCGCGCGCGCAGAAACTCGACAAGCCAATACAAGGGCTGGCGCGGATCGCCGTTCGGGTGCCGCGCTTCGCGCACCTCGGGCGGCTGGCCGTCGATTTCGATTTGCAATTGAAACGTCGGCTCGCGGCGCGTTTCAGAAGCCACAGGCCCAAGCACCATCGCGCGCTGCATCAAACCGTCGGCGAGCAGTTCGGCAAAGGCGAGCGGCTCTTCGGTCTTTGCAACGCGGCTACCCAACACTTCCAGCGCAAGATGGGTGTTGCCGATCGCGCGGTCGATCTCGTGAATCGAATAGGGCGCATCGCGCGCCGGCAGGTCGGATGCGAGCAGGAACGCGAACTCGGGCTCGACGCGCTCAATCCGCGCGCGCTCCGCCTCGGCATCGGCATCCGCATCGATCATTCCATCCACATAGATCGGCGCAACGAACAGCTTGTCGCCATCGGGCAATCCGCATTTCCATCCTGCGACGCCGCCCCCCGGTTGCGCCGCAAGGGAGGCAGTTACGCGTTGCTGGATTCGCCAACCCGCTTCGACGGAATCCGGCCTGAGCAACGGTGGCAGGCGCGCGCCCGACGTGGCCGCGCGACGCAGCGCCAGCAGGTGCTCGGCCGCAGCCTTGATGGCGTCGTCGGTCATTGGCTCACGCGCCGGCTGCCAGCACGGCGCAACACGCCCTGACTGAAGAAAATCTCGTTGATCTCGTCACAGGCGTCGTAGAAGGCTTTCTCGCGGCGCGCCTCGACACCGCGCACGCGTGGCAGATCAACGGCGATCTGGCGCACGATGCGCCCCGGGCGTGGGCTCATTACCAGCACCCGGTCGGCCAGCAGCACCGCCTCGTCGACGCTGTGGGTGATGAAGACGACGGTCTTGCGCGTCTCCAGCCAGAGCGTCTCCAGATCGAGCCGCATCTGTTCGCGAGTGAGCGCGTCCAGGGCGCCGAAGGGCTCGTCCATCAGCAATAACGGCGGATCGTGCAGCAACGCGCGGGCGATGGACGCGCGTTGGCGCATGCCACCCGACAACTCGTGTGGAAAGCGATCGGCGAACTCTTCGAGCCCGACCTGCACCAGCAGGGCTTGCGCGCGCTCGCGGTACTCGTTCACCGGCAGTCCGCGAATGTCGACTTGAAACAGCACGTTGTCCAACGTGTTTCGCCAATCGAGCAACACCGGGCTTTGAAACACGATGCCGACGTCGGTCACCGGGCCATTCACCGGCTTGCCTTCCACCGTGATCTCGCCTGCACTGACCGGATGCAGGCCGGCCACCAGTCGCATCAAGGTGGACTTGCCGCAACCCGATGGTCCGACCACCGCTACGAACTCGCCCGGTGCAATGTCGACATCGATGTCCTGCAGCGCCAGCGTCTCCTGCTTGCCGCGCTGGTAGCGCTTGGTCACGCCGCGGATCTGGATACCGTTCAAACCGTCTCCTGACTCTTTGCGGATTCGCGCTGCGCCTTGAGTGTAGAGGCGTACAGGGTCGGCGCGGTGGGCCAACACACCTGCAACTGCTCGCCGGCTTGCATGAGCATTTGGTGCAGAGCTGCATCGCGCGACTTGCCCATGCGCAACAACGGGCCGCCGATGCTCATCGTGCCAACCGCGGGCGCGCCGGGTGGCGCGATGGCAATGGCGATCGCCCTGACGCCGGCTTCGGCCTCTTCGACCGACAGACCGTAGCCGCGCCGACGGGTGAGCGCCAGTTCGCGCACCAAGCCCTGCACGGTGTGGATGGTCTTGCTGGTGCCGCCGCCATCGGCCAATCCGCCTTCGAGCGCGATGGCGACAGCCGTCTCATCGGGCAGCGTGGCGAGCCAGGCCTTGCCATTGGCGGTCGCGTGCAGCTGCGGATGGCTGGTCATCGAAGGCTGATACATCAAGCCGGGTGGCGCACCTTGGGACGAGGCAAACCAATACAACGCATCGCCTTGCACCACGGTCAGCCGCACCAACTCGCCACAGCGCGCTGCGAGCGAATCGAGGATGGGTTGAACCATGCCCGGCAGCCCGGTTGCGTACAGGAACTGTTGCCCCAACAGTGAGAGCTTGAGCGTGAGGCGATAGCGGTCGGTCGAGGCTTCTTGCTCGACCCAGCCGAGCCGCATCAGTTCGGCCAACAGGCGATGGGCGGGGCCGCTCTGCAGTTGCAGGCGCTGCGCGATCGACGACAACCGGTGCCAGCCTGCATCGCGTGCAAGCAGGCCGAGCAATTCGAGCGAACGATCGAGCAGACCCTTGACAACCCGCATTTGCAGGAACAAACTTGTTATTGGAACAAGATTATTTTAACGAGGCCCTGTCGCCCCGTCAATCACGCGGCCGTGGTCTGGTGCGGCATCGGCAGCGGTCCCGATCCACCACGTTGTGCAAACGTTAAAGCCATCTCGGAGACATTCTTTGGCGAGCAAGACCCTGCAGCAATTCGAGCAGCCGGCGCGCATCGGGCTGACCTTCGGCGCTTTCTTGCTCGTGTGGGAACTGGTCATCCGGCTTTCCGATATCAAGCCGTATATCTTGCCGGCGCCATCGGAGATCCTGGCGGCGCTCTGGAACAAGCTGCCGCGATTGATGGATGCCAGCTACTACACCTTGCAACCGATGCTGCTCGGCTTCCTGGCTGCCGTCGTCCTGGGCGTGCTGATCGCGTTGGGTATCGCCTTCTCGCGCCGTGCCGAAGCCACGCTGTACCCGCTGCTGGTGTTCTTCCAGATCGTGCCGAAGATCGCCGTGGCGCCGCTCTTCATCATCTGGTTTGGCTTCGGCCTTTCGCCCAAGGTGCTGCTGGTTTTCCTGCTCTCGTTCTTTCCGGTGGTGGTGAGTGCGATCACGGCCTTTCGCTCGGTCGATGCCGACATCATGGATCTGGCGCGCTCGACGGGCGCGTCACGCCTGCGGGCGTTCTGGAAGATTCAGTTCCCTCATGCACTGCCCACCCTGTTTACCGGCTTCAAGGTGGCTGCGGCGCTGTCGTCGACGGCAGCGGTGGTGGCCGAATTCGTTGCATCGGACCGTGGGCTCGGATTCCTGCTGCTCGAGTACAACGGCGCGCTCGACACCACCATGACCTTCGCGACCATCATCGTGCTCAGCGTACTCGGCCTGCTGCTGTACGGCGCCGTGGAGCTGATCGAACGCTTCTGCATCCCGTGGCATGTATCGCAGCGCCAGACCGGCGATGCCGGCGCGCCGGTGGCAGCGCATTGAAGCGACCCACACTCACTTTCGCGCTTCGAACCCCCAATTTTTTCAACCCAAGGAGACCTTCATGAAAAAAATCCTGCGCCTGCTGCGCATCGGCATGTTCGCGACCGCGGCAGCGCTCATGGCAACGCCGGCTGCATATGCACAAGAGAACGCGTCGCTGCGCCTGAACTGGCTGTATTACGGCTTTCACTCGTTCTTCCCGCTCGGCGTGGAGAAGGGCTTTTACAAGGATGAAGGCATCAACCTCGCCATCGGCGAGGGTCAGGGCTCGGGCCGTGCGGTGCAGATCGTCGGCGCGAAATCCGACACCTTCGGACTCTCGGATGGCGCCAGCGTGATCGCGGGAGTCACCAAGGGCGCTCCCATCGTCGGCGTGATGGGCATCATGAACAAGTCGCCGTTTGCGGTGATCGCGCGCGCCGATTCAAACATCAAGACGGTGAAGGATCTCGAGGGCAAGACCATCGCCGCGACCACGGGCGAGGCGGGCCTGACCATCTTTCCAGCGATCGTGAAGGCCAACAAGCTCGACGGCGACAGTATCAAGTTCGTGCGCGTTGACGGGGCGGCCAAGCTGGTCGCCATGCTGGAGAAACGCGTCGACGCGATGCTGGGCGGCCTGGAGAACCAGTCGTTGATCCTGGCACAGCGCGGTCTTGCGGTGAACAATATTGCCTACTCTGACGTCGGCGCCAACACGCTCGGTCTGGTCATTCATGTCAACAAGGAAACGTTGGAGAAGAACCCGAAGCTGGTGCAAGGATTCGTTCGCGCCACGCAAAAGGCCATTGCTTACACCGAAAAGAACCCGGACGAAGCGATCGCCGCGCTCGCCAAGATAAAACCCGACCTCGACAAAGCGCTGGCCATGCAGCAACTCAAGGCCGGCTTGGCGCTGGTGCGGGCGAACGGCGGCGAGAGCCATCCGATCGGCTGGATGAACCCGGCCGATTGGGAAGCAACCTTGAACATGGCGCGTGAGTACCAGGATTTGAAAACCGACCTCAAGGCCGGCGACTTCTACACCGAGACCATGGTTTCGGCCAAGTGAGTCGCAGCGGCGGCGCTCGATTCGACTTCGGCGGTCGCGTTGCCGTCGTCACCGGTGGGCTGGGCGGCTTGGGCCAAGCCATCGCACAGCGCCTGCTGGCGAGTGGCGCGTCGGTTGCCTTATGGGATGTGCGCACCGGTGCGATTCCAGAAGATGGTTTTGAGGCTGGGGTTCATGCAGGCGCCGATGCGACCGATCTGCCGGCGACCCTTTCCGCGCAGCGCGATCGGATCAGCCTGCATGTGGTGGACGTGACTGACGAGGCGCGTGTTGCAGCGGCGGCGATCGAGACGCTCGAGCGCTTCGGCCACATCGACACGCTCATCAACAACGCCGGCATTCTCGGCCCCGTAACCGACACCTGGGAGCACACCACCGAGCAGTTTCGCCGCGTGCTCGACGTCAACCTGACGGGCGCCTTTATCTGCACGCGCGTCGTCGTACCGATGCTGCTGCGAAATCCCCCGGGGCCGTGGCGCGGGCGCATCGTCAACATGGCGTCTGTGCAAGGCAAGGAAGGCATGCCGCAGGCAGCGGCGTACGCGGCTTCCAAGGCGGGTTTGATGGCGCTGACCAAAACGCTCGGCAAGGAGCTCGCCGAAACCGGCATTCTGGCCAATGTGGTGACACCCGCCGCGGTGCTGACCGAGATGTCCAAGGAGATCACCCAAGCGCGCAAAGACGCAATTCTGTCGCGCATCCCGATGGGGCGTTTTCTGTCTGCCGAAGAGGTTGCGGCGCAGGTGGCATGGCTGTGCTCGGCTGAATGCAGCTTCGCCACCGGGGCGGTCTTCGATCTCTCTGGCGGCCGCGCGACCTACTGAGCAATGACTTTGCAAGACCATCGCGCGACCATTGCCGCACTGCAAGCCCGTCTTGGTACGGCGGTGCTGGTTGGCGATGCCATTCCGGTGCGCAACACCAACGACTGGAGCCCGCAAGGTCCAGTCACACCGCTCGCGTTGATCCGACCGGCAGACACGCAGGAAGTGGCGGCAGCCATGCGCATCTGCCATGCAGGTGGGCTTGGCGTGGTGCCACAGGGCGGACTCACCGGCTTGTGCGGTGGCGCCCGGCCGATCGCCGACGCCGTGGCCCTGTCACTCGAGCGCATGGTGGGAGTCACCGAGATCGATCCGCACGCCGGCACGCTGACCGTGCGGGCGGGCACGCCGCTGGAGCAGGTGCAGCGTGCGGCCGATGACGCCGGGTTTTTCTTTCCGCTCGACCTGGGCGCACGCGGCTCGTGCACCATCGGCGGCAATCTTTCGACCAACGCCGGCGGCAACCGGGTGCTGCGTTACGGCATGGCGCGTGAACTGACTCTCGGCCTCGAGGTGGTATTGCCCGATGGCAGCATCGTCACCAGCCTCAACAAGATGCTGAAGAACAACGCTGGCTACGACCTGAAGCACCTGTTCATCGGCAGCGAAGGCACGCTCGGCATCATCACGCAGGCGGTGCTGCGCCTGATGCCCAAGCCCAACTGCACCATGGTGGCGATGTGCGCGCTTGATGATTACGACGGCGTGCTGGAGCTGCTGGCTTCTGCGCGTCGCGAACTGGGTCCGATGCTGTCGGCGTTCGAGGTGATGTGGCCCGACTACTGGCACGCAGCGACCCGCAAGGTGAGTGGCGTGCGCGATCCATTCGAGACTGCGAATGCCCGCGGTCATGGCCGCGATGATGCCATTCACGTGCTGGTCGAAGCCCTCGGCAGCGACGCGGAGCACGACCCGCCACGTTTTGAAGGTTGGTTGGCGCGCGACCTGGAGGCTGGCGTCGTGCCAAATGCCGTCGTCGCGCAATCGCTCGCCGAAGCGGCCGCGCTGTGGGCTGTGCGCGATGCCTGCTCGGAGTTCGTGCAGGTGTTGGGGCCCCATCTCCCGTTCGACGTGGGCTTGCCGACGGCCCGCATGGACGACTATGCCGAGCGCTGCCGCCAAGCCCTGCAAGCTGGTGTGCCGGGCTGCGAGAGCATGTATTACGGCCACGTCGCCGATGGCAACCTGCACCTTGTCGCCTGGGTGCCCGGTGCCGCCGAACAACCCAAGCAAGCGATTGAAGAAATCGTCTATGGATTGGTGCGCAGCTTCGACGGCAGCGTGTCGGCCGAACACGGCATCGGCACCCTGAAGAAGCCCTGGCTCGCCCATGCCCGCTCACCCGAGGAGATTGCGCTGATGCAAGTGCTGAAGCAGGCTCTGGATCCGCAGGGCGTTCTCAATCCCGGGCGGGTTGTCTAGGGCCGGGCAGCGTTATCGGCCTCCGGGCAGCATCGGCAAGACACCGTCTCAAGAGGCTTTTGATGAAACACGTTTCACTGCAAGGCTTGTCGGGTCCACTCGACGTGTCGCGATTGGTTTTGGGCACCGACTACTTTGGTTCCACCATCGTCCCCGGTTTGGCTTTTGAAATCATCGACGCCTATGTGGCGGCCGGCGGCAACACACTCGACACCGCGCGCTGCTATGCCGATTGGGTGCCAGGCGGGCAGGGCGCCAGCGAGCGCACCCTCGGTGCATGGCTGCGTGAGCGGGGGGCACGCGCAAACGTGTTGATATCCACAAAGGGCGGCCACCCGCGCTTCGATTCGATGCAGCGCGGGCGCCTCAGCCACGATGAGGTGGCGAGCGATCTTGCGCAAAGCCTCGAGACACTCGAGGTCGAACGCATCGACCTCTACTGGCTGCACCGGGACGACGAGAGCCAACCGGTCGAAAAGGTGATGGACATGATCGCGCGCATCGCTGAAGGAAGCCATGTGCGCGCGTTCGGCTGCTCGAACTGGCGTGCCGAGCGCATTGAGGCCGCCAATGCCCATGCCATCCGACAAGGCACGGCGCCGTTTTGCGCAAGTCAGCTGCAATGGAGCCTTGCGCACTCGTCGGCTGTCAAGCAAGACGATGAAACCCGGGTGGTGATGGACGATCGAGAACTGGCGCGCTACCGTCACAACCGCATTCCGGTCGTGGCCTACACCTCGCAAGCCAAGGGGTACTTTGCCAAGCCGCTCGCCGGGCCGGGCGCGGCCAACGACAAATCACTGCGCTGGTTCGACAACCCGATCAATCGCGCGCGCCGCGAGCGCCTGATCGCGCTGGCTGAGCAGAGCGGCCGCTCGCGCACGGCCATCACACTCGGCTATGTGCTGAGCCAGGGCATCGCTGCGATGGCCTTGATCGGGCCGCGCACGCTCGCCCAGTTGCACGATTCGATGGCGGTCGCCGATGTCGAACTCTCGCCCGAGGATTTGCACCAACTCATGGGCGACGCTTAGAACCCGTCCGCAAGCGAGGCGGCCCTGCGTTGCTGGGGAAAAACGACCGATGCAAGGCGCGATCCGCCGACTTCTTTTGGCACCAGCAGTCAGTTCTTCATCCGCTCCGGCAGCCAAGTCGCGATCCCCGGAAACACGTAGATCAGCACGATCGCCGCGCACATCAGGAGGAACATCGGCAGCGTGACACGCGCGATCCACGGCATCTGGCGGCCGGTCATGCCCTGCAGCACGAACAGGTTGAACCCCACCGGTGGTGTGATCTGCGCCATCTCGACCACGAGCACGACGAAGATGCCGAACCAGATCGGATCGATGCCGGCTTTCTGCACCGTCGGCAAGATCACGCCCATGGTCAGCACGACCATCGAGATGCCGTCCAGAAAGCACCCCAGCACGATGAAGAAGACGGCGAGCGCCGCGATCAGTTGCGGCCTGGTGAGGCCGAGCGAGCCGATCCACTCCGCCAGGTGGCGTGGCAGTCCGATGTAGCCCATGGAGAGGGTCAGGAAGGCGGCGCCGGCCAGGATCAGCGCGATCATGCAGTAGAGGCGCGTCGCGCCCATCAGCGCATCCCTGAAGGTCTGCCAGTTCATCGAGCCCTGCAACGTCGAGATGATGAGCGAGCCGAGCACGCCGACGGCGGCGGCTTCGGTGGCGGTGGCAAGGCCGCTGTAGATCGATCCAAGCACGGCTGCGATGAGCAGCACCACCGGGATCAAGCTGCGCGATGCCGACAGCTTCTGCATGAAGCTCAGGCGCTCATCGGCTGCCGGTATGGCGTCCGGATGGACCAGCGACCACACCACGATATAGCCCGAGAAGAGCAGTGCAAGCAGCAACCCCGGCAACACCCCGGCAATGAACAGGCGGGCGATCGACACCTCGGCCGTCACGCCATAGACAATCATGATGATCGATGGCGGGATCAGGAGGCCCAGCGTACTGGCGCCGGCGAGGGTGCCGACGACCATCGCCTCCGGGTAGCCGCGGCGCGTGAGTTCGGGCAGGCTCATCTTGCCGATGGTGGCGCAGGTGGCCGCGCTCGAGCCCGACACCGCGGCGAAGATCGTGCAACCGACGACGTTGGTGTGCAGCAGGCGCCCGGGCAGGCTTTGCAGCCACGGCGACAGGCCCTTGAACATGTCCTGCGACAGCCGGGTGCGAAAAAGGATCTCGCCCATCCAGACGAACAGCGGCAACGCCGTCAAGGTCCAACTGCTGGACGACCCCCAGATCGTGACGGCCATCGCATCGCCGGCCGGGCGCGACGAGAACAGCGCCATGCCGATCCAGGCCACGCCCGACAAAGTCAGGCCGATCCAGACGCCGCTGCCCAGGATCAGAAACAGCGAGAGCACCAGAAGGCCCATGACGGCGACGTCACTCATCGATGGCCTTCGTGCGCCGGCAGAGAGACTCAGGGGCCAGCGCGTTGCTCATTCGCTGCGCAACGCTTCGGCGCTCGATATGTTCACGCGGCGATGCCCGATCTCGAGCACCAGTTCGTCAAGCAAGGCAATCGCCAGCACGATGGCGCCGACAGCCATGCCGATCTGCGGCAGCCACAGCGGCGTGGCGTCGCTCGAAGTGGAGATGTCGTGGAAGGCATGCGACTGCCAGGCGAGCTTGCAACTGTAGAACGCGAACAGGGCAGCCAGCAACAATGCCAAAGTGAGCGCCCAGATTTCGAAGGCTCTCTTCCACCGATCGCCCAGGGCATTGGTCAGCAGCGTGACGCGTATGTGCTCGCCGCGCTTCAAGGTGTGCGCCAGCGCCAGAAAGCCGCTGCCGGCCATCAGATAGCCCGCGTAGGCGTCCGTGCCCGGCACGAAGAACCCAAGCTGGCGGCTGGCGATCGACAGCAGCACCATCACCAGCAAACCGACCATGA
This sequence comes from Variovorax sp., assembly GCA_039925525.1. Classification (GTDB taxonomy): domain Bacteria; phylum Pseudomonadota; class Gammaproteobacteria; order Burkholderiales; family Burkholderiaceae_C; genus Variovorax. Next base: position 9,439 of record JBDSYU010000054.1, read on the forward strand.
AAAGTGCGGCCAGTGCAGCCGCACCGACATAGAGCGCGTCGAGGGCCCGGCGCATTGGTGCGTGTTACGTCGTCGAGGTGTGCCGGGGTGCAGGCTATTTGCGGAACGCCTCGACCAGCTCCTTGCCTTCCGGCCCGGCTTTGTCGAGCCATTCCTTGAGCATCACGTCACCGACCTTCTTCAGATCGGCCTTGAGTTGCGGCGAGGGTTCGACGATGTTCATGCCGTTGGCCTTGAGGGTCTCGATCGACTCCTTGTTGACACGCTTGCTGGCCGTCCAGCCGCGCTCTTCGGCCACTGCGCCAGCTTTCATCACTGCATCCTGGGTGGGCTTGTCGAGCGCATCGAAAGCTTTCTTGTTGATCAGCACCACGTTCTTGGGCAACCAGGCCTGCGTGTCGTACCAGTATTTGAGTTGCTCGTACGTTTTGCTGTCGACGCCGGTCGAGCCCGATGACATATAGCTTTCCACCGTGCCGGTCGCCAGCGCCTGCGGTAACTCGGCCGCCTGCACTGTCACGGGCTGGGCGCCCAGCAGCGCCGCGATGCGCGATGTGGCCGGGCTGTAGGCTCGCCACTTGACACCCTTCAAGTCAGCGCCCGATTCGATCGGCTTTTTGGTGTAGATGCCTTGAGGCGGCCAGGCTACGGCGTAGAGCAGCATCATGCCGTCGGCCGCCAGTTTCTTGTCGAGCAGCGGCTTCTGCGCCTTGTAGAGCTTCATCGCCTCGTCGTAGCTGTCGGCCAGGAACGGCAATCCGTCAGCCTCGTAGATCGGCCATTCGTTGGAATAGACGACCAGCAGGATCTCGCCGGCTTGCGCCTGCCCACCCTGCACGGCACGCTTGATCTCATTGGCCTTGAACAGCGAGCCGTTCGGATGCAGCGTGATCTTGAGCTTGCCGTCGGTGGCCTTGTCGACATCGGCAGCGAACTGCGCCAGCGTCTCGGTGTGGAAATTGGTTGCCGGGTAGGCGCTCGGGAGATCCCATTTGGTTTGCGCCATGGCGGCTGCACAAAACGTGAGGCTGGCCAAGGCGATCGATAGCGTGCGATTCATTAACACTCCGTGATGATGGTTTGCGACCGATCAGCATACGAGCAATTTGCGCACTTGCACTCGGGCCAATCCCTGGGTTCAAGGGGGACCGATCGCGACCACCTTGGCTAAAGCTCTTCAACCCGGCGTGCCGGGTAGCTGTCCCAGGCCTGGCAACCTGGGCAATGCCAGAAATGCTGATTAGCTTCAAAGCCGCAGGCGGCGCAGCGATAGCGCAGCAACGGCCGAGCGGCCTGATCGAGTGCCCGCTGCACCAAGGGGTGTGCTGCCTCCTCTTCGAAGCGCTCGCCGGCAAGCCAGCGCGAAGCGGCAATCAGGGACGAATGCCGCGCCAAGTGCGCGATATAGCCTTGACGCGCGTCGGGCTGCGTGCCGGCGGCGGTAGGTCGGGCGCCTGCGCCGATGCTCGACAGGGTGGGCGCGTCAGTACTCGGGATGATGGCCGAGTCGCCCGAGGTGGTCGCTGCTGCATCGTCGGTGATCGGCTGCGCGCCGAGGCCGATCAGTGCTTCCAGCACGTCGATAGAAGCTGCCTCGGCGTAGCTGCGCTGCAGACAGGCGATAGCCGCCTCTTGCCGATCACAGGCCAGCGCCGCCTGCTGCAGCAGTGGCGCATACAAGGGCATGCTCGCAGGGGCGCTGTCGACCAGGCGCATCAACGTGTCGAATGCCGCTGCGGGATTGCCGCCTTGCCCACCGTGCCCGCCTAGCATTTGCAAGCTGGCCATGTCGATCCCGGGCCGTGGTGCCTGCGGAGCCAAGGTGGCTGCTTCGGCCAGCAAAGCGCTCGCAGCGTCAGTTTCTCCTCGCGCCACGCGTTCGGCAGCCTGCTCGCACAGGTGATGCGCCCGTCGTGTGCTGAAACTGGCGAGCGCACCGGCGTCGAGTTTCTGCGCCACGTTTGCAGCGTGCGACCATTCGCGTGAACGCTCATAGATCGCCAGCAGGGCCAGGCGCGACTCGTCCTGGAACGGCGTACCTTCGAGTTTCTGCAGCGCCGCCTCGGCTCGGTCGAGCAGGCCGGCGCGCAGAAAATCCTGGGCCAACGCATGCTGTGCTCGCACCCGATCAGCCCGGCTCAGGTCACCGCGTGACAGCAGATGTTCGTGCACCCGCACCGCGCGCTGGTAGTCGCCGCGCCGACGAAACAGGTTGCCGAGCGCGAAGTGCAGCTCCTGCGTGTCGGGGTCGCTTTGCACTGCTTCGATGAAAGCGTCGATGGCTTGGTCCTGCTGCTCGTTGAGCAGGAAATTGAGCCCGCGGAAGTAGGCCTTCGGCGCCTGCCGATTTTCCAGTCGGAACTGGCGCAGATCGAAACGCGATGCAAGCCAGCCGAGCACGAAGGCGATCGGCAGCCCGAGCAACAGCCAACTGGGGTCAAAGTCCATCGGAGCGAGCGGCCGCCGCATCGGGCGAAGCGGCCGTAGAGATTGATGGGGTCGCCGCCGTTGATGCGTCGGCTGTGGCCGGGCTGGCTGGTGCGACTGCCGTGTTCGCGCGCTGCTTCCAAAAACCCGGAAGCATGCCCAGCGCGCCGATGACCAAACCGACGGCGACCGCCACCAAAACCACCAACACCATCGGCGCACGCCAGTAGGTGCCGAAGAAAAAATTGACGTTGACCGCCTGCTGGTTATTAAGCGCGAACGCGAACAGCGTAAAAAAAATGGCTGCCTTGAGCAGCCACAGCAGGTATTTCATGACAGCGTTGCGCATGCTGTGTCGCGAAACGATTCTGCTTTCGAAGCGTTCGCTACGGCGCCGTCAAGCGCCGTCGTGCGCAGTCAAAGGCTGCGCTTCCTGCGCCGCGACAGCCGCGCGCAACGCCTTGCCCGGCTTGAAATGTGGCACCCGTTTTTCCGGAACCTGAACCCGTTCGCCCGACCGGGGATTGCGCCCAATCCGGGGCGGACGCCGGCTCATCGAAAAGCTGCCGAAGCCGCGGATCTCGATGCGATGCCCACGAACCAGCGCGTCGCTCATCGCGTCGAGAATTGTCTTGACGGCATGGTCGGCGTCACGATGCGTCAGTTGCGCAAAGCGCGCCGCCAACTCTTCTACGAGGTCGGATCGAGTCATAAACAAGGACGAAACACGGGCGCTGCGCGCCGCGTGTTCTTCCGCTGTCGTTACTCCTCGGACGGCTGGTCGAGCTTGGCCCGCAACAGCGCACCCAGGCTCGTGGTACCGGCGTTTTCGCGTGACGACTGCTGGCTCAGGTTGGCCATGGCGCCTTGTTCGTCGACCATGTCCTTCTGCTTGATCGACAGTTGGATGTTGCGCGTCTTGCGATCGACGTTGATCACCACCGCCGTTACCTCGTCGCCCTCCTTGAGCACGTTGCGCGCATCGTCGACGCGGTCGCGCGAGATCTCGCTGGCGCGCAGGTAGCCCAGAACGTCGTTGCCCAGGTCGATTTCGGCGCCGCGTGCGTCGACAGTCTTGACCTTGCCGCTGACGATCTGGCCCTTGTCGTTGACGCTGGAGAAGGTGGTGAACGGGTCGCCGTCGAGTTGCTTGATGCCCAGGCTGATGCGTTCGCGATCGACATCGACGGCCAGCACCAAGGCCTCCACTTCCTGGCCCTTCTTGTAGTTGCGAACCGCTGCTTCACCGGCCTCGTTCCACGACAGGTCGGACAGGTGCACCAGGCCGTCGATGCCTGCGGCCAGACCGACGAATACGCCGAAGTCGGTGATCGATTTGATCGGGCCCTTGACGCGGTCGCCGCGCTTGGTGTTCTGCGCAAACTCCTGCCACGGGTTCGCCTTGCATTGCTTCATGCCCAGGCTGATGCGGCGCTTTTCTTCGTCGATCTCCAGCACCATCACTTCGACTTCGTCACCGAGCGAGACGATCTTGTTCGGCGCAATGTTCTTGTTGGTCCAGTCCATCTCCGAGACGTGCACCAAGCCTTCGATGCCCGGCTCGAGCTCGACGAAGGCGCCGTAATCGGCGATGTTGGTGACCTTGCCGAATAGGCGCGTGCCCTGCGGATAGCGGCGCGAAACGCCCATCCACGGATCGTCGCCCATCTGCTTCAGGCCGAGCGACACGCGGTTTTTCTCGGTGTCGAACTTGAGGATCTTCGCCGTGAGTTCCTGGCCCGGTTGCACCACCTCGCTCGGATGGCGCACGCGGCGCCAGGCCATGTCGGTGATGTGCAGAAGGCCGTCGATGCCGCCGAGGTCGACAAAAGCGCCGTACTCGGTGATGTTCTTGACGACACCGCGCACCACGGCGCCTTCCTTCAGAGTTTCCATCAGCTTGGCGCGTTCTTCGCCCATGCTGGCCTCGACCACAGCGCGGCGCGACAGCACCACGTTGTTGCGCTTGCGATCGAGCTTGATGACCTTGAACTCGAGCGTCTTGTTCTCGTAGGGGGCCAAGTCCTTGACCGGCCGCGTGTCGATGAGCGAGCCAGGCAGGAAGGCGCGAATGCCGTTGACCAGCACGGTGAGGCCGCCCTTGACCTTGCCGCTGGTGGTGCCGGTGACGAAGTCGCCGGATTCAAGCGCCTTCTCCAGGCTCATCCACGAGGCGAGGCGCTTGGCCGTGTCGCGTGACAGGATGGTGTCGCCATAGCCGTTTTCGACGCTGCCGATGGCCACCGAGACGAAGTCGCCGGCCTGCACTTCAAGTTCGCCCTTGTCGTTCTTGAATTCCTCGATCGGCACATAGGCTTCGGATTTGAGCCCGGCGTTGACGACCACGTGGTTGTGCTCCACGCGCACCACCTCGGCGGTGATGACTTCGCCCGAGCGCATTTCCGAGCGCTTCAGGGATTCTTCGAACAAGTCGGCAAAAGATTCAGACATTCAGATGGTTCCTGTGCCGTTCATCCAGGGTAAGAGCCACGTTTTGCAAGAGTGCACGCGAACTCGGATTAATCTGGCGACGGCGATGGGTCCAACGACCCAGTTAAGTTGCAAAAGCCGGCAAGTCGGTGCGCTGTCGCGCGAGAGGGGCCCGCCGGGGCTGAAATTCGGAGACGCTGACGCTCGACTTGCGGCCCACTTGCAAGGTCTGGCGAAGGGCCGAACAATTGTCCGAGCGAAGGGCCGAGCAATTGTCCGAGCGAATGTTCAAACGATGCTCCGGACATTCACTCGAACGGCCTCATCTCCTGCCACCACCGCAAAACCTGCTGTACCGATTGCTCGATGGACAGTTCGGAGTTGTCAAGAAGGCGCGCATCCGGCGTTGCCGAAAGCGGCGCCACAGTGCGGGACGAATCCCGCGCATCGCGCGCTTCCAGGTCGGCCAAGAGGCCGGCGATTGTAGCCGGAATTCCTTTGGAAATCAATTGCTTATGGCGCCGCTCGGCCCTTTGCCTGGCATTCGCTGTGAGGTACACCTTGAGCGCTGCGTCAGGAAAGATGACGCTGCCCATATCGCGGCCGTCGGCCACCAGCCCGGGCAGGCGGCGAAAGCCCTCCTGCAAGGCGCGCAACGCCGAGCGAACCGACGGAAGGGCCGAGACTTGCGAGGCGTCCATGCCGGCCGCTTCGGTGCGAATGGCCTCGCTCACATCCTCGCCGCCCAGGATGATTCGCTCGCCATCGAAAATCAGCGGCAGGGCGGCGGCGACAGCGGCAATGCCCTCCTCGCTGGCGGCATCAGGCGCGAGGCAATGGCGCCGCATGGCCAGACCTGTGGCGCGGTACAGCGCCCCGGAATCGAGATAGTGGTAGCCGAGTTGCCGTGCCAGCGCTGCCGCCAGCGTCCCTTTGCCAGACGCGGTCGGTCCGTCGATGCAGATCACCGGCACCCGGCCTCGAGCCGGGACCGCGACGTTGAACAGGGTTTCGAAGTAATCCGGAAAGGTCTTGGCCACGCACGCCGGATCGATGATGCGCTGCGGCAGCCGCGCCGGATTGAACGCCGCCAGCGCGAAACACATGGCCACGCGGTGGTCGTCATAGGTGGCGATGGTCGCCGCGCGCCAGGCGTCGGTGGCGAGCGGCCAGATGCGGATGAAATCGGCGCCGGCCTCGACACGCGCTCCCAGTTTGCGCAATTCGCTCGCCATGGCGTCGATGCGGTCGGTTTCCTTGACGCGCCAACTGGCGATGTTCGAGAGCAGGCTCGGCCCGTCGGCGTACAGCGCCATCACCGCCAGCGTCATGGCCGCGTCGGGGATATGGTTGCAATCGAGTTCGATGGCTCGCAATGGCGAGCGCACGGTTGCGCCGACATCGACCATCGCGTTGTCGATGCCGACGGTGTTTCTGCTGGAGATCGGCGTGTTTGCCAAATCGGGACTGCGCGACACCTGCAACCAGTTCGGCCCGCTCTCGACATGCGCGCCCATTCTTAGCGCCGCGTCGACGAAGCGAATATCGCCTTGGATCGAATCGGTGCCGACGCCTTCGATGCGCAGCGGCGCCGCTGCTGTCGCGGCGATCGCGCCGGCAGCGATGAAGTAGCTGGCGGAAGACGCGTCGGCTTCGACATGGATCTCGTCCGGCGCCAGGTAGCGGCTGCCGGCCGGGATGGTGAAGCGTTGCCAGCCCGCACGCTCGACCGCGACGCCGAAGCGGGCGAGCAGATTGAGCGTGATCTCGACATAGGGCTTGGAGATCAGTTCGCCGACCACCTCGATCACCACCGGCCGATCTCTGGCGACCAGCGGCAGCGCCAGCAACAACGCCGTCAGGAACTGGCTCGACACATCGCCGCGAACGCGCACCGGCGCGTCGAGGCGAAGCGCATCGGGCGCAACCGGCCGAATACGAAGCGGCGGATAGCCATCGTTCTCCAGGTAGTCGATGCAAGCGCCCAGCTGGCGCAGGGCGCCGACCAGATCAGCGATCGGCCGCTCGTGCATACGCGCAACGCCACGCAGCTCGAAATTGCCACCGAGCAACGCCAGCGCCGCGGTGAGCGGACGCATGGCGGTGCCGGCATTGCCGAGGAAGAGGCGTTCCGCTGGTGTTGATGCAGAGGCAGAGGCCGATCCGGGGGCTGGGGCTGGGGCTGGGGCAAGAGTGCGGCTGGACGACGACAACAACGGCACCGGCAACTGCCCATCCAATCCGTTGATCCGCAAAGCGCCGCCCTCCAGGCGCTCGATGTGAGCGCCGAGTTGATCGAGCGCCTCCAGCATGACGCGGGTGTCGTCTGAATCCAGCAGATCGTGAACGACGGTGTTGCCCTGCGCCAGCGCTGCCAGCAGCAGCACCCGGTTCGAGATGCTTTTGGAGCCCGGCAAACGCACGGTGCCGGCGGCCGCGATCAGCGGCGGAATGTCGATGAACGGCGTTCGAAACACGCAGCCCCGGTGCTTCAAGGCGCGGCCGGTGACCGCGCAGCATCGGCGTCGCCCTGCCAGCGCGCCCGGCTGCGGCTGGCCTGAGCAATGGCCTGCTCCAGCGTGCGAGCATCGCCGGCGACAAGCAGCGCCTCGAAGGCCTCGAGTCGCTGGCGAAAGGCCTGGGACTGCTGCAGCACCTGCCGACGATTGGCCAGCAACACGTCGCGCCAAAGCACCGGATCGCCTGCCGCAATGCGCGAAAAATCGCGAAAACCCGAGCCTGCCAGTTCGAGCAGGCGCGCGCGTTGCGCCTGGCCGGCAATGCTCTGCATATAGGCGAAGGCCAGCATGTGCGGCAGATGACTCACCGCGGCGAAGGCGGCGTCGTGTTCTTCGGCGCTCATCGTTTGCACCTCGGCGCCCATCGCAACCCACAGCCGCGTCGCGCGCTGCATATTGGAGCGCAGCGTGGCCTTGATCGGTGTCAGGATGACACGGCGGCCGACAAACAATCCGGCCTCGGCATGCTCTATGCCCGCCACCTCCTTGCCGGCGATCGGATGCGCCGGAACCAGGTTGGCCAGCCGGTCCTGCAGGCCACGCCGGGCTGCCTCGATGACATCGCTCTTGGTCGAGCCGACATCCATCACCAGCGTCTGCGAGGTGAGCCCGTGCCGCATGGCGCGGAAGCTGCTTTCCGAGGCCCCGACCGGGACCGCCAGCAGCACCAGGTCGGCGCCGCTCACCGCCAGCAACGCCGACGGCGCCGCTTCGTCGATGACGCCGAGCAGGCGTGCCCGCTCCGTGGTCGATGGCGACTTGCTGTAACCGACGACACGCCGAACCAGCTTGCCGCGCTTGAGCGCCAGGGCGAACGAGCCACCGATCAGGCCGCAGCCGATCAGGCCAAGCTGGTTGAACATGCCTTGCCTTCCAGCCCTAGCTTTTCACTGGATAAGAACCAAGCACTTTGTAGAAAGCGCACAAGCCGCGCAACTCGCCAAGGGCCGCTGCGACATGGGGCTGCGACGGGTGGCCATCGAGGTCGATGTAGAAGTAGTAGTCCCACTGGCCGGTGCGCGCCGGTCGTGATTCGAAACGGGTCATCGACACGCCATGTGTCTTCAGCGGCACCAGCAGGTCGTGCACGGCACCGGGTCGATTGGGCACCGAGACGATGAGGCTGGTGCAATCGTGCCCGGAGGCGGCGGGCGTCGCCAACGTCTGGGGCAGGCAGATCACGGCGAAACGCGTTCGGTTGTAGGCGTCGTCCTGAATTGCATGGGCAACGATGTGCAAGCCGAACTGGGTGGCTGCGCGCTCGCTCGCCAAGCCCGCAAAAGCCGGGTGGGTGGTGGCGAGTCGCGCGCCTTCGGCGTTGCTGGACACCGCCCGCCGTTCGGCCTGTGGCAGGTGCCTGGCCAACCAGTTCTGGCATTGCGCCAAGGCCTGGGGATGCGCGAGGACGACCTCGATGCCGTCCAGCGTGTTCGATTGCCGCAGCAAGTTATGACGCACCAGCAGGCTGACTTCGCCGACCACATGCGTCGGAGAATTGAGGAACATGTCGAGCGACCGCGTCACCACGCCCTCGTTGGAATTCTCGACGCCAACGACGCCGTACTGCGCGCTGCCACCGGCGGTGGCGTTGAACACTTCGTCGAAGCTGGCGCAGTAGACGAGATCGGCGGCACCGCCGAAGTACTCGACGGCGGCCTGCTCGCAGAAGGTGCCGGCGGGACCGAGCACCGCTACGCGCTGCGGCGACTCGAGCGCCAGGCAGGCCGAAGTGATCTCGCGCCACACCGCGGCAATGTGCGTGGCCTTGAGCGGCCCGCCGTTGGCCGCCTGCATCTTCTCGATCACCTGTGCCACGCGATCAGGTCGAAAGTAAGGCGTGCCCTCGCGCTTTTTTATCTCACCGACCTGTTCGGCAACGCACGCACGCTGGTTCAATAGTTCCAGCAACTGCCTGTCCAGTGAGTCGATCTGGACACGGAGATCGGCTAGAGGAGCCGACACGCCAGACGCGTCGGCGTCGCTCGGCGGCTGCGTGGCGGTGGTCGGTCGGACGGTCATGCGCTGCGCTCGAATTCTCGCATGTAGTCCACCAGCGTCTGGACGCCGACGAGCGGCATCGCGTTGTAGAGACTCGCCCGCATGCCGCCCACCGACTTGTGACCTTTGAGCTGCAGCAGACCCGCGGCTTCGGCACCCGCAAGGAACGCTCCATTGCGCGTTTCATCGACCAGGAAGAACGGCACGTTCATGCGCGAACGGCAAGCCGCGTCGACATGATTGACGTAGAAAGCCGAGCCGTCGATGGCGCCATAAAGCAGTGCGGCCTTGGCGATGTTGCGTTGTTCGATGGCTGCGATGCCATGCCGATCGCCTTCGCGTTGCGATAGGAGCCAGTCGAACGTCAGACCGGCGACGTAAATCGCCCAGGTCGGCGGCGTGTTGTACATCGAGTGGTTGTCGGCGACGTTGCGGTAGTTGAACGCGCTCGGACAATTCTCCAACGCGCGGCCCAGCAGATCGTCGCGAACGACGACCAATGTCAACCCGGCCGGTCCGAGATTCTTCTGGGCACCGCCGAAGGCCAGACCGACGCGCTGCCAGTCGACCGGGCGCGACGCCACATGCGAAGAGAAATCGATGACCAGGGGCGCCCTGCTGCCGAGCGACGCCAGGTCAGGCAACGCCTGAAACTCGACGCCGTCGATGGTTTCGTTGGAGCAGACATGCACATAGGCCGCATCGGCCGACAACTGCCAGCTTGCCGGCGGTGGAATGAACGTGCGGCCGGCGTTTGCGCTGCTGGCACCGTCTTTGCCGCCCTGGTTGTTCGCAGCGACATGGCCTTGGCAATAGCGACCGGCTTCCTTGTGCGACTTGACGCTCCAGCTGCCCGTCACGACAAAGTCAACGGCGCCTCCTTGCGACAAATTGAGCGGAACGATGGCGTTCTCGCCCAGACCGCCACCTTGCATGAACAGCACATGGAAATCATCAGGGATGGCCAGCAACAGGCGCAGGTCGGCTTCGCATCGAGCAGCGATCTCGCCAAAGGCCTTGCCGCGATGGCTCATCTCCATCACGCCCATGCCGCTGCCGTGCCAATCGAGCATTTCCGCCGCGGCGCGTTCGAGCACCGGCTCCGGCATGGCGGCCGGACCAGCGGAAAAGTTGTAGGGGCGCCTAGCCGAAGAGGCCATCGGCTGCGGCTCTTGCGACTTATTTCTTGCGATTTGCCGAGGCCGCCGGTCGCGATGGCGCCGGGCGAGAAGCGGCCGGCGCCGCAGCCGCACCACCGATGGGCGCGCCCAGTGCCTTGGCAACGTCTTCTTCCAGCACCTTGAGCTTGGGCTCGACGGTGGTTCTCGTATCGGCCACGACACGCTCGATCAGCACCTGCTGCATCTGCAGCGTCACGTCCTGGTACTTCTTGCTCAGCGGCGAGGAAACCCAGGCATTGAGCTGGCGCAGCTCATCTTCGGTGAAGCTCTGCTCGAGCACGGGCGTGAGGACCGTCGGCGCTTCCTTCTGGGCGGTGTCGCGCACCATCGGATACACATCGTCGAAGTAGCGTTTGAGTTGGGCGTCGGCGGCGGCCCCCAGGGTCGCGCGTTTGTCTTGCGGCACCTCGGTGTTCAGGTACTGGCCGCCAGCCAGGGCGATCGGATCGCTCGATTGCTGAACCAGGCCTCGGGCGATCGAATCGATGCCCGGACTTTGCAGATCGAGGAACTGCTGAATCAGCGCCGCCTTGCTTTGCGCCATGACCATCGTGCTGCAGGCGAGAGCGGCTGTCACCAGCGCGTATTTGATTGCTTTCAATTAAGAATTCTCCGTTGAGGGTGTGGATGGATTGTCGCCGTCGT
>JBDSYU010000055.1:0-11784 GCA_039925525.1 Variovorax sp.
GCCGCTATTGATGTTGCCGGGCGATGTGTTTGCCTCGCGTGCACCCGATCCGGTGCTGCAGCAGTTGGAGGATCTCGCCGGCGGCGATGTCAGTGTCAATGACGCATTTCGCCCGCTGACGCGGTACTTCGATCGCCTGACGCGGCCCGAGCAGCTCCTCATGGCGTTGCCACAGGCCATCCAGGTGATGCTCGATCCTGCGACCTGCGGTCCGGTGTGCCTGGCATTGCCGCAGGATGTGCAGGCCCAGGCGTTCGACTGTCCGAGTGATTTTCTGGCGCCCGAGCCGGTGCGTATCCGCCGCCCTGCTCCCGATGCGCATGAGTTGCACGATGCGATCACGCGCCTTCGGCGCGCCAGGCGACCGCTGATCGTCGCCGGCGGTGGCGTGCTGTACAGCCAGGCCTGGCAGGCACTCGACGAATTCGCGCGCCGCCACGGCGTGCCGGTGGCAGAAACGCAGGCCGGCAAGAGCAGCCTGGCATGGAACCATCCGCTCAACGTCGGCGCCATCGGCGTCACCGGTTCGCCCGCGGCCAACGCGCTGGCACACGAGGCCGACCTGGTACTGGCCGTCGGTACGCGCCTGCAGGATTTCACCACCGGCTCGCACAGCCTGTTTGCGCAGGCGCAGCTTCTCGGCATCAACGTGCAGTCGCACGACGCGCGCAAGTGGCACGGCCAGGCACTGGTCGCCGATGCCCGCGTCGGCCTCACGCAGTTGTCGAGCGGCGCGGCGGACTGGCATGCCGATACCGACTGGAGCGAACGTGCGCGCCAGCTGGCTGCGCAATGGCTGAAACGCGTGGACGCGCTCACGCTGGGGCATCAGCAAACACTAAAGGAAGTTCACGAGGCGCCGCCGGTTACTGCAACAGACATGGCGCAGGCGATGGATGGGCTCTCCGTGTTGCGCAAGGCGCCGGCCACGCACGATCCCCCGCTCGACACAAGCGTGCTGCCCTACGATGCCGAAGTGATCGGTGCCGTGCGCGATTCCGTCCCGACCAGCGACGTGCACGATGTCGTGGTCTGCGCGGCTGGCACCCTGCCCGCCGAGCTGCACAAGCTCTGGCGCGCCGGCACGCCGGGCAACTATCACGTCGAGTACGGCTACTCGTGCATGGGCTACGAGATCGCCGGCGGGCTCGGCGTCAAGCTGGCGCGACCGCAGAGCGAAGTGATCGTCATGGTCGGAGACGGCTCCTACCTGATGCTCAACTCCGAAATCGCCACCTCGGTCATGCTCGGCTTGAAGCTCATCATCGTGGTGCTGGACAACCGCGGCTTCGGCTGCATCGAGCGCTTGCAGCAAGCCAGCGGCAGCGCGCATTTCAACAACATGCTGCAAGACTGCCTGCGGGACGGCGGATCGCTGCCGGCGATTGACTTCGCCATGCACGCCCGCAGCCTCGGGGCCGAAGGCGTGCATGTCGGCAACATCGCCGAACTCGGCGTGGCCATGGTTGCGGCCCGGTCGGCCAAGACGACGCAGGTGATCGTCATCGACACCACGCACCTGCGAACCACCGATGATGGCGGCTGCTGGTGGGAGGTGGCGATTCCAGAAGTGTCGGCGCGCGCTGAAGTCGACCAGGCACGTGCCGCCTACATCGAGGCGAAGAAGGAACAACAGGTATGAACTGGAAGGTGCGCATTGGCGTCAACCCATTGAGCTGGATGAACGACGACCTGCCGTCGCTCGGCGGCGAGACGCCGCTGGAAACAGCGCTGGCCGAGGGCAGGGAGATCGGCTACGAAGGCTTCGAGTTGGGCAACAAGTTCCCGAAGGACGGGCCCGCGCTCAAAGCCAAGCTCGATGAATTTGGCCTGGCCTGCGTCTCCGGCTGGTACTCGGGCTTTCTCGGCCAGGATTCGGTCGAGGCCGAAATCGAGCGCTGCAAGGCGCACATGCACAAGCTGAAGCACAACGACGTGCGGGTGGTGGTCTACGGCGAATGCGCCGGTACCATCCAGGGCGAGATGAACACGCCGCTGGCCAAACGCCCGCGCATGGCCGGTGACGAAGCCTGGCGCGCCTATGGCCAGCGCCTGAACCAGTTCGGCGCGCACCTCCAGTCGACCTATGGCATCACCCTTGCCTATCACCACCACATGGGCGCGCTGGTCGAGTCGCCTCAAGACGTGGACCGCTTGATGGCCGCGACAGATCCGCAGCAGGTTGGCTTGCTCTTTGACACCGGCCATGCCTACTTCGGCGGTGCCGGCGAGCCCGCGGCGTTGCTCGCGAAGCATGTCGAGCGCGTGGTCCATGTGCATTGCAAGGACGTGCGTGCTGACGTGGTGGCCCAGGCGCGCAACGACGGATGGAGTTTCCTTACGGGTGTGCTCAATGGCACCTTCACCGTGCCCGGCGACGGTGTCATCGATTTCGATGCCGTGCTGTCGGTGCTGCACACTGCAGGCTACGAGGGCTGGCTGGTGGTCGAGGCCGAACAAGACCCGGCCGTCGCGCCGAGCTACAGATATGCAAAGAAGGGCTTCGACACGCTGCGAGCAATCGTCGATCGCCTGAACGTAAAGGGACATTGAGATGACCAGTTCATTGCTCGTCAAGGCAGCGCCCATTGGCCGGGAGATCGTCGACGTCACGCCCGAGCGCGCCGGCTGGACCCATGTCGGCTTTCGCGCCATTCGCCTGGCCAAAGGCGACAGCGAGACTGTCGAGACCGGCAGCCGCGAGTTGTGCCTGGTGGTGCTGACCGGCACCGTCGATGTGACGGTGGATGGTCAGACTTACAAAGGTCTCGGCAGCCGCGACAGCGTGTTCGACGAAGTCTCCCCCGCGGCGGTGTACGTGCCAGCCAAGCAGTCGCTGCGCATCTCGTGCGTGCGCGACGCCGAGGTGGCGCTGTGCAGCGCGCCCTCGGATGGCAAGGCGCATCTGGTGCGCGTCATTGATCCGGCCCGCATGAAACGCAGCGTGCGGGGCAAGGGCAGCAACACCCGCCACATCTGCGACATCCTGCCGCACGACGACCCGACGGCGGCGCACCTGCTGGTGGTCGAGGTGGTGACGCCGGCCGGCCATTCGTCGAGCTATCCGCCGCACAAGCACGACGCCGAGACGCCGCCAACGGAAACGCAGCTCGAGGAAACCTACTACCACCGGCTCAACCCGCCCCAGGGTTTCGCCTTTCAGCGGGTCTACACCGACGATCGCAGCCTCGACGAAGCCTGCGCCGTCGAGGATCACGACGTCGTCATGGTGCCGCGCGGCTATCACCCGGTGGTGGCGCCCCATGGTTACGACCTGTACTACCTCAACGTCATGGCCGGCCCGCAGCGCCTATGGGTTTTCAAGAACGATCCAGCGCACGAATGGATGCTGGCCTAGCGCGCATCCCCGTTCTCCCTCTCGCCCCCGGGAAAGGGCAGGGGTGAGGGATCCCGGCGCTTGATAGGGCTCCACGACAACCACCCGTTCACGGCACCAACAAATTTTCCAACTCGCAGCACAATGACATGACCCCCCTGATGACCGAGATCGAAGCCATCGTCCGCGCCGCCGGCGCGATGATGCATGCGGCATTCACCGCCGCCGAGAAGCCCGCGTACTCGCTGAAAGGCCGACAGGACTATTTGACGGCGACCGACGGTGCGGTCGAGCAGCTCGTGCGCGACGAGATCGCCGCGCGCTTTCCCGGCGACGCGGTGCTCGGCGAAGAAGGCGGTGGCGCCACCGACGCGGCGCGCTTGTGGATCGTCGATCCGGTCGACGGCACCGCCAACTTCGCGCGCCAGATTCCGCACTTCTGCATTTCGCTCGGCTTGATGGTCGACGGCGCCGTGCAGTCCGGCGCCATCTACGAGCCGATGCACGACGAGCTGTTCATCGCCGAACGCGGCAAGGGGGCCTGGTGCAATGGCCAGCGGATGCAAGTCAGTGCTGTCGAGGAGCTGTCGGCGGCGAGCATCGAGGTGGGGTGGTCGACACGCATAGCCGCCGCCACATTCCTTGAACAAGCGAGCCGCGTGGCGCAATCAGGCGCGGCAGTGCGCCGCGCCGGGTCCGGCGCACTCGGACTTGCTTACGTGGCTGCCGGCCGCAGTGAAGGCTATGTCGAAGCGCACATCAACTCGTGGGACGTGGCCGCAGGGCTGCTGCTGGTGACCGAGGCGGGTGGCAAGATCAGTGATTTTTGGGGCGGTGGCGGCTTGGCCGATGGCAACGAGATTTTGGCAACGAGCGGACGGCTGGCTTCGCCCATCAGCCAGCTCCTGGGAATCTCGCTCGTCGACGCCTGAGGCGCGCGTGAGCAACCGAGCGTAGCGGCCGCAGCGAGCGGCTTGCCAGCCTGGCTGTGGCTGGTCTTGCCCGGCGCTCGGAGATGGCAGGGTTCAGGCAGAAGCTCAGAAGCTCAGTCAAACGCGCATCGTCAAGCCTCTGAGCGAAGCTGCGCTGCGGTGACCGATCGAACAGCCGCTCCTACGCCCTGATCGGCATCGTCGCACAATCTCTTGGCAGCATCCGGCACACCGTTGATGCAACGCGGATCGCGGCGCAATCAAACACCACTCGTTTTTACTTCGGCGCACAGCGCTATCTGGTTCATGAATATCACCGTCCTTGGCACCGGGTACGTTGGCTTGGTCACCGGCGTCTGCCTTTCGGACGTGGGCAACGACGTCGCTTGTTTCGATATTGACACCGAAAAAATTGCGCGTTTGAGGGCAGGCAACTCGCCCATTCACGAAGACGGGTTGCCACAACTGATTGAGCGCAATCTGGCTGCGGGCCGCCTGCGCTTTATTGCAGACCCGGTGGCAGCCGTGCAGCATGGCGACATCATCTTCATCGCCACGGGAACGCCCGCTGGCGCGGATGGCAGCGCCGACCTGGGTCAGGTGACGGCGGCGGCGGCGACCATCGGACGCCACATGCAGGGTCACAAGTTGGTGGTGCAAAAGTCGACGGTGCCGGTCGGCACGGCGCAACGGTTGCGCAGCGTCATCGAGCGCGAATTGCAGGAGCGCCGTGTTTCGGCTGACAACGGCTCGGACCCGCACGCGTTTGCCATCGTCTCCAACCCTGAATTTCTGAAGGAAGGCGTGGCCATCGATGATTTCATGCGGCCCGATCGCATCGTCATCGGCACTGAGGAAAGCGACGCGGGCCTGCGCGCCCGTGAAGTGATGCGCACTTTGTACGCGCCATTCAACCGACAGCGCGACCGCATGCTCTACATGCCGCTGGCGACCGCCGAGTTCACGAAATATGCGGCCAACGCCATGTTGGCCACCCGCATCAGCTTCATGAACGAGATGGCCAACCTGGCCGACCAACTGGGCGTCGACATCGAGCTGGTGCGCAAGGGCATCGGCTCGGACCCGCGCATCGGCTACAGCTTTCTTTATGCCGGCCTCGGCTATGGCGGCAGTTGCTTTCCCAAGGATGTACGCGCCTTGATCCACACCGCCGCCGAGCATGGGCGCAGGCTCACCGTGCTGGAGGCCGTGGATAGCGTCAACCGGCAGCAAAAGCAGGTGTTCATCGACAAGATCGTGCAGCGATTGGGAGCCGATCTACGACGGCACGTGTTCGCGGTGTGGGGCCTGGCATTCAAGCCGGAGACCGACGACATGCGCGACGCACCGAGCCGCGCGGTGATTGCCGCGTTGCTGCACCGCGGTGCCACGGTGGTGGCGCACGATCCGGTGGCCAACGCCAGCGCCAGACTGGCCTTTCAGGAAGATCTCGGCAGCGAGCCGGCGCTGCTCGAACGCATCGACTACACCGACGCACCGATGAAAGCCGCGAGCGGCGCCGACGCGCTGTTGATCCTCACCGACTGGACATCGTTCAAGAGCCCGAACTTCGTTGCACTGAAGGCGGCCCTCAAGCAGCCCCTCATCTTCGACGGTCGCAATCTCTACGACCCCGCCATTCGCGGTCAAGGCTTCGAATACATCGCCATGGGGCGGTGAAGCGCTTCAGTCCTCCAGCAACACCACGTCTGACGCGGCAAAACCCAGCGCAACGGCGTCGCCGGGCTTGAACGGATGCAGCGTATCGGCGGCGGTGACGAACAACTCGGCCAGGGGTGTTTCGACGATGTACTCCATGCGCTCGCCGACATAGGTGGCCTTGCGCACGGTCGCCTCCAGCGTGTTCGGACTGGTCGGCGGCAACAAGGCGACGCGGTTGGGCCGTACTGCGACATGGCGCTGGTCGGCCGCGCCCTTGCAATGATCCACCTCCATCGTCAGCGTGCCCAGTCGCACCTGGCAGCGCTCGCCGTTGACCTGCGCGACTTCGCACGGCAGCACGTTGGCACCGCCGATGAAATCAGCAACGAAACGCGTGCGCGGCCGGTCGTGCAGTTCGCGCGGGCTGCCGGTCTGCGCGACGACGGCGTTGTTCATCACAACCACGGTGTCGGAGACGGCGAGCGCCTCCTCCTGGTCGTGCGTGACGTAGACCACCGTCAGGCCAAGGGTCTGCTGCAGGTCGCGAATCTCCTGACGCACATAGCGCCTGAGCTTGGCATCGAGATTGGACAGCGGCTCGTCGAACAGAAGCACGCGCGGCTCGAGCACGATGGCGCGCGCCACCGCCACGCGCTGCTGCTGGCCGCCCGACAACTCGTTGGGATAGCGCGCGCCGAGCGCCTCCAGGCCCAGCTGCTTGAGCACGTCATTGGCCTTGGCTGCCACCGTGCGCTTGTCGAAGCCCGACACCTCCAACCCATAGGAGACGTTTTGCAGCACCGTCATGTGCGGGAACAGCGCGTACGACTGGAACACCATCGACACGTCTCGCGCGGTCGCCGGCAGGCGCGTCACGTCATCGTCGCCGATCAGGATGCGACCGCTGGTGGCCATTTCCAAGCCGGCGATCATGCGCAGCGTCGTCGTCTTGCCGCAACCAGACGGGCCGAGCAGGGTGACCAGCGTGCCCGAGGGAAACTCCAGCGAAACGTCGTTTACGGCAACCACGTTGGTGCCGTAACGCTTGGTGACGCGATCGAAAACGACGCGCGCCGGGCCCTTTTGTGTGGAAGTGTTCATGCGCCTGCAGGAGCGATCGCGGGACCGATGGGTGCGACTGCGGCGGCCGCGGCTACAGCGCCGCCACGCCGCCCTAAGCGACGTTGCCCAACCAGCCATTGAAAGATGCCGATGGCCACTAACATCACCAGGATTAGCACTGTGGAGTAGGCGATCGCCACGCCATATTCGTTGTTCTCGACGCGTCCGATGATGTAGCTGGTGGCCATGTCATGGCGTGCGCTGACCAGGAAGATCACAGCGCTGATGGCCGTCATGGTGCGCACGAAGCTGTAGACCAGCGCCGACAGGATGGCGGGGCGAATGAGTGGCAGCGTGATGCGTCTGAAGGTGGTGGCCGAACTGGCACCGAGGCTGAGCGAGGCTTCGTCCAGGCTCTTGTCGATCTGGGAGAGCGAGGCAATACCCGACCGCACGCCCACGGGCATGTTGCGAAAGACGAAGCAGATGACCAGGATCGCCGCGGTGCCGGTGAGCTCGATCGGCGGCACGTTGAAGGCGATGATGTAAGAGACCCCGATCACCGTGCCGGGGATGGCAAAACTGAGCATGGTGCCGAACTCGAACAGCTTCTTGCCGCCGAACTCCTGCCGTGTGAGCAGCCAAGCCGCGATCAGACCGACCGCCGCAGTGAGCGGCGCCGAGATGATGGCGATCTGTAATGTGGTCCAGAAACTGTTCCAGGCCGAGCCGTCCCACCGCACGCCGAACTTGTCGGTGGCCACCGCGAATGCGCGAAGGTAGTGTTTCAGGGTCAGCGTGTTGTCTCGGCCCCAGAGTTCGACGAAGCTGCCATAGACGATCATGGCGTAGATGACGATTGTGAACACGCCCCACAGCGCAGTCATCCCGACGATGGGCCAGGCGATACGACGCGGCAACGGCGGATGCACGCCGCCATCGCCTTTGCCGCCAATCGATGTATAGCTGCGCCGCCCAAGCCAGCGCTGCTGGAGCACGAACGCGCCGACGGTAAACAACAGCAACACCATTGCCAGCACCGCCGCGCGCCCCTGGTCGTTCTGCGAACCCACCACCGAAAAGAAGATGTCGGTCGACAACACGTTGAAATTGCCGCCCAGCACCAGCGGGTTGCCGAAGTCCGCCATGCTTTCGATGAAACCCAACAAAAATGCATTGGCCAGGCCCGGACGCATCAGCGGCCAAGTGACCGAACGGAAGGTCTCCCACGCCCCCGCGCGCAACGTTTGCGCGGCCTCCTCCAGCGACGGGCTGATGGCTTCCACAACGCCGATCAACACCAGAAAGCAGATCGGCGTGAATGACAATACTTGCGCGATCAGCACGCCGCGAAAGCCATAGATCCACCGCGTCGGCTCGACGCCGAGTTGCGCTGCTACGAACTGCGTGACGTTGCCCGACAGGCCGAACATCAGGATCAGCGCCAGGCCGATGACGAACGGCGGCGTGATGATGGGCAGCAGCGAGAGCGACTTGAACGCCGCCCTGAAGCGCAGGTTGGTCCGCGTGAGTACCAGCGCGAAGGCCAGGCCGAGCAAGGTCGAGATCACGCCCACCGCGACCGCCAGCGCCAGCGAATTCCAGGCGACGCCGCAAGTCACGCCGCCGGTCAGGCAATCGAGGCGCCAGATCTTCGCGTCGAACAGGCGCTCGGCAAAAGGCGCCAGCGACCACGCCCCGTCCGCGGCCTTGAACGGGATGATCAGCATCTGCACGACCGGCAGGCCGATGAAAAGGAGCGTCAACGCGATGATGAGTCCGAGCGACCCCGCGACGAATGAATCGCCGGCCACGCGCCCGCGCAGCGCGAGTCCGCGGGTGAGCAAGAAGAGAAAACATACGCCGACCACCAGCGCGCCGTAGCCCATGCCGAACTGGCGCGACGCGCTCTTGCCGAGCCATGTATTGAGCCAGGCAAAGTTCCAGCCACGCAGCCCGAACACGAAGCCCTGGGTCAGCATGTAACCCATGCCCAAGATGCCAAGAAACACCAACGCCGCGCCGAAGCGCATGGGAACTGGGCGGCTCCAGGACACACCGAGGGCCGCCAATGCAACGAGGCCGATCGGCAGCAGCCAGAGATTGGCGCCTTTGAGCCACAGGAAGAGCGCCGGCGCCGAATCAGTGGCGAACGGATAGCCGGCCAGCAGCCAACCGATGCTCCAGAAGCCGTCCTGGACTGCGTACCAGGGCAACAGCGCCAAGGCCAGCAGCGCGATCGTTGCCGTAACGATGGCCTGTCGATCAGGGCCCGACACGGCCGACGAACGGCCGCTGCGGCCGGAATGACCGGCGCGCAGTGGCGTGGACGCGAGTGGAGCCTGCGCGACGGCCACGGGTTGCGAGGCGATCAACCCTGCGTCGGTTCAGGAAAGCAAATCAGCGCGGCAGCGCACCGATCTCATCGTCCCATTTCTTCAGCAGGCGCTTGCGCTCCGCGGCAGAGCCGTATTTGACGAAGTCGTAGTCGATCAGCTTGATCTTCTTCAGGTCTGGCGCCTTTGACGAGGTGGTGGCCGACTTGTTGGAAGGCACCTGGAACGACTTCACGTCCTTGGCCTTGTTCTGGAAATCGGCCGCGAGTGCGAACTCATAGAATTTCTTGGCGTTCTCCAGGTTGCGCGCACCGTCGATGATGCTCATGGAGCCGATCTCGAAGCCGGTGCCTTCGCACGGAATCACCGTGACGATCGGGAAGCCCGCCTCGGCGACCGCTACCGCATCGTGGGCAAAGACGATGCCGATCAGTGTCTCGCCGGAGCCGGCCGCCTTGATCGGCGCGGAGCCCGACTTGGTGTATTGATTGATGTTGGCGTTGAGCGCCTTCAGATACTTGAACGCTTCGTCCTCGCCGAAGAGCTGCACCAAGGTGGCGAGCAGGGTGTAAGAGGTGCCCGAGGAGTTCGGGTTCGCGACCTGGATCTTGCCTTTGTAGATGGGCTTGATCAGGTCTTTCCAGCAGGCCGGTGCCGGCAGGTTTTCCTTCTTGAGCATCTCCGAGTTGTAGCCGAAGCCGAGAGCGCCAGAGTAGATGCCGACGGTGCGCAGCTTGGAGGCAGCCGCCTGGCGATTGGCCCATTCGTACAACTGATCGCGACTGGGCGACACGTACGACATGGTGAGGCCCTCCTCGGCCGCTTGAAGATGCGGATCGCCCGTGCCGCCCCACCAGATGTCGCCTTTCGGATTGGCTGATTCGGCCTTGACCTGCGCGTAGGTCTCGCCGGAACTCTTGCGTGTCATGTCGACCTGAATGCCGGTTTTTTTCTCGAATTCGGTCTTGGCTTGCTGACACCAGGCTTCGTCGGAACTGCAGTACAGCGTCAGCCTGCCCTGAGCAAACGAGGAAAAAGCGGCCAGCCCCAGGCCGGCGGCAAGAATGGCGGAAGCAGCAAAGCGATGCATGGAAGGTCTCCAGATAGACACTGAAATTGGAATGAACGCCGACGATGCGAGTCGCCTGCGACCTTAGTCAGTCGACCGAAGACGGTCAATATGGGTAAACCAGAAAGCGCAACGCGCAAGATTTCTGTTTTCGTACCCGCCCGGGCGCCGCGCCATCAAGCCGCCGCGCGCACCGCCACCCGCATGCGGCCAATACGCTCGATTTGTGCCTCGAGCTGGTCGCCGGCCTTGATCTGGCTCACGCCCTCGGGCGTGCCGGTGAACAGCAGGTCGCCAGGATGCAAGGTGTAGAAGCTGCTCGCCCATTCGATCAGCGCCGGCACGTCGATGATCAGATCGTTGGTGTTCGATGCCTGCCGTGGCTTGGCTTCGTCGTTGACCTTGAGCGCGAACGACAACGCACCCGGATCGCCGAGCTCGTCGGCCGTCACCAGCCATGGACCGAGCACCGTATAAGTGTCCGGCGATTTGCGCAAGCTGCGATCCTCAGGACCACGGATGGTCACGTCCAGACCAATGGCATAGCCGGCAACAAAGCCGAGCGCATCTGCTGCCTTGACATCTTTGGCCTTGCGGCCGATGACGATGACCAGTTCGATCTCGGGATCGGTACGGCGATCAGGATAGGCGATACAGATTGCCTCACCGGCGCCGATCAGCGAACTCGTCGCCTTCAGAAAAATGCCGGCCTTCTGGATGTGCGCAATGCTGTTGTTGTGGTGCAGGCTTGGGTCTTTTTGCACCTCCTGCAGGTGCTTCAGGTAGTTGACTGGCGCGGCCATGATCTTGCCCGGGTTGGCCACGGGGCTCAGCAACTTGACGCTGGACAGCGCCGTGCGTTTGGCCTTGGGCAGCGCCTCTTCGATGCGTGCGCGAAGCAGATTCAGGTTGGCGATAAGCGGGTCGTGCCGGGGGAGTGGATAGCGCACGGCAGGCAGGCTGTCGAGGACCGCGCTGACATCGGCGACCTCGCCTTCAGCTTCCAGCACGACGCCGAGCCGGTGGTCGTCGAAACGGCAAATCTTCATGGTTTCTCCCAGGATATTCAGTGTTGTTCAAGGATGCGGCGCAAGTTTAGAACCTTGTCGCACCGGGACCACGCCTGGCCGCTAAACGCCGCTTATGCCGTCCGCCAGCATTGAGTCACGTCGACCGGTGCGCGGGCGCTACGATCGAGGCAAAGCCACAGACAAAGGACGAACAATGAACGAACACGGCATGGTCCGCGAACTCGGCGCAGGCACCCTACCCGACCTGGAAAAGAAGCTTGACGCGGTCGACCTCACCCCCGGCTGGCTGCAGCGCGATCGCCCGCTCTTGTGGCGCCAGATGAAATCCGACTTCGTGCCCGCGCACTGGCGGTAC
>JBDSYU010000056.1:0-17291 GCA_039925525.1 Variovorax sp.
GTGCCGCCCAGGCTCTGCGCCGCGAAGACGCCGGTCAGGAGCGCGCCCAGGATCCCGCCGACGCCGTGCACACCGAACACGTCGAACGCGTCGTCGGCGCCGAGCATGCGCTTCAGGCCGCCGACGCCCCACAGGCAGACCAGGCCAGCCGCCAGGCCGAGAACGATCGAGGCCATCGGGCCGATGAAGCCGGCCGCCGGCGTTACTGCGACCAGGCCCGCCACGGCGCCCGAAGCGGCGCCGAGCATCGACGCCTTGCCCTTGTGCAGCGCTTCACCGCCGATCCACGAAAGCGCTGCCGCCGCCGTGGCCAGCACGGTGTTGATGAAGGCCAGACCGGCCGAAGCGTTGGCAGCCCCTGCCGAGCCGGCGTTGAAGCCGAACCAGCCGACCCACAGCAGCGAGGCGCCGACCATGGTCAAGGTGAGCGAATGCGGCGTGAAGGCTTCCTTGCCGAAACCGACGCGCTTGCCGACCAGGTAAGCGCCGACCAAGCCGGCCACACCGGCGTTGATGTGCACCACCGTGCCACCGGCAAAGTCGAGCGCACCGGCGGCGCCGAGCAGGCCGCCGCCCCAGACGATGTGGGCGATCGGCACATAGCTGAAGGTGAACCACAGCACCGAGAACAGCAGCACCGCCGAGAACTTGGCGCGCTCGGCAAAGGCGCCGACAACGAGCGCCACGGTGATGGCGGCGAAGGTGCTCTGGAACGAGATGAACACGTACTCGGGAATGGTCGTGAGGGAGCCGAAGGTTTCCTGCGTCACGCCCTTCAAGAACAGCTTGTCGAAGCTGCCGAAGAATTTGCCATCACCGACGAATGCCAGCGTGTAGCCATAAAGCGCCCACAGGATGCTGATGAGCGCGAAGATCACGAACACCTGCATCAACACCGACAGCATGTTCTTGGAGCGGCCCAGGCCGCCGTAGAACAAGGCCAGGCCTGGGATCGTCATCAGGATCACCAGCACCGTCGAGGTCAACATCCAGGCGGTGTCGCCGGAGTCGATCTTGGGGGTGGGCGCTGCCGCGCCGGGCGCAGCAGCAGCAGGCGCCACAGCTGCGTTGCCAGGGGCGACCGTTGCCGGCGATGCGCTCGAACCAGTGGCGTTGGCGGCCGGTGCCGGGGCTTGCGCCAGGGCGGCGCCACCGGTTGCGAGCAGAGCCAGACCGAGGGCGAACGAGGCGAGGAGATTTTTCATGGGAGGGATGTTTCTTCGGTTTCTTCGATGGGCGCGGGTGATCAGAGCGCGTCGGCGCCGGTTTCGCCGGTGCGGATGCGGACCACCTGTTCCAGGTCGTAGACGAAGACCTTGCCGTCGCCGATCTTGCCGGTGCGCGCGGCGGCTTCGACCGCTTCGATCACCCGCTCGGCCAGTTCATCCGGCACGGCGGCTTCGATCTTCACCTTGGGCAGGAAATCGACCACGTATTCCGCGCCGCGATAGAGCTCGGTGTGGCCCTTCTGCCGGCCGAAGCCCTTGACTTCGGTCACAGTGATGCCCTGCACGCCGATGGTCGAGAGCGCTTCGCGCACCTCGTCGAGCTTGAAGGGTTTGATGATGGCTGCGATGAGCTTCATGGCGGGTTGACTCCTGTGGGTGTTTAAGTGAAGCGCGGCGCGGGCGTTGCGTCAGAGCGTCTTGGTGAGCGCGACGATGAAGCGCGTCTTGTTGATCGAATAGCGCTGCTCACCGAACGTGCCTGAATCGGTTTCGATGCCGGGCCGGATCAGCGCAAAAATCAGACTCGCGCAAGCGCGCCGGCTGACTGCCATGGCTTCCTCCGAAAAGTTTGCTGTTAACAAATGCATCGTTAGCAGGGAGCGTGCCAAACTGCACGGGTGGCTGGTCAAGCGGCGGCGGCCCGGCCCGCCGACCAAACGCACCAAAACAGGGAAAGAAAAGAGATGAGCCTCGCTTTGGTGCAAAGCCGTGCATTGCTGGGCTTGCAAGCTGCCAGCGTCACGGTCGAGGTGCATCTGGCCAACGGCTTACCCAGCTTCACCCTGGTTGGGCTTGCCGATGTCGAGGTGAAAGAAGCGCGTGAGCGGGTGCGCTCGGCCATCCAGAACGCCGGGCTCGAATTCCCGAGCAACAAGCGCATCACGGTCAACCTGGCGCCGGCCGATCTGCCCAAGGACTCGGGGCGCTTTGATCTGCCGATTGCGCTCGGCATCCTGGCGGCCAGCGGACAGATCGATGGTGCGCGTCTGGCCGACTACGAGTTCGCTGGCGAGTTGTCACTGTCGGGGCACTTGCGACCGGTGCGCGGTGCTTTGGCCATGGCACTGGCGCTGCACGCGAGCGGCGTCGCCACGCGACTGGTGCTGCCACAAACCAGTGCACGCGAGGCGGCACTGGTCCCGGGCGCACAGGCCTACGGCGCCAGACACTTGCTCGATGTCGTGCGACAGTTCTTGCCGGCGAGCTCGGTCGATGGTCAGCGCGTGGTCACCGTCGATCCAGCCGATCCGGCCGATCCGCTGCGCACGTCAGGCGACGACGCAGACAGCGCGGAGACTTTTGGCGGCGAGCCCGACGACGCGGGCTGGTTGCGCATCGAATCGCCGGCGCGTGCAACGGCGGCCAGCTATCCGGACCTGGCGGATGTCAAAGGTCAGGGCAGCGCCAAGCGGGTGTTGGAGATCGCTGCGGCCGGCGGCCACAGCCTGCTGCTGGTCGGTCCACCCGGATCCGGAAAATCGATGCTGGCCCAGCGCTTCGCCGGCTTGCTGCCGAACATGAGCGTGCAGGAAGCGCTCGAAAGCGCGGCGTTGGCCAGTCTGGCCGGCAGCTTCGACATCGCCCATTGGCGCCAGCGCCCGACCCGCCATCCCCATCATTCGGCCAGCGCCGTGGCTTTGGTCGGTGGCGGCTCACCCCCGCGCCCGGGGGAGATCTCGCTGGCGCACCACGGCGTGCTGTTTCTCGACGAGTTGCCGGAGTTTCCGCGAGCTGCATTGGAGGCGCTGCGCGAACCGCTGGAGACCGGCAGCATCACCATCTCACGCGCCGCGCGGCGCGCCGAGTTTCCGGCGCGCTTTCAACTGGTCGCCGCCATGAACCCCTGTCCTTGCGGCTACCTCGGCTCGGCCTCGAAGCCATGTCGCTGCTCGCCCGACCAGGTGAGCCGCTACCAGGCGCGCCTGAGCGGCCCGTTGCTCGACCGCATCGACCTGCACATCGAGGTGCCGTCGATCGATGCCGAGGCGCTCCTCACTGCGCCGCCCGGCGAAGGTACAGCCGCCATCCGCACCCGCGTCCAAGCGGCGCGCGAGCGCGCCATGCGGCGTCAGGGCGAGGCGAACCAGGCGCTGCGCGGTGCCGGCATCGACAGCCACTGCGCCCTCGACGACGCTGCGCTGCGTTTCCTGCACACCGCCGCCGCGCGCCTGGGCTGGAGCTCGCGTGCCACGCATCGCGCGCTCAAGGTGGCGCGCACCATCGCCGATCTGGCTGGCACCGATCGCGTGCAGCTGGCGCATGTGGCCGAGGCGATGCAATACCGGCGGGCGCTGCAAGCAGGTGCCTGAACGGCTCGAACCATCTCCAGCGCCAAGCCCGATGACGCTGCCGAGCCGTTACGGTCCGGCGTGGGTCGGCTGGCTTTCCTTCGGCCAGCTGATCAGCTGGGGCAGCGTTTTCTATGCCTTCGCGCTGCTCCTGCAGCCCGTCGAAGAAAGCCTCGGACTGACGCGCGGCGAAGCATCGCTGGCGTTCAGCCTGGCCCTGCTGACCGAAGGTCTGGCGGCTTGGCAGGTCGGA
This sequence comes from Variovorax sp., assembly GCA_039925525.1. Classification (GTDB taxonomy): domain Bacteria; phylum Pseudomonadota; class Gammaproteobacteria; order Burkholderiales; family Burkholderiaceae_C; genus Variovorax. The sequence goes on from JBDSYU010000056.1 coordinate 3,771, forward strand.
CGCTGGATCGACCGTGGGCATGAACGTTCTGTGATGACCGGCGGCTCGCTGCTGCTGGCGGCGGCGTTGTTCGCTCACAGCTTCGTCGACAGCGCCGCGGCGTTCTACGCGGTCTGGATCGCGCTGGGCGCGGGTCTCGCGGCGACGCTGTATACGCCGGCGTTCGCAATCGTCACGCGACGTTTTCCGCTCGACTTCCGGCGCGCCATCATCACGCTGACCTTCCTCGGCGGCCTGGCCAGCACGGTGTTCATTCCGCTCACCGCCTCGCTGGTGGCGCAGCTCGGCTGGCGTCATGCACTGTGGGTGCTGGCAGCCATCCATTTGCTGGTGTGCGCGCCGCTGCACGCATGGCTGTTGCGCGATGCACCGGCGCCAACGCCCAAGTCGACGCGAACGACGACGCCGGATGTCGATGGCCAGCACACCCGACCCGATCTGCGGGCGGCGAGTCACTACCTGCAGAGTGCGCCGTTCCTGTTGATCGGCGTCTTCATCGTGCTGATGATGGCGGTGACGGTGGCGCTGCCGCCGCACATGGTCAGCCTGCTGCGCGGCGCCGGCCTGTCCGAGTATTGGGCCGTGGCGATTCCGGCGAGCATCGGCGTGATGCAAGTGGCCGGACGGTTGCTGCTGTATTTCTTCGAGCGCCATTTCGATGCGCATCTCGCCAATCGGCTGATCCCCTGCCTGATCCCGCTGGCGCTGTTGGTGCTCCTGGCCGGTCACGGCCAAGTCGGCGCCGGGCTGGCGTTCGTGCTGCTGTGGGGCCTCGGCAACGGCATGCTGACCATCGTCAAGGGCACGGCCATTGCCGAGTATGTCGACCGCACGCATGTCGCCACGCTCAACGGCGCCCTCGGCCCGCCCAGCGCGATCGCCAGGGCGCTGGCGCCGCTGATGCTCGGCCTGCTGTGGAGCGAGCAACGCGGCTATGCGGTTGGCCTTTGGGTGCTGCTTGCCGCCAGCGTCGTTGGCGTGCTGGCATTTGCCCTGGCGCAGCGCCGCAGCCTGACTTGACACAAGGCCCCAGGTCAGCGGTCTTCGCCGCCGCCCGTTATCCTCGGCCCGCATGCATTTAACCGGCTTTGGCACGGCAACGCCGTCTTCTCGATTCACCAAAGCCGACTGCCTGGCGGCGTTCGAGCGTTCCGACTGGTTCGCCCGGCTCGATGCGCGCGCCCACTGGGTTACGCGCACGGTGCTGCAGCGCGACAACGGCATCGAGGCGCGGCGCCTTGCCATCGACTCGCTGGACGAGGTCTTCACCATCGACCCCGACACCTTGTCTCAGCGCTTCCTGGCGCACGCGCCGCGGCTGGCCGCCGAGGCCGGTTCGCGGGCGCTGGCGCAGGCCGGCATCGAGACGCGCGACATCGACGCGGTGGTCGTCAGCACCTGCACCGGCTACCTGTGTCCGGGACTGTCGGGTTACGTGGTTGAAAGGCTTGGCCTGCGCGCTGACATTCAGGCCTTCGACCTGGTCGGCCAGGGTTGCGCCGCGGCGTTGCCCAATCTGCAACTCGGCCGTGCCCTGCTGGCAGTCGGCGGCTGTACCCATGTGCTGTCGGTCTGTGTCGAGGTCAGCAGTGCGGCCATGTACCTGGACAACGACCCTGGCGTATTGATCAGCGCTTGCCTGTTCGGCGATGGTGCCGGCGCCGCGGTGCTGTCGCGCGAGCCGGCACCGCAGGCCCCGCAAAGACGCAGCATCCGCTGGGTGGACAGCGCCTCGTTGATCGCGCCGGCCGAGCGGCGCGCGCTGATGTTCGAGCAGAAGGGCGGCATGCTGCGCAACATCCTGACGCGGGCCGTTCCCGGCCTGGCTGCCGAATACGCGCAGCGCGTGCTGCACACCGTGCTCGGTCGCGCCGGCCTGTTGCCTGCCGATGTGCGCGCCTGGATCATGCATGCCGGTGGACGCGACGTGCTGTTGGCGCTGGAGCGCCGTTTCGAAGTCGATGCATCGGCCTTTTGCTATAGCGCCGCCATGCTGCGCGAATACGGCAACCTGTCCAGCGCCTTCGTCTACTTCGTGATGGAGGCGGCACTGGCCGACCCAGCGCCGGGCGGCTGGTGGTGGCTGTCGTCCTTCGGCGCCGGCTTCAGTTGCCACGGCGCCTTGCTCGAGGTGCAGTGATGGCCGGCGGTTGCAGCGCTTTGCCAGTCTGGATGTGACGATGCCGCGCCGAGTCGAGCCCGAAATGCTCGACGAGCTTGCCCAGGAAGATCCAGCGGCGCAGCGCTCGCGACGGGACCTTCAGCGCATCCACCGCGCCATGGGCACGGCATCGATCCTGCGGCGCGCATTTGGAAAGCTGCCGACGTCGTCGCAACACGGCGATGGGCACTCACGACGCCTGCGGGTGCTGGAACTTGGCGCTGGCGATGGCACGCTCCTTGTCGGCGTGGCACGGGCGAGATTGCCGGCTTGGCAGGCGGTCGATCTGACCCTGCTTGATCGGCAACATCTGCTCGACGAAGAAACCGTGGCGCGCTACGCCGCGCAGGGCTGGAGCGCACGTGCGCAGGTGGTCGACGTGATGGCCTGGGCTCGTGATGCGCACGAGGCTCATGGCGAGGCGCGGCGCTGGGATTTGATCGTCGCCAACCTGTTCCTCCATCACTTCGAGGCGCCGGCGTTGACGCTGCTGCTGCGGGCGATTGCGTCGCGCACCGACCACTTCATCGCCTGCGAGCCGCGGCGCAGTCGCGTCGCCCTGGCCGGCAGCCATCTGGTGGGCGTGATCGGTGCCAATGCAGTGACGCGCCAAGACGCTGTGCTCAGTGTCAGGGCGGGTTTTCGGGGCCAGGAACTGACGCAACTGTGGTCTGCCCTCGGTCTGGCCGGCTGGTCGCTCTCGGAGGGCCCGGCGGGGCTTTTCAGTCACTGCTTTTGCGCGTCCAGGCGTGCGCCGGACAGCGCGGATCGGTGACGCTGCGCCGCGGGAAAGTGGACCGCCAGCGGCGGCTCCATCGGCCGGGGCGTCGCGGCAAAAACGCTTCCCGAGTTGCCCGCGACGCTTTCAGACTTGGTAGTGGCTGCACATGTCTGCTGCGCCGCAAGTCAGTGACTGGCGTCTCCGTCGCCAGCGCCGTTTTGCAGAATTGTCTCGTCGTCTTGGCCACCGTGGAAGATGCCGATGATCGAGACAAGTTCGGTGGCCACGTCGAACGCTATCAATGCACGTGTAGTTGGTGATGCGCATGCCAGGTGGCAAGTCATCGCGTAGGGTGCCGCGAGGAGAAAACGTCCGCAAACGCTCGGAATAACTCACGATTGCCTCGAGCGAACTAGGTATAGTTCGAACGTTAGTGTTGTTGTGCTGCACCAGATCAAAAAGGGTGTCGTGGGTACTCAAGCAACTTCCCCCAATCAGATTGTCTCGGTGCCCAAAGGCGGTGGAGCGCAGCACGGGATCGGGGAGAAATTCTTACCCGATCTCCACACAGGCACGGGCAATTTCAGCGTCCCGATCGCGCTTCCAGCGGGCCGCAACGGCTTCCAGCCGCAGCTCAACCTTGCATACAGCACTGGAACCGGCAACGGACACTTTGGCTTGGGATGGAGCCTTGGCATTCCCGGCGTGACCCGGAAGTCGTTCGCGGGCATCCCGCGCTATCACGATGACGCAGACGCGCTTGCGCAGCGCGACACTTTCATTCTCTCCGGTGCGGAAGACCTCGTGCCCTTGAACGAGCTGCCGCGAACCCTGATCGGGTACCGTCCCAGGACAGAAGGATTGTTCGCGCGCATCGAGCATCAGCGTGACGCCGCCGGCAATTTCTGGCGGGTCGCAAGCAGGGACGGCCTGGTGAGCTTCTACGGAACGCCGCGCCCGGCGCAAGCAGGCGCGGCTTGGTCTGATGCCGCCACGATTGCAAAGCGCAAGCCTACCCCCGCGGATCCTGACCGGATCTTCGCCTGGAAGCTCACCCTCACCCAGGACGCCTTCGGCAATCGCATCGAGTACCTGTACGAAGACCGCGACCGCAGCTCGGATGCCGATCGGAGGCTCGGCCACGACTGGGACCAGCCACTGCTCACGCAGATCCGCTACGTGGACTACGAATCGCAGGGGCGGACGAAGTTTCTCGTGACCGTGGAGCTCGAGTACGAAGCGCGCCCCGACCCGTTCTCTGAATATCGCGCCAGCTTCGAGATCCGCACCACGAAGCGCTGCAGGGCGATGCAAATCAAGACCCACGCAGACCAGGAATATAAGGTCCGACGCTACGAATTCCACTACGACAACGACGCGCTGAACGGCGCTTCGCACCTGAGTGCCGTGCACGTCATCGGCTTCGACGATCAGGGGAACCCCTCGCAGGAACTCCCTCCCCTTGAATTCAGCTATACCGGCTTCGATCCGCAGGACCCCAAGCGGCGGGATTTCTATCCTGTGCAAGGCGCCGATCTGCCGGCGTCCTCGCTCGCCAATCCCGCGCTCGAGCTGGTCGATCTCTTCGGCAACGGCCTGCCGGACATCCTGGAGATGAACGGCTCGGTGCGGTACTGGCGCAACCTCGGCAACGGCCGATTCGACATACCGCGCACCATGGAAGATTCGCCGGCCGGTTTGGCGCTGGCGGACGCAGGCGTGCAGCTCATTGACGCGAACGGCGACGGCCGCACCGACCTCCTTGTCACGCAACCGGGGCTGTCGGGCTACTTCCCGCTGCAGTTCGGCGCGAAGTGGGATCGCCGCTCCATGCGGAAATACGAGGTCGCGCCGAGCTTCAACCTGAAAGACCCTGAGGTGCACTTCGTCGATCTGACCGGCGACGGCGTGACCGATGTGATGCGCTCGGGCACCCGGCTCGAATGCTTCTTCAACGACCCGAAAGTGGGCTGGCACGAAACCCGCTCGGTGGAGCGCAAGGCGCAGGCGAGCTTCCCTAACGTCAACTTCTCCGACCCGCGCGTCAAGTGGGCCGATATGTCAGGCGGCGGCCTGCAGGACATCGTCCTCGTGTACGACGGCAACGTGGAGTACTGGCCCAATCTGGGCTATGGCGATTGGGACAAGCGCATCCATATGCGCGAAAGCCCGCGCTTTCCGCTCGGTTACGACCCCAAGCGCATCCTGGTGGGGGATGTCGACGGCGACGGCCTGGCGGATCTCGTCTACGTCGACGATCGCAAGATCCATCTGTGGATCAACCGGAGCGGCAATGCCTGGGGCGAAGAGATCGTCATCCACGGCACGCCACCGGTATCCGACATGGACGCGGTGCGGCTGGTCGATCTGCTGGGCAGCGGCATCGCCGGCATTCTGTGGACCCGGGATGCGGCGCTGTCGCGGCGCGATCATTACTTCTTCCTCGATCTGACCGGCGGCGCCAAGCCCTATCTGCTGCACCAGATGGACAACAACATCGGCGCGGTCACGAGGATCGGCTACGCGCCCTCGACACGGTTTTATCTCGAAGACCAAAAGAATCCAAAAACCCGTTGGAGGACGCCGCTGCCTTTTCCAGTGCAGGTCGTGGCGCGCGTCGAAGTCATCGACGAGGTGTCGCGCGGCAAGCACACCACCGAGTACGCCTACCGCCATGGCTATTGGGACGGCGCAGAGCGCGAGTTCCGCGGCTTCGGCATGGTCGCTCAGACCGACACCGAGTCCTTCTCGAAATATGGCGAGTCGGGGCTGCACGGTGCCGAGACGCGCTTCGCTGCCGTGGAGCTGAAGCACTATTGCGCGCCGACGCTGACCAAGACCTGGTTTCACCAGGGTCCAGTCGACGAGGTCTCCGGCGATTGGTCTGAACGCGACGACTCTGACGAGTATTGGACGGGCGATCCGCAACTGCTGCGGCACACCGACAGGGTGAACGCGTTTCTGGTCACGCTCGCCCAGCGGCAGTTCAAGCGCGATGCCCTGCGTACGCTGCGCGGCAGCGCCCTGCGCACCGAGGTCTATGCGCAGGACGGCAGCACACTGGCAGCGCGGCCGTACACGGTTACCGAGCGCGCCTACGATCTGCGGGAAGAAGAGGCGCCCGCGGATCCGCTCTCGTCACGCCGGCGCCTCTTCTTCCCGCTCGCCATCGCCGAGCGTACGACCCAATGGGAGCGCGGCGACGATCCGCACACGGTCTTCAGCTATACGGGCGACTACGACGTTTATGGTCAGCCGCGCAGTCAGACCGGCCTGGCCATGCCGCGGCTCGCGCGTCAGCGCCGAAACGTCACCGGGGCGGTCGTCGGGCAGATCGCGCCGGATGAAACGCGCATCCTGCTGACCCATACCGTCACCGCGTATTGCTTACCCGATGGCGACCAGAACTTGCGCAATCGCGTGCGGCAAACGCACAGTTTCGAGCTCGCCGCAGACGCCACGATGGACGATTCAGTGGCCGACACGGCGATCCAGGCACTGGGTAAGCAGCGGGCCAAGGCCGAAGCGTGGCTGGTGCGGATCGGCGACGCGTTGCGCAATTGGCAAGCCGGTGCGGCCAGCCCGCCGGACCTGAGGCTCATCGCGCACGCGATCAATTACTACGATGGCGCTGCCTTCCAGGGGCGCAACGACGATCGGGTTGACTACGGCGCGTTGACGCGAAGCGAAGTGCTTCTATTCACCGATGCCGTCCTCGCGCACGCTTACACCTTGCCTGGCGATGACCGAAGGCCGGACTACCTGGGCGGCGTCGCCGCACTCCCAGTCGGCCCGCCGGCCATTGGCGCGGGCGCAGCACAACTGGGTTACCGCTACGAGAGCGGCGCCGATGGCCTGCACCAGGCGGGCCACTACACCGATACCGCCCGCAATCAATACGATTTCCAGCGGACCGACGTTCCCCCCGGTGGATGGCCGGCGTGGCCGCGTTATGGGGTCCTGACCGGCAGTCAGGACGCGCTCGGCAACGCCATCGCCAATACCCTGGATGCATATTGGCTGCTATCGGTGCAGGTCCGGGACGCGGTCGGGCTTGAAACCAGGTCTGTCTACAACTACCGTCTTTTGCAACCGCATTCACTGACCGACCCCAGCGGAAATAGCGCGCAGGTGCGCTACAGCCCGCTTGGCTTGCCGATCAAGCAATGGGTCGAGAGCAAGCCCGATGCGCAAGGCGTTATCCAGGGCGGACGCGAAGCCGAGCCCGACGTCGAATTCCGCTACGATTTTTTCGCGCACGCGAGAACGCGCGGCGGCGCCGTACCTGAGCCCATCTATGCCCATACGAGCAAGCGTGTCTGGCATGCATCGGACAACAAGCCGCAGGAGCTCATCGAAGTGCGTGAATATTCCGATGGCTTCGGGCGCCGGGTGCAGACGCGCGCCCAGGCCGAGGACCGTGTGTTCGGCGGCAACGGCGACGAGGTCGGGCTGCCGCTCGACATCGCGCAGGCGCCGGTCGCCGCGACGGCCACGGTGGCCGCGGACAGCGTGGTGGTGAGCGGCTGGCAGACCTACGACAACAAGGGAAATGTCGTCGAGAAGTTCGAGCCCTTCTTCTCGCGCGGCTGGAGCTTTCAGGGCGAGGCCGACGCGAAACGCGGACGACACGCGCAGATGTACTACGACCCGCGGGGCCACGTCCTGCGAACCGTGAACCCGGACGGTTCGCAGCAGCGCGTCATCTATGGCCGCCCGCTGGCGCCTGCCGATCTTGCGCTGACCGAGGCGGCGCTGCGCCAGGCAATGCCCCCGGGCTTCGCGCCCACGCCGTGGGAAACCTGCACTTACGATGCGAACGATCTTGCGCCGGTCAGCCGCAGCCCGGTAGACAACAGCACGCTGGCCGCGCGCGCGCCCGCCGGTCACTCCTTCACGCCGACCAGCCACCTCACCGACGCGATGGGACGCAGCGTGTGCCAGATCGCGCGCAACGGCATTGCACCGGCGGATTGGCACGTCACGCGCTCGACGTACGACATCCAGGGCAATCTGCTCGGCATCACCGATGCCCTGGGGCGCGCTGCGTTCACGCACGCGTTCGATCTGATGAAGCGGCAACTGCGGGTGACGAGCATCGATGCCGGGGTCCGCACCACCGTGCCCGATGCGCTCGGCAAGCCGGTGGAGTATCGCGACAGCAAAGGCAGCATTGCCGTTCGCCGGTATGACGCGCTCAATCGGCTGATGGAGGTCTGGGCGCGCAATGAAAGCACCCAGAACATGACGTTGCGCGAGCTGGTCGTCTACGGCGATGCGCTCGACCGCGCCGTCAACCGCGCGCTGAATCGCCTCGGTAAGCCTGCGGAGCATTTCGACGAGGCTGGCAAGCTCGTCTTCGACGATTACGACTTCAAGGGCAATCTGCTTGGCAAGACGCGCGAGGTCGTTTCCGATACCGCGCTCGCGGCGGGCTGGGTCGCGGACTGGTCGGCGGCAAGCGCTGAAAACGCGCTCGATGCCGCCCGCTACGAAACCGGGTCCGCTTACGATGCGCTCAACCGTCCGATCGAGATCAAATATCCGTGGACGGTAGCCACCGCGCAGCTGCCGGCACGCCGACCGCAGCTCACGCCGCGCTACAACCGCGCCGGCGCCCTGCAGGCAGTCACGCTCGACGGCGATATCTACGTCGACCATATCGCCTACAACGCCAAGGGCCAGCGCGTGCTGATCGGCTACGGCAACGGGCTCATGACGCGTTACGCCTATGACCCGGACACCTTCCGCTTGGCGCGCCTGCGCACCGAATCGTGCACACGCACCGCAGACCGCTGGACCGCAAGCGGCGGGCTGCTGCAGAACTGCGCCTACAGTTACGACCTCGACGGAAATATCACCGCCGTCGATGAACGCGTGGCCCATTGCGGCGTGGCCCAGCCAGGTTACGCGCGCGATCGTCTGCTGCGGGCCTTCGCCTACGACCCGCTCTACCGGCTGCTCTCCGCCACCGGGCGCACATGCATCGACAACCCGGAGGCGCGCCGGCGGCAGGACCTGCGCAATTGTGGATTTTTTGCGGGGACGACGGCGACGCCCGACCAGAGCAACGCGCCGGATCTCAGCGAGCCTTACGTCGAGACGTTTCGATACGATCCGGCCGGCAACATGCTCGAGCTCGCGCATGCGCGCGCCGGCGCCGTTGCCTGGAGACGGCTGTTCGCCATGGGCGACGTTGCCGCGGGCCAGTGGGCCGCAGCGCCGAACAACCGGCCCACCGGGCTTTCAATCGGTCAGACGGATTTCGCGTACGAGTTTGATCCCAATGGAAACCTTCTGCAGCAGAACACCGAGCAGTTTCATGGCTGGGATCACGCCGACCGCATGATCGGCTATCGCAGGCAAATTGGTGCCACGCCGACGACGACGGCGCGCTACTTGTACGGCGCCGACGGCATCCGGGTGAAGAAGTGGGTGCGCGAAAACGCCTCTACGAAGAGCACGGTTTATATCGACGACTTGTTCGAGCACCACCGTTCGCCGGATATCGTTCCGGGCGGCGAGAACAATACCCTGCACGTGCAGGACAACCAGTCGCGCATCGCGCTGGTGCGCGTAGGCGATGCGCACGGTGATGACACGGCACCGGCTGTCCTCTACCACCTGAAAGACCACCTCGACAGCAGCAGCGTTGTGGTGAGCGACAGCGGCGACTGGATCAATCGTGAGGAATACTTCGCTTACGGCGAGACCAGCTTCGGCAGTTTCGCGAGGAAACGCTTCCGCTATGCAGGCAAGGAAAGGGATGAGGAGAGCGGCCTGAGTTGCCACGGGGCGCGGTATTGCGCTTTGCCGCTGGCGAGGTGGATCAGCTGCGATCCGGCCGGGCCCGTCGATGGCAGCAACCTTTACCGCTGCGTCAGAAACAATCCATTGCGCTACGTGGACAGGGACGGCAATCAGGCTTCGGACGGCGGCGCGGCACCGGTTGAGCGCCCCGCGACCGGAAACGAAACGGCATTGCGCGCGCCACCCGCGAAATTGGACAAGGGAATCTGCATCACCGGAAACGAAAGCAAGGCCGAAATGGCAAGGAAGACGCGCGTATGGAGCACCGTGGGATCTGCCGCAGGGCGTGAAGCAAATCTGGCGGCAAAAGCGGGTACCGTGAAGGAGTTTTATGCCCTGCACGACACGTTGATGACCGACGCACTGAACGATTTGTCGGAGGCGGTGTGCGGCAGCAAACCGTTCTCGAGTTTCACAGCGGGGACTTTCTCCGAGAAAGAAGGCGTGAAGATCTCGGACAAGGTGACGGACCCCGCGATCAGGACGGCCACGCAGGCGCACGAGGTTTACCACGCCCTCGCGAACGAGTACCTGAAAACTCTGAGCAGTGAGGAGACCGGCAAAATCGTAGATCCGGAGAAATACTCGGTAAAAAAACTGCAGGCAAGCCTTGCGCTACGCGAGGAGCTGGAGCTCGATATCCGGCGCTGCGAGGAATTCATCGCATACCAGGTCACGATCGAGCATCTGTACTCGTCTTTGTCGGACGCAGAGAGGGAGGATGCCAGCGCGCTGCTGGGGGGCTATGCGCAACAGAAGGACCAGAGGCTGTTTTCGAGGTCCGATAGCGACGAGGGCGTCGATTTCGCCGCGCCGAAATGCTACGGGCTGCTGCCTGGCAGATATTCGTACGACGCGAAAACAGGTACTGGCACCCTGGTTCAGCCACCGGAGGAGGCGCCGTGGGATGGGGGAACGATTACGTTGTCGCGATGAAAGGGTCGCCGATTGCATATCGGACCGTAGCGCGGCAAGGAAACACAGTAGACGCGGCAGAGGAGCGGCGGCTCGCACGCGGCAGACGAGACATCGCGGTTGTCGCACTAGGAGTCGAGAATCATGGCTAAGCATCCCGTGAAGCGAAGCGGCGTGAAAGATGCAAAGACGACGATCGCTGCGAAACCTGCCACCGCGGCACAAATGGCGCAGCCGGTGCGATCTGCGCAGCCGCCCGCCGCGTTCCGCATCACCGGCCATGTCGCTCGCGGCGACAAGGCGGGAAGCGTCGGCGGGCTGCGCGTGGAAGCGTTCGACCAGGACCCGAACTACGAGCAGCCGCTCGGCGGCGCGCATACGGATGAGCGCGGCCGGTATGAGATCCGGTTCACCGCCGAGCGCATCGGCAAGGGTGAAACGGGCGGGCCAGACATCATCGTCCGGGTCTTCGATCGCCAGGGAGCGGCGATCGTCGTATCGCCGGTTCACCGCAACGCAGCGGCCGAGGTCACGATCGATCTGGCCATCGCGCCGAAGAAGCCCGCGAGCCTGCACGACATCGCCGCCGAGCTGAAGCTGAATCTTGCACCGGCGTTTCTGGCGGGGCTGGACAAGCACGGCATACGCACGCTCGCCGATGTCCGCCGCACGGGCGGCCTGCGCAATGTCCAGGGCTTGGCCGTTGCGTCGGCAGATCCCGCGGTGCCTCTTCTCGAGGCGCATGCGCAACTGGCGCTGCTCCCGAGCACGCCGGCGACGAACGCCGCGCTGCTCAAGGCGGGCTATTCGAGCCTCGCCGGCATCGCGGGCGTGACTTCCCGTGCCTTCATCGCATCTCTCAGCAAGACCATGGAAGCCGGCGATGCAGAAGCGCTGCACGCGGCCGCCACCGCGCAGACGCGCTTCCTCGAGGGCAGGATCACCGATTTCCGCGTGAATGCCGGCGGGCGCGCCGAAACGAAATACGCGGCCTTGATGGAAAAGGCGATTCCGGCGGGCTGCGGTTGCGAGAAGTGCAAGGACGCGACCAGCCCGATGGCCTATCTCGCGGACTTGCTGGATTTTGCGTTGCGCCACCTGAAAAATAGCGGGAATGCCGTCACCCTGACCTTGCTCCAGAATCGCTTTCACCAGCCGTTTCGCGATCTGCCTGCGACCTGCGAACTGATGGAGAAAAGAGTCCGGCAGGTGCGTATCTGTATCGAGGTGCTGCGCCAGTATCTCCCGGCGCCGCAGGGCACCTCGACATCGCCGTGGTATCTCGAGACGGCGTACGCGATGCTGCTAGAGAAGATCGGCACTTCGTTCGACGAGGTCCGACAGATGCGCAGCGTGGCTGACCCGGTGAAGCGGCAGGCGGTCGCGGCGCGCCTCGGCATCCGGCTACATCCGCAGCGCGCCTTGCCGAACGATCCGGACGAGCTGGACCGCCTGTTTCTCGATACGGATCTTCAAACCCCCGCTCAGCCGGTCTGGCCGAGCAAGCTCTCCGAAGAGCAGCTCGAGCAACTGTTCGGGTTGCGCGACACCAAGCGCCCGGCGCTCGACCCGGACGTGACGCCGGACATCCTGACTTGGCGCATGCACTACCTCCGGTCGAAATGGCATGAACAGGACCACTCCGCGGCGCCTCTGCTGGGCGAGACGCCGCTTATCGATCCGGACCTCGTCGGCCTCGCCGATCTCAGGGACACGACGCCGGCTCCCATGCCGCGCTCCGCGCGCCCGAAGGCCACCTGGAGCGCTCTCGATTTCCTGGAGGACCGCCAGGTATGGATAGTGACCACGATTGGCGAGCTGGATCAGGTCCGCAGGACGTCGGATCTCACTCAATTGCTCGCCGTTCTACAGACCAACGTGTTCTTTCTGGGCGCGACGGGAATGGAGGGCATCACCGTTCCCGTTCTGCTTCGCCTACTGCAGAAAAAGGACGCAGGGGAGGACATCGCGCCGCTTTTGGTGCCGCTTCGGCTGGAGGAAGACGCATTCGACTATATGAGCCATATCGTCGTCCTCGAACGCAACGGCGACCCCATCCTCGACTCGGAATGGAGCGAGCTCTATTCGATCATCGTCGGGAGAATAAAGAAATATGTGCAGTACGCAGTCTGGCGCGACGAAGAAGCGCGCAATCCCCAGGTGCCCGATGCGGGCATCACCCTGAGCCCGGACTATTTCCGCGTCCGCACCGCCTCGTTCGCAGGCGGTGCGCTGGAGTGGCTTGCCCAGAAGTGGCGTGCCAGCGCCGCGGCGCGCCACAAGTGGGAAGACACGCTGCGCTCTCGGACCGAGCAGGAGCAGGCGGTGATCGCGGGGCTTCTGGAAGCCGCGGATGCGACCGAGGAGCGCGTGCTGGTGCAGATGCGCGACGAGCTGCGGATCTCGGCCCGGACCGTCGGCAACATCAACCTGCGAACGCCCAACGCGCTGACCGGGTACCTGCAAATCGACGTGCAGGCAGGGGGCTGCCAAACGACGACGCGTGTCGCGCAGGCCATCGAGACAATCCAGGGGATGCTGTTCGGTGCGCGCAACGGCTTGCTGGAGGACGACGCGCTCACGCTGGATGCGGATCACTTCGATGAACAGTGGCAATGGATCGGTTCCTACGCGACCTGGCGCGCCGCGATGCAGGTTTTTCTCTATCCGGAGAATGCGCTCAGGCCCACGCTGCGGGTGCGCAGAAGCCCGGCATTCGATGCGCTCGTGAGCAACTTGCGCAAGGTCAAAGGCCAGCTGACGCCGCAGGCCGCCGAGCGCGAGGCTGCCGCGTATGCGGACTATTTTGCGGACGTGTGCTCGTTGCGGCGCGTCGCGCTCTGCCAGACGCGGAGCGTGCTGCAGAGCGCCCGGGAACCAGTCGATGTGCTCGCTCTTGCGGAGGGGCGCAGCG
>JBDSYU010000057.1:0-11348 GCA_039925525.1 Variovorax sp.
CTGCCGCCGTTCAAGGCCCCCTATCAGGATGGCTTCTCGCTGTTGGTGGTGCTGTTGCGCCCGCAAAGCCGGGGTCACCTGGCGCTGGCTTCCACCGATCCGGCGCAGCCGATGAAGATCCATCAGAACTTTCTGGCGGCGGCGTCCGACTGGCACAACTTGCGCGCTGGCGTGCACATGGTGCGGGCCATCGCACGTGAGCAGGCGCTGGCGCGCTTCATCGAAAGCGAGATCGCGCCGGCGCCGGGCAAGGACAGCGACGCCGACATCGAGGCGCATATCCGCGCTGCGGCGATCACCGTGCACCATCCGCTTGGCACCTGCCGCATGGGCCTGGCGAGCGATGCGATGGCGGTGGTCGACGCCGACTTGCGCGTGCATGGCGTCGAGGGCCTGCGCGTGGTCGACTCGTCGGTGATGCCCGACATGGTCGGCGGCAACATCAATGGACCGGTGATGATGATCGCCGAGCGCGCGGCCGATCTGATTCGGGGGCAGATCCCGCTGGCGCCGAGCGAATCAAAGGACACCCACTTGGACGCGCCGAGGCAAGCGCCGATGTCGCGCGCCGAGGCGCTGTCGTGAGCGAACCGCTAGAGCCCTCCTTGGCTGGGCCCTCGGTGACGTCTGCCGGCCCGGTGCTGCGCGTTGCCGTCGCGCTCGAAAAGCTGCTGGCCGCGGCCCTGATCGCCGCGGTGCTGATCAACTTCGCGACCGTGCTCGGGCGCTACGTGTTTGGAGTCGCGTGGTCGGGTGCGGATGAGTTGCAGGTGTATCTGATGGCGGCGATCGCCTTTCTCGGCGCGCCTGTGGTCACGGTGCATGGCTTGCACCTGCGCATGGATGTGCTCTTGCAGAACTTCACTCCGCGCCTGCGCCGCATCCTGGGCGTGGTCGAGCTGCTGCTGCTGATCGGCCTGGGCGGTCTCGTCGCCAAGCTGTCGCTCGACTTCGTGCTGCGCATGAAGGCGCTCAACATCATCAGTGACAACGCGCATTTTCCGGTGTGGATCGCGCATACCAGCGTCACGCTCGGCTTCACGTTGATGACGCTGGCGGCGCTGGTGCAACTCATGGCCTTGCTGCGTGCGCCGAAAGGACCCGCAACCCCGAACGCACCACCGCCTGTACGAATCGAAAACGGAGCGCACGTATGAGCGCCATTGCCTGGACCTTGGGCTTGCTGCCGCTGCTGCTACTCGTGTTGGGCTTCCCGATCTTCCTCGTGCTGCTGGCTTCGGTGACAGCGGCCATCACGTTGGCGCTCCACTTGCCGCTGGTGGTGTTGCACCAGAATCTGTTCGGCGGCGTCGATTCCTATGCGTTGCTGGCGGTGCCGTTTTTCATATACGCAGGCGAGTTGATGGGGCGGGGTTCGGTGGCACAGCGGCTGGTCGATTTTGTCGAGGCCGGCGTCGGTTCGGTGCGCGGCGGCCTGGGCGTGACGACGGTGGGCACGTCGGCCATCTTCGGCGCGATCTCGGGCTCGAGCGCCGCCGGTGTGGCGACGATCGGTCGCGTGATGATGCCGGCGCTCAAGGCCGGCGGCTACCCCGAACGTTTCTCAGCCGGCCTCATCACCGCCGTGGGCGCCATCGACGTCATCATCCCGCCCAGCATCCCGATGATCGTTTATGGCTCCGCCGCGCAGGAATCGGTGCCGCGCCTGTATGCGGCGGGCGTGCTGCCGGGTTTGCTCATCGCTCTGTTGCTGGCGTCTTATGTGATGTGGTTTGCGCGACGCCATGGCATCGGCGTTGGTTCGGCCTTCGATCTTTCGCGACTGGCGCGCAGCACCTGGCGGGGCGCCTGGGCGCTGGGCGCGCCGGTGGTCGTGTTGGGCGGCATCTACGGCGGCGTTTTCTCGCCGACGGAGGCGGCGGCGGTGGCATCGGTGTACGCCGCCGTTGTCACGCGCTTCGTCTATCGCGAGCTCAGCTTTGCCGACATCTTCGCGGCGGCTGCAACCACGGTGCGTTTCACGGCGCAGGTGCTGATCATCGTCGCTTGCGCCAGCGTCTTTGCCTGGTTGCTCACCACCAATCAGGTGCCGGCCGCGCTGGTCGCGGCAATGAAGGCGGCCGATGTGGCGCCATGGATCTTGTTGCTGTCGATCAACGTGTTGCTGTTGATCGTGGGCTGCTTCGTCGATCCGTTGTCGGCGATTCTGTTGCTCAGCCCGCTGTTGGTGCCGTTGGTGAAGGCCGCCGGCATCGATGGCGTGCACTTCGGCATCGTGGTGATGGTGAACCTGGCGATCGGCCTGTTCACGCCCCCCTTCGGCATGAACATTTTCGTGGCGCAATCGGTGTTGAAGATGCCGATTCAGACGATCTACCGCGGCATCGTGCCCTTCTTTTTTCTGTACTTGGTGGCCCTTGGTTTAATTACGTATATTCCGGCGATCTCGCTGGGCAGCATGCGCTTGCTGATGGGTAACTGACATTTGATTTTTTCAACTGGAGACTTCGATGAGATTGTTCAAGACCTTGTGCGCCGCCGCGCTTGTCGTCGGCGCTGGAATGGCGGCGCCGCTGGCCATGGCGCAGACCTACACCATGAAGCTGTCGACTTCGACCAACAACGACGTGTTGTTCGAGTGGCTCAATACCTTCAAGCGTGGCATCGAGGCGTCCAGTGGCGGCAAGATCAAGGCCGAGGTGTATCCGTCGAGCCAGCTCGGTTCGATTCCGCGCACCATCGAAGGCGTGGCCCTTGGCACCATCGAGGTGTCGATGAACGCTTCGGGATTCTTTGAAGGGATCGAGCCGCGGTTCTCGGTGATGGCGGCACCCGGCCTGTTCAAGAGCGCCGCACACACCACGCAAGTGCTGACCGACCCGGAGAGTCAGAAGCGCCTGGCCAGCTTCGGCGAAGGCAAGGGCGTGGCGGTGCTGACGGTGATTCCGGCGGCGCCCTACGCCATCATTTCGCACAAGCCGATCGCCGCGTTGGCGGACTTCAGCGGCCAGAAAATCAGAGTGCCGGGCTCACCGATTCAGCTGGCGCAGATGAAAGAATTCGGCGCATTGCCGCTGTCGATGCCTTTCGGCGAAGTGCTGCCGGCCTTGCAGAACAAGACGATCGACGGGGTCTGGGCGGCGCCGAATCTGTTCGTCGCGTTCAAGTACTACGATGTGGCCAAGACCTACACCACGCTGCCCGACAGCTGGGCGGTAGCGGTGGCGCTGATCAACCGGAATTTCCTGAAGACCATCGGCCCCGATTTGGAGCGCATGGTGTTTGAAGAGGCGCGCAAAGCCGACGCCGCGATGGTCAAGTGGGGCGTTGACGACATGGCCAAGGCGGTCGACGTGTGGAAGAAGAACGGTGGAACAGCCCTGGAACTGTCGCCAGCCGATGCCAAGGTTTTCAACGAGAAGTCGCTCGCAGTGGCCAAGCCGCTGCTGACAACCACGCCGACGCAGCAAGCAGACCTCGACGCTTTCCTGAAGGTGGCGGAGAAGTACAGCAAGTAGCGCCACACATCATGGGTCAGCGGCTCAGCGGATCGGCGGAAGAAACGCCCACGATCTCGTTGGCCAAAGACAGGTCGCGCAGCCACTGCGCATAAGCGGCCTCGTGCTCGGCCGGGTCGCCGCGCAGCAGCGCCGACGGGTGCAGCGTGACAAGCACCCGCTCCCCGCGGGGGCTGTTGTGCCATTGGCCGCGCTCGCGCATCACCGCCACCTGCCGACCAAGCAGGGCGCGGGCGGCGGTGGCGCCGAGAGCAACGATGGCGCGAGGGCGCACCTGCTCAATCTCGCTTTCCAGCCAGTGCAGGCAGGCCGCGGCCTCGCGCTGTGTCGGCGTCTTGTGGATGCGGCGCTTGCCCCGCAACTCGAACTTGAAGTGCTTGACGGCGTTGGTCACATACAACTGCGCGCGCGACCAACCGAGTTGCGCGACGGCCTGATCGAACAGCTTGCCTGCCGGGCCAACGAACGGGCGTCCGCGCAGATCCTCCTGGTCGCCCGGCTGCTCGCCGACCACCATCAACACGGCGCCGGCCGGACCCTCGCCGAATACCGACTGCGTGGCGTGTTCGCCGATCGGGCATTCGCGGCAGCGGTCGGTGGCCTGCTTGAGGGCGCTCAGGGCGGTGAGAGGCGCACTCGATATCGCGCGCATGGCGTCGATCGAACTGGTGCGCGAGGAACTCGAAGGGTTGATGTCGTCGCGGGCGTCGGCGATCATCGCGGTGGTCTCGGCAGAACAAACAGGCGCGGTCCTGGCGATGCGCCGCAAGGGTTCGGTCGGGAGCGCAGCCATCATCCGCCCACTGGCGGCATGCGCGCCAGCGGCCAGCGGCGAGATCAGCGCCGCCTCCGGCAGGTTATGCCAGTACTTGCGCGGCATTTCCTTTTGCATCATCGCCAGCTTGAGCCGTGCCGGGTTGAAGATGTGGCGGTAGTAGGTGAGCCACAGTGCCTCGTCGGCATCCGGCGGCGGCGCGTCGCTGCGCTGCGCGCCGGGGCTGAACTCGAGCCGCTCGCCGTCCCAGCGTACGCAGCGCTCGGGCGTCAGGATGGCCCAGCGCATCTGCGCGAAACGCCGCATGAAAAAGGGCGCCGCCGCTTCGACGATGTGGTGCTCCGGCTCGAACCAGGCCACGTGCAGCGGCTCGGGCGCATCCGGTCGCACGACCTGCCGAAAGCGTACGAAGGCTTTCATCTTGTGCAGATCACGGCGTACGGCCTGCGCCATATGTTGCGCCTGCACGCGGTCGGCGTCGAGCGGGTCGTGGCGCAAATCCGCTTCGCGCGCGAGGCGCCACAGCAAGCGGTACAGCAGCGCGAAACGTCCGGGGTCACGATGCAGCATCACTGTTTCGCACAAGCGCAGGAAGACGGGCGAGACGCTGAGCGGCGACGTCGGGTTTGGCTGGGGCCGGGTGGTGATGTCGGCTGATGCAGTAGCGGGCGGATCGGGCTGCACGCTTGCGGGCTGCGCGGCGGTGTCGCCGGCATGGCTGGAGGCAGCGAACAGATCACCGGCCGCATCGGCCGGTGTGTGCCACGTGATCTCCGGCGGCGCGACGCCTTCGATGAGCAGCTCACGCGCGCGCTGCCTGAAGCCCGGCCAGTCGGTTTCGTTCGACAGCAAGACGGTGCGCAGCATGCCCACGAAGTTAACTGGGCAGGATCGTTCGGTGTGTAGGCAAGCGCCATGAACCGGCCATGCTTTGCCCGTGCAGCTACACGGCGAACAGTGAAGTTTGCACAGGGGCCGGCCGCTGTGGCGCAGCGAGGTGCGCCGGCAACCCCGCAGCGTCCAGCGCGCGGCCCGGATGATGATCAGCCAGCAGCACGAAGGGCAGCACTTTCTTTATCGGCACATGCAGTCGAGCCAGGTCAGCTGCGCGCAATCGGCGCACGCGCCGTGCCGCCAGCAAGCGCTCGACGGCCTTGACGCCGAGGCCGGGCACGCGCAGCAGCATCTCGCGCGGCGCGTAATTCAAATCGACAGGAAACTGCGCCCGGTGCGCTAGTGCCCAGGCCAGCTTTGGATCGAACTCGAGCGACAGCATGCCGCCGCCTGCGGCAACATCCGCCGCCGGCACGATCTCGTCGTGGGCAAAGCCATAGAAGCGCATCAACCAGTCGGCCTGATACAGCCGGTGCTCGCGCAACAGTGGCGCAGCAACGAGCGGCAACGCGGCCGATGCATCGGGGATCGGGCTGAAGGCCGAGTAGTACACCCGTCGAAGCCGATAGGCGCCATACAGGTTGGCGCTGGTCGCCAGGATGGTGCGATCGTCGCTGGCGTCGGCGCCGACGATCATCTGTGTGCTCTGGCCGGCCGGCGCGAAGGTAGGTGCCTTGGCCCGACGCGCCGGGCGTCCGGCCAGCGACACGCTCGGCGCTCGGCGCGCTTCAGAGGCCGCCTGCTTCGCATCGTCGATGAGAACGCGCAAGCCGGCCATGGAGCGTCTGATCGCAACGCTGTCTTTTTCGGGAGCCAGTGCCACCAACGCCTGCTGCGTCGGCAACTCGATATTGATGCTGAGTCGGTCGGCGTAGCGACCGGCGCGTGCCAGTTGCTCGGGCGCCGCATCGGGAATGGTCTTCAAGTGGATATAGCCGCGAAAGTCATGTACCTCGCGCAGTACGCGAGCAACCTCGACGAGTTGCTCCATGGTGTAGTCGGGGCTCTGGATGATGCCGCTCGACAGGAACAAGCCCTCGATGCAGTTGCGGCGATAAAAGTTGAGAGTGAGTTGCACCACCTCGTCCACCGAGAAGCGCGCACGCGGCACGTTGCTGCTCACCCGATTCACGCAGTAAATACAGTCGTACTGGCAAAAGTTGGTGAGCAGGATTTTCAGCAGCGAGATGCACCGCCCGTCGGGCGCATAGCTGTGGCAGATGCCCGATCCTTCGGTCGAGCCGATGCCTCGTGCGCCCAGCGAATGGCGTTTGCTGGTTCCGCTCGAAGCGCACGACGCATCGTATTTGGCGGCGTCGGCGAGGATGGCGAGCTTGCGTTGAATTTCCACTGGACGAATATACAGTGATGAAGCGCAGGACGTGCGCCGGCGGCGAGATGCCCGCACTCGCCGATTTGCGCCGGTTTACATTTGACTCATGCAGATGAGCGACAAAGCAGATGCCATTCTGGCGATACGTTTGATCGACCTGACGTCGCTCAACGATGCCGACACGGAACAAGACATTCGCGCGCTTGCGGCGCGGGCCGAAACGCCGTGGGCTCGGGTTGCCGCGCTGTGTGTCTTTCCACGATTTGTGTCGGTTGCGCGCGACGCCTTGCGGCCTTTGCAAGGCTCGGTCGCCGTCGCGACAGTGGCGAACTTTCCGCAAGGCGACGCGAGATCTGCCGAAGCCGCACGCGAGGTGGCGGCTGCAGTGCGCGCCGGTGCCGACGAGGTCGACGTCGTCTTTCCCTGGCGCGCCTTGCTCGATGGCGATGGGCAGATCGGTCTCGAGCTCGTCACCCGTTGCCGTGAGGCCGCGGGAGATCGCGTCTTGAAGGTCATCATCGAGTCCGGGTGCCTGGGCACTTCAGCCATGATCGAGCGCGCCAGCGAACTGGCGATTCGTGGCGGCGCCGATTTTCTGAAGACATCGACCGGCAAGGTGCAGGTCAATGCCACGCTTGCGGCCGCCGAGACGATGTTGGGGGTGATTCGGGAAAGGGGACGGTCGGTGGGATTCAAAGCCTCCGGTGGCGTCCGAACGCTGGCCGATGCACAAAGCTATCTGGAACTGGCGCGCCGCATGATGGGTGAGCAATGGCTGGTCCCGGCGAACTTCCGCTTCGGCGCCTCCGGCCTGTTGCAGGATCTGCTGCGGTCGGCCGGCGACGAAGACCGCATGGCGCCCGCACGGGCCGACCGACTCGATCAATAAGCGATGGCCGCGCCATCCTTGCGCGGGTCGGAACCGGCGCTCAGGACGCCGGTGACCGGATCGATGGCGATCAGCTGGCCGCCACCGAAGGGGACGGAAGAGCGTGCCACCGGTTGCCCCTTGAGGGCCAGTTCCTGCAGGGTGGCTTGCGTGATGCCACGCTCGGCTTCGAACGGACCGGTGTAGCGAAAGCCCCGTGGTGCGTCGAGCGCCTCTTGCACGTCCATGCTGAAGTCGACGATGTTCTGCAAGACATTGACAACGCCGACGGGCTGGTAGGCCCCGCCCATGACGCCGAAACAGAGCAACGGCCGACCATCCTGCATCGCCATCGAAGGAATGATCGTGTGCAGTGGACGCTTGCGCGGTTGCACGCTGTTGGGATGGCCGGGCTGGACTCTGAAGCCGGCGCCCCGGTTTTGAAAGGTGATGCCGGTTTGCGGGCAGACTTGGCCGCTGCCAAAGGCGAAGAACAGCGAGCTGATCAGCGAGCAGGCGTTGCCTTCGCCATCGATAACACTGAGATAGACCGTGTCGCGTTGTGCCAGTGCCGGCAGCGCGAAATCATCCGGCAGGGTCCGGTCCTGCCGGATCTTTGCTGCGAGATCCCGGGCAAAGCCCGCTGACAGCAGTTCGTCGACCGGTACATGGGCAAACGCCGGGTCGGCGACGAAAGTGTCACGCATGCGGTAAGCAAGCCGGCTCGCTTCGCATTGCAGGTGAAAGCGGTCGGCGCCGACCGGATCGAGACCTTGGTGATCGAACAGCGCCAGGATGTTGAGCATGACCAGCACGGTGAGCCCATGTCCGCTGGGTGGTATCTGCGCGAGCTCCACGCCTCGATAGGCGGTGTAGATCGGGTCGACGTAGAAGCTTGCATAGTCGGCGAAATCAGCCCGTGTATGCCTTCCGCCCAAAGCGTTGAGGGATGCAACCAGCGTCCCCGCCAATTCGCCGCGATAGAAATCGTCAGCGCCGCTCTGCACGATGCGTCGCATGGTGCGGGCCAATGCCGGCAGGCGCACCAGATCGCCCGCGCGCGGCGCGCGACCGCTGGCGTCCAGCAGATGTGCCCGTCCGCCGGGATCTCGATGCAGTTTCCCTGTTTGAGCGGCCCAGTCGACGGCCGCTCGTTCGGCCAGCACGAAGCCGCGCTCCGCATAGTCGATGGCGGGCTCGAAGGCGCCGGCCCAACTGGTGGTTCCGTGATCCGAGAGCAGGCGCTGCCAGGCATCGACAGCGCCGGGAATGGTCACGGCGTGGATATCCTCGCTGCCGATCGCATGTGCCCCCTGGCTCAGCAGCCATGCGTCACTGAGGCGTTCCGGCGCGTAACCGGCGCCGTTCAGGGCGTAAAGACGGCGTTCCTTGGCCTTCCAGACGAGCGCGAAACAATCGCCACCCAAGCCGGTGTTGTGCGGCTCCAGCACCGATTGCAGGATGCACGCCGTGACGGCCGCATCAATCGCATTGCCGCCATGACGCATCGTCTCGATCGCGACAGCCGTGGACAGGGGGTGCGATGTGGCTGCTGCGCCGCGATGGCCCATGGCGACGGAGCGGCCGGGTAGATGCAAATCACGCACGAACAGTCTCCTTCGGGTCGGCATGAATGTAAGGCCGCGCCTTCAGCTCGGCGAACTCGGCCCGGCTCGGAAACGATGGCGTCGTGCCCGCTCGCGTTACCGACAGTGAAGCTGCGGCGATCGCAAGCGGCAGTGCCTCGTGCACTTCGCTGCCTTGCGCCAGAAGCCCGGCCAGGGTGCCAGTCAGGACGTCGCCCGCACCGGCGGTGTCGATCGCTTGAACCACGGGTGGCTGCATCGCGTATTGTCCCGCACGCGTCGCCAGCAAGGCGCCATGGCGGCCGCGGCTGATGACAACGACCCGCGCGCCGGTTCTCAAAAGCGCCGCTGCCGCATCATCGGCGCCTTCTGAAAGTTCGCGCGCTTCGATCTCGTTTGCAATTAGCAGATCCACATCGGCCAGCAGCGGCCGCATCCAGGCTTGCATCGGCGCGGTGTTGAGCAGGACCCGCGCACCCTTTTTTCGCGCCAGCGCAATGGCGGCAGCGGTGGTGGCTTCGGAAAGGTTGCCCTGCAGCAGCAGCAAGTCATCCGGCACGATCTCGGAGCATGTCGCTGCAATGTGCGCCGGCGTCATGAAAGCCGCGGCGTCCGCCGAGCTGACGATCATGTTTTCCCCGGTGGCGGCGATCCAGATGCTGGACACATCGGTCGGGGGCTCGACGATCAACCAGTCCGCGGCCAGATCGGTCTCCGATGCAGCCGTGCGTTTGAGTAGATCGCCATTCCCGTCGGTAGCCAGTGGCGAACGCAA
Organism: Variovorax sp.; assembly: GCA_039925525.1. Lineage (GTDB taxonomy): Bacteria > Pseudomonadota > Gammaproteobacteria > Burkholderiales > Burkholderiaceae_C > Variovorax. The sequence goes on from JBDSYU010000057.1 coordinate 9,711, forward strand.
CACGGTGCGGGCCCCTGTCCGCGCTGCAGCAATCGCCTGGTTCAGGCCTTTGCCCCCCGCGCAAATCGTCAGGGCCTCGCATAGCAAGGTTTCGCCGGCAAATGGAAATCGCTCGACGTGCTGAATCACGTCGACCGTGGCATTGCCAATGACAAAAACCTTCGTCATGCGGCCTCGACCCTGGCGCGCACGCGGTGCACCACCGACATGAAATGCGCCAGCCTTGCTGGATCGACGGCGTTCCACCAACTGCCGCCGTGTTTCAACGCGCTGGCGACGATCACGGCGTCGGCATGGCCGAAGATGGCCTCGACGTTGTCGGGGTTGACGCCACTGCCGACTAGCACGGGCAGCGTCGTGGCGGATCTCACGGCGCCCAACTCGTCCAGCTTGGCGCTGTCGCCGGTTCGCTGGCCGGTGACGATCACGGCATCGGCATCGAAGAACTCGGCGTCCTGTGTCAACTCGGGAATCGAGCGGTCGGCGACGATGGCATGGGCACCATGCTTGACGTGCACGTCGGTGAAAATGGCCACATCCCGTGCGCGCAGCCAGGTGCGGTAGCGGCTTGCCGCCCCGGCCTTGCCTTCCATGAAGCCTTCGTTGGCGACGTAAGCGTTGGCCCATTGGTTCACTCGCACGAACGCAGCACCGCTGGCCTTCGCGACCGCGATGCCGGCCACGGCGCCGTTGGCCAGGACATTGATGCCGATCGGCAGGCCACTCTCACGCTTGACGCGGTCGGCCATCACGGCCATGCATGCCGCCGTTTCAGGGCCCAGTTCATCGGGCTTGGCAAACGGGATGTCGCCGTGGTTCTCGACGATCAGCCCGTCGACCCCGCCGGCGCGATAGCGTTCGGCCTCGTCGCAGGCAAAGCGACAGATCGACTCGATCGACTCGCCGTCATAGTGGGGTGAGCCCGGCAATGGCAGCGAGTGGATCACGCCGATGACGGCCTTGGTGCGGCCAAAGATGCGCTCGACCGCAGAAGGCTTGGGCTGATAAATGGACGTGTTCAAGTATCCGCTCCTGTGGAAAATGAATCATGCATGTGTCGCTGCGGCAGCGGCCTGCGGTGCCAGACGCGCCAGCGTCGAGGCGCTGGGCCGGATTTCTTGCGCGCCGAACCGGGTCACCTGCAGACTGCCGGCTATGCAGGCGAGGCGAATCGCAAGCGCGGCGTCGGCGCAGTTCAACCAGACGGCGAGAAAGCAGCCGACGAAGGAATCTCCAGCACCTGTCGTATCCACCACCGTGACCGGCAAGGCGGGAGCGCACACCACGGCGCCATCTTGAGTCACCGCGGCGGCCCCATGCTTGCCCAGCGTAACGACGACGATGCGCGGCCATGGCGCACGCGCCGCCTTCGCCAGCTCGGCGAGCCGGCGGATGCTCGATGTCGGATCATCCTTGCCAAGACCCACGTAATCGAGTGATTCCTGATGCAGCATGACGATGTCGAAACTTTCGAACATGCGATTGCGATATTGCCGCAGCCATTGCGGCGGCAAGCCGGTCGATTGCATGCTCGTGGTGAAGCCACGCGCGCGCGCCTGTTCGATCGATGCCAGCTGCGTCGGCACCTGGTAACCCTCGAGATGCAAGCACCAGTTCAGCCCCGTCGGGTCGGCTGAC
>JBDSYU010000058.1:0-19726 GCA_039925525.1 Variovorax sp.
CGCGCAGTTGATGCAGTTGCGCGAGGCCGAACTTGTCGGCGCGGCTCATGACGATGGTGTTGGCGCTCGGCACGTCGATACCCGTCTCGATGATGGTCGAGCAAAGCAAGAGGTTGAAGCGCTGCGCCACGAAGTCGCGCATCACGCGCTCGAGTTCGCGCTCGGGCATCTGCCCGTGGGCGACGGCGATGCGCGCTTCCGGCAGCAGCTCTTGCAGGCGGGCCCGGCGGTTCTCGATAGTGGCGACTTCGTTGTGCAGGAAGTAAATCTGGCCGCCACGCTTCAGTTCGCGCAGCACCGCTTCCCGAATGACGCCGTTGCCCTCGGTGCGCACGAAGGTCTTGATTGACAGCCGCCGCTGCGGCGCCGTGGCAATGACGCTCAGGTCACGCATGCCTTCGAGCGCCATGCCGAGCGTTCGCGGAATCGGCGTTGCCGTTAGCGTCAGCACGTCGACCTCGGCTCGCATGGCCTTCATCACCTCCTTGTGGCGCACGCCGAAGCGGTGTTCCTCGTCGATGATGAGCAGCCCCAGGTCCTTGAACTTGACGCTGTCGCCAAGCAGCTTGTGCGTGCCGACGACGATGTCGATGCTGCCGTCAGCCAGGCCGTGCGCGGCGTTGCTGATCTCCTTGGCCGAGCGAAACCGGCTCATCTCGGCGATACGGATCGGCCATTTGGCAAATCGATCCATCAATGTCTGATGGTGTTGTTCGGCCAAGAGCGTGGTCGGAGCCAGCAGCGCCACCTGCTTGCCACCGGTGACGGCGACGAAAGCCGCGCGCAATGCGACCTCGGTCTTGCCGAAGCCGACATCGCCGCAGATGAGCCGGTCCATCGGGCGCGGCGAGATCATGTCCTGAATCACCGCGTGAATCGCCGCGTTCTGATCGGCAGTTTCCTCGAAGCCGAAGTCACTGACGAAGCTCTCGTAGTCCTGCGGCACGAAGCGAAAGGCATGTCCCTCGCGTGCGGCGCGACGCGCGTAGATGTTGAGCAACTCGGCGGCCGCGTCGCGCACCTGCTCGGCCGCCTTGCGTTTGGCTTTTTCCCATTGGCTTGAACCGAGCTTGTGCAGTGGCGCCTCGTCGGCACTGACGCCGGTGTAGCGGCTCACCATATGCAGTTGCGCCACGGGCACATACAGGGTGGCCTTGTCGGCGTATTCCAGATGCAGCATCTCCTGCAGGAGCGGTGAGCCGTCGTCCGCCCGGCCCTGGCCCAGATCCATGTGCACCAGCCCGCGGTAACGGCCGATGCCATGCGCGTTGTGCACGATCGGGTCGCCGATGTTGAGTTCGCTCAGATCCTTGATCAGCGCTTCAACATCGCTGACCTGCTCCTGCCTGCGATGGCGCCGACGCGTCGATGGCGGCGTCGCGAACAGCTCGGTCTCGGTAACGAAGTCGATACCTCTGTCGCGCCAGGCAAAGCCAGTGGCCAGCGCCGCTGTCGCGATGCCGAGCTTCTCCTGGCTTACCTCGAATTCGGCCAGCGAGTCGAAGGCAGGCAATATGACCCCGCTCGCCCGCAGATAGTCCAGCAAACTCTCGCGACGACCCGCGCTCTCGGCCAGCACCAACACCCGATGCGGGGTGCTTTGCAGGTGCTGCTTGAAGGGCGCGAGCGGATCGTCGGCCGCCCGAGCCACTGCGATCGGCGGCAGCGGCGCAAAGCTGGCGTTCCCGTCATCAACCTCAGTCGCCTCAGCGGAAGAAGCGACAGGGCGGATCGCCAGTTGCGCATGGGCTTTCGCGCGCAGGTGGAACTGATCGGCGCCAAGGAACAAGGCCTCTGGCGGCAGTGCCGGCCGTTCCGGGTCGGCTTGAACCAGGCGATAGCGCTCACGCGTGTCCTGCCAGAAGTGCAGGAATGCGGGTTCGAGTTCGCCATGGAGCACCACCGTCGTGTCTTCGCCAAGGTAGTCGAAGACGGTGGCGGTATTTTCAAAGAAGAGCGGCAGGTAGTACTCGATACCGGCGGTGGCGACGCCATTGCCGATGTCCTTGTAGATGCGGCTCTTGGTCGGGTCGCCTTCAAGCAGTTCTCTCCAGCGACTGCGAAATCGCGCCCGTGCCGGTTCGTCCATAGGAAACTCGCGCCCCGGGAGCAGCCGCACGTTGGGCACCGGATAGAGGCTGCGTTGCGTATCCGGATCGAAGGTGCGAATCGAATCGATCACGTCATCGAACAGATCGACGCGAAAGGGCACGCGCGAGCCCATCGGAAACAGGTCGATCAGGCCGCCGCGCACGGCATATTCGCCAGGGCTCACCACCTCGACCACATGGCTGTAGCCGGCCAGTGTCAGTTGCGCCTTCAAGCTGGCTTCTTCGAGCTTCTGGCCAGTGGCGAACGTGAAGGTGTAGGCGGCCAGGAAAGAAGGCGGCGCCAACCGATACAAGGCGGTGGTGGCCGGAATCACGACGAGGTCGACGTCGCGCTGGCCGCCGTATGGATGCAAGCGCCAGAGCGTCGCCAGCCGTTCGCTGATCAGGTCCTGGTGCGGCGAAAAGCTGTCGTAGGGGAGCGTCTCCCAATCGGGGAATAGGGCACAACGCAACTTGGGTGCGAAGAATGCCAACTCATCCAGCAGACGCTGCGCATCGTTGGCATCGGCTGTGAAGACGGCCGTGGCGCGGCCGGCCGCCGTGGCGCGTTGGGCCCATTGTGCGAGAAGCAGGGCGTCGGCGGATGCCGGAGGTTTGGGCAGCGTGAAGCGCTTGCCGGGGGTGAGGGTGGCCAGGGCGGGAAGATGCATCGATGCGACGTGAAATTGCGCAGCACCTCACGCCCTGCATGGGGTGAGGTGGAAGCAGGTGATTTTAGGCGGGCCCTGACTTTAGGCGCGCCCTGCGCCGGCGCAGCGGCGCTCAGATCATCAGGGACCGCGCCCCATGTCGCCGCGTGCGCCGCCGTCGGCGGTGGCTTGCGAAAAATATCGCGGCATGCGGATGTGTGCCGCCAAGCCGCGGCCGGCCGAGCTTGCGAGTGCAAAACGCCCACGCATGCGCTCGATGTTCTTGGCCACGATCGACAAACCCAGCCCGGCGCCGACAGCCGAAGTGCGTGCCGCGTCGCCACGAAAGAAGGGCTTGGTCAGCAGCGGCAACAGTTGTTCGGCGACGCCAGGGCCGTGGTCGCGCACCTTGAGCCAGACCGCGTCGGGGTCCAGCCGGGCCGAGATGGTGACGTCGGCTGTGCCCGTACCCGGCGTCTTGCCGTAGCGCCTGGCGTTCTCCAGCAGGTTGGAGATAACGCGGCTGAGCTCGACCTCGTCGGCCAGGATGGTCATATCCGCCGGTACATTGACAGTGACGCGGATTTCTTCGTCGTTGCGCACTGCATTGGCACACGCGTCTGCCACGTGTCGCAGCGACACGGGCCTCAACTCGATGCTGTCTGGCCGAGCGTAATCGAGGAATTTGTCGATGATGAGGTCGAGCTGGGCAATGTCGGCTGCCATGTGGTCGCGCGCCTGGGCGTCGACGACGCTCATCTCGGTTTCCAGGCGCAGGCGCGCCAGCGGCGTGCGCAGGTCGTGCGAAATCCCGGCCAGCATCACCGCGCGATCTTGTTCGATCTTGGCCAGCTGGTCGGCCATGCGGTTGAAGCCGACATTGACCGCACGAATTTCGCTGGTGTGCACGTCCTCGTCGAGCCGGTGCGCTTCGTATTCGCCATCTCGCACGCGCTCGGCGGCGCTTGAAAGCTGCTGCAAGGGGAGATTGACGAAGCGGGTGATCAGCGCAGCGCCGGCCAGCGATAGCACCACCGCCGTGGCCAGCCAGACGGCCCAGGTCTGCGCGTCGAGCCGATTGAAACGTGCCGGATCGAGCAGCAGCCACCAGCTTTCCGCGCCAATGGTAAAGCCGATCCAGAAGCCGGGCTCACCGTTGACGCGGCCGGCCAGCAAGGCACCATGACCCAGACGCTGGGTCAGGTCGTCGGTAATGCGGCTGTCCAACGGGCCGGCACGATAGGGCTCGAAGAGGTCGGCCCGGTCGTGCGGCACGATGCGCACGCCCTCCTGATCGGCCAGCGTCTTGATGAGGGAAACACGTGTGATCGCGTCCGAGTACAGCAGACCGGCGCGCGTCAGATTGACCAGCGAAGCGATCTGATGCGCAGTCTGTATCGCCCGCGGCTCGTATTCGAGGGCGCGGAAAGTCTGTAACCACAAGACGGTGCTGCCGGTCAGCAGCAACGCCAGAAAACAGAAGGTGCGCCAGAACAAGCTGACGCTGATGCGTCGCCAGCCGCGTCGGGGTCTGGCGCTGCCACTGTCCAACGGGCCGGGCAGCGTCAACGCGCCGCTTCCCTGAAAAGTAGGGGCTGGCATGGGCATTGGCATGCGCGGCAATGTAAGCCGTCGCGGAGCCTTCGGCAAGGACAAAGGCCTCAGAACCGGCGCTCAAGCCGCTCCATCTGGAACGAATACATAACCTACGCCCCAGACCGTCTGGATGTAGCGGGGCGTGGTCGGGTCGGGTTCCACCAGCTTGCGCAAGCGTGAAATCTGCACGTCCAGGCTGCGATCGAAGGGCTCGAACTCGCGTCCGCGCGCCAACTGGGCCAGTTTTTCGCGCGACAACGGTTGCCGCGGATGGCGCACCAAGGCTTTCAACATGGCGAACTCGCCGGTGGTGAGCGAAAGCTCCTCGCCGTCGCGTTTCAAGGCGCGTGAGCCGAGGTCGAACTGGAACGGGCCAAAGTTGACGGTCTCGTCCTCGATCGAAGGCGCGCCGGGCGCTTCCAGCGTGGGGCGACGCCGGAGCACGGCATGCATGCGTGCCAGCAACTCGCGCGGATTGAACGGCTTTCCCAGGTAATCATCGGCGCCGACCTCGAGGCCGACGATGCGGTCGACATCCTCCCCCTTGGCCGTGAGCATGATGATCGGCGTGCGGTCGTTCGCCGCGCGAAGGCGGCGACACACCGAGAGGCCGTCCTCGCCCGGCATCATCAGGTCGAGCACGATCAAATCCACCGTGTCGCGCAACAGCACGCGGCTGAGCGCTCGCCCGTCTTCGGCGACCACCACCTCAAAGCCTTCCTGCGTCAGGTAGCGTCGCAGCAGGTCGCGGATGCGGGCATCGTCATCGACGATGACGATCTTGTCGGGGCGGGTGGGCGTCTGGGTCATGGCGTTGGCAATGAAGCTTCCGAGCGACTGGTTCTGATCGGCGGTGCGAGTAGCTCTTGCCGTTCACTCAGTTTGACACAAAGTTACACCAGATCGATTGCCGCACGCGTAGGTCACGAGCAGAAAATAACGTTCCATGACATTGCCTGTCAAACCACTTGTCGCGGCCACCTTGATGGCAACCCTTGGCCTTGCAGGCGCACAGGAACTCACAGCCGCGACTGCGGCGGCCACGGTGTCGGCGCAGCCGCACAACGTGCTGCAGCTCTCGGCCAGCGCCAGCGTCGATGCTTTGCAAGACACCTTGCGCGTGTCGCTCATGGCCACACGCGATGGAGAAGATCCGGCTGCCGTGCAAGAGCAACTGAAGAGACTGCTCGATGCGGCATTGGTAAAAGCCAAGGCCAAGGCCGCGGCGCTCACGGAGCCGGGCGCATCGCCAACGGAAAAGATGGAGGTGAGAACGGGCCGCTTCAGCCTGTCGCCGCGTTACGACCGAGGCGGCAAGATCAACAATTGGCAAGGCTCGGCAGAGCTGATTCTCGAAGGCACGGACTTCGCCGCGATCACGCAGGCGTCCGGCGACGTTCGCGATCTGGTCGTCAACGATGTGGCTTTCACTTTGAGCCGCCAAAAGCGGGCGGCGAGCGAAGTGCAGGCGCAGTCACTGGCGATCAGGCAGTTCCGAACCAAGGCCGCGGCGCTGACCCGCGAACTGGGCTTTGCCGACTACTCGCTGCGCGATGTCTCGGTGTCGGCAAACGAGAGTGGCGTGCCGGTCACGCCGATGATGGTGCGTCAGATGGGAAGCGCCAGCGTGGCCAGTGCCCCTTTGCCGGTCGAAGCAGGCAAGAGCACGGTGACAGTGACCGTCTCAGGGTCCGTTCAGCTGAAATAGAGGGCGAAAGAGCGCGCCTCGTCGCGCCATCGCGGCGCCACCGCCGATTGGACCGCCGCAGCGGCTACTGCGCTGTCCACGCGCCGTCGACCTGCCATGCAACACCGCGAACATTGTCCGCGGCCGGCGAGCACATGAAAACCGCCAATGCCGCCAGCTGCTCGGGCGTGGTGAAGGCGAGCGATGGCTGCTTCTCGCCGATGAGATCGCGTTGCGCCTGGTCCAGGCTGATGCCGCCTTCGGCAGCGCGGGCATCGATCTGCTTTTGCACCAGCGCCGTCAACACCCAACCCGGGCAGATGGCGTTGCAGGTGATGCCGCTGGTGGCGGTCTCCAGCGCCACGGTCTTTGTGAGTCCCACAAGGCCATGCTTGGCCGCCACATAGGCGGCTTTCTGCGGTGACGCGACCAACCCATGCGCCGATGCGATGTTGATGATGCGACCCCAGTTGACCTCGCGCATGGCAGGCAAGACCAGCCGCGTGGTGTGAAAGGCGCTCGACAGATTGATGGCAATGATCGCGTCCCAGCGGTCCGGCGGAAACGATTCGATCGGCGCCACATGCTGGATGCCGGCGTTGTTAACCAGGATGTCGACACGCGCGAAGGTGTCGAAGGCAAAACGCAGCATCTCCTCGATTTGCTCGGGCCGACTCATGTCGGCGCCGTGGTAGGCCACCTTGGCACCCAATGCCTCGAGTTCGCGTTGTGGCATCTTGGCATCGCCAAAGCCGTTGAGGACGATGTTGGCGCCTTGCTCGGCCAAGGCCCGCGCGATGCCCAGGCCGATGCCGCTGGTCGAGCCTGTAATAAGTGCGGTTTTGCCTTTTAGCATGGTCTGAATATGCAGGATGGGTCGTGGCGATCGGGTGGACGGATTATCCTTGCATCAATGACCTCCCTCGCGGCATTCGAACCTGTCTTGCGTCATGTGACCTGCGCCGATGCCAAAGGCAAACATCGCATGGCGTACTGGCGTTGGGAACAATCGCCAGAGACTCGGCCGGTATCGCCTGTCGGCGATGGCACCCAGGCACCCCAGGTCGTCATTTGTGTGCATGGGCTGACACGCCAGGGTCGCGATTTCGATGTGCTGGCACGCGTCTTGTTGGCGCGTGCGACGCGGCCCCTGGTGCTCATCTGTCCCGATATCGTCGGTCGCGGCGAAAGCGACTGGCTTGCCGACGGCACCGGTTATCAGATCTCGCAGTACGTGGCCGATTTGGTGGCGCTCATTGGGCAACTGAAGAAGGAGGCACCGATCTCCGCGCTCGACTATGTCGGCACCAGCATGGGCGGCTTGATCGGCATCGCCCTGGCTGGGCAACCCGATGGCGTGCTGGCGCAACCCATTCGCCGCCTGGTGATCAATGACGTCGGCCCGGCACTCGATGCGGCGGGCCTGGCGCGCATTGGCAGCTACACCGGCCGCAGCAGCCGCTATGACTCGCTTGAGGAGGGCGCAGCTGCGATGTGGGAAATATCGAAGAGCTTCGGTGCGCATTCGCGCGAGGAATGGTTGGCGCTCAGCCGGCCGATGATGGTCGAGGCCGGTCGACGCAGCGCCAATGGCACAGCCAAGCTGGCAGAAGTCGCACTCGAAGTATCGCCAGCGGATGCGACAGGCGGGTGGGTGCCGCATTACGACCCGGCCATCGGCGAGGCGTTGCGTGCTGTCACTCCCGAACTGGCGGCGCAGGGCCAAACTCACATGTGGTCGCTCTACGACGCCATTCGCGCCGAGACACTGGTCACCCGCGGCGCCGAATCGGACCTCCTTTCGCGTGCGACGGCCAACGCCATGACCCAGCGCGGGCCCAAGGCGCGACTGGTTGAATTCGACGGCGTTGGCCACGCACCGACTTTTGTTGCACCGGCCCAAAGCGCTTTGCTTGCCGATTTCCTGTTGAGCTGAAACCATGTCGGCGCAACTGCGCGTTTTCAAGGTGAAGGATGTCGAAGCGCTGGCCGTCGCCGGCGCCAACGCGTTGTCAAGCGTCGTAAGCAGCGCGGCGCCGCCTGTCGACCGCATGCTGCAACGCGCTCGCGCCTTCGCCGAGCCGTTGCTTGCCGGGGAACGACTGGACAGCGGCGAAAACACCCTGGCGCATGCCGACGCGGTGGCCAGGATCGTCCAGCTCATGGGCGGCTCGGAGGCGATGCAGGCGGCGAGCTACCTGGTGTATGCCTGTCGCCATCTGAACCGTCCGCGCGAGGTGATCGCCAAGGGGTTTGGCGACAGCTTCGCCGCGCTGGCCTTGGAGACGACGAAGCTGATCGACGTGCAGAAGCAGGCCCTCACGGCCGGCTTTTGCAAAGTGGCAGACAGCGCTCAGACAGCCGGCGCGGTGCCTGAGACAGGCGACGCACAAAGCGCCGAACAGACCGAGCACGTGCGCCGCATGCTGCTGGCGTTTTCGCGCGACCTGCGAGTCGTCATGCTGCGTCTGGCGTCTCGCCTGCAGACGCTTCGACACGCCGCGGCCATCAAAAAGCCGGTGGCGACCAGCGTGGCGCGCGAATCGCTGCTGGTCTTTGCCCCTCTCGCCAGTCGCCTGGGAATCTGGCAGATCAAGTGGGAGATCGAGGATCTGGCGTTTCGCTTTCTCGAGCCCGACACCTACAGATACGTGGCCCACCTGCTGGACGAGAAGCGCGTCGAGCGAGAGAGCCGTGTGGCGGCTCTGCGCGAATTACTGGAGCGCGGATTGCTGGCCGCCGGGATTCGCGCCGAGGTGCAGGGACGCCCGAAAAACATCTACAGCATCGTCAAGAAGATGAGAGGCAAGGCGGTCGGCTTCGAGCGGGTCTATGACATCCTGGCCCTGCGCGTCGTCGTGCCGAGCGTCGCCGATTGCTATGGTGCTCTGGCCTGGGCGCATGGCCGCTTCGCTCCGCTTCACGAAGAGTTCGACGACTACATTGCCCGGCCGAAATCGAACGGCTATCAGTCGCTGCACACCGTTGTGCACGAACGCAATGCGAGGGGCGCGCCCTCCGGCAAGCCCATTGAAATCCAGATCCGCACCGAGCAGATGCACCAGCACGCCGAGCATGGCGTGGCGGCCCATTGGGCCTACAAGGAAGCCGGCAGCAAGGGCTATTCGGGCGTGTGGGCCGGCGGCGAATACGACGCAAAGCTCGCCGTGCTGCGGCAATTGCTGGCGTGGGAACGCGACCTGACCGGCGCGAGGCAGGCCGAGGGGCTGTTCGACGATCGAATCTACGTCCTCACGCCCGACGCCGCCGTCGTCGAACTGCCGCAGGGCGCGACGCCGGTCGACTTCGCCTACAGCGTGCATACGAGCCTCGGCCATCGCTGCCGCGGCGCTCGGGTCGATGGGGTGATGGTGCCACTCAATACGCCGCTGGCCAACGGGCAAACCGTCGACATCACGGCGGCCAAGGAGGGCGGGCCGTCGCGTGACTGGCTCAATCAGGATCTCGCCTACCTCACCAGCCACCGCGCTCGCGCCAAGGTGCGAGCCTGGTTCAACGCGTTGGCCGCGGAGGAGACGGTGACACGTGGCCGGGATGCGGTGGAGCGCCTGTTGCAGCGCGAAGGCCGCACAGCGCAAAATCTGGACGAACTCGCGGCTCGCCTGGGGTTCAAGCAGGCCAACGATTTGTTCGCCGTCGTCGGCAAGGACGAGTTGTCACTGCGCAGCATCGAAAGCCTGCTGCGTCCGCCGCCGCCTCCTGCCGAAGACAACGGCGTGGCACTGAAGAAGCCGCGCGCTGGCACGCGCGCCGGTGTGTTGGTGGTCGGCGTCGATTCCCTCATGACCCAGTTGGCGCGTTGCTGCCGCCCAGCCCCACCGGATCGCATCACCGGCTTCGTCACCCGCGGGCATGGGGTCAATGTGCATCGCGCTCTGTGCAGCGAGTTTCGGCAGATGGCCGAACGCCAACCCGAGCGGACGATCGAGGTCGAGTGGTCGACACCAGGTGCAGCAGGCGGTAGTGCGACACAGCGGCCGTCGTTGTATGCGGTCGATGCCATCATCGAGGCCGATGATCGGCAGGGGCTGCTGCGCGACATTTCCGAGATTTTCACGCGCGAGCAGATGAACGTCGTCGGGGTACAGACCCGCAGTGCCAAGGGTTTGGCGCACATGACCTTCACTCTGGAGCTCGCCGCCAGCGATGCGTTAGTGCCGGTCTTGAAAGCAGTCTCGCAGGTGGCCGGCGTGCGGTCGGCGCGTCGGCTCGGGTCGGCCGCCCGACGTTGCTGAGCGGCGGACCGGCCGCTGCTACAATCTCGCCGTTGATTTTCCAGGCGCGTAGCTCAGCTGGTTAGAGCACCACCTTGACATGGTGGGGGTCGTTGGTTCGAGTCCAATCGCGCCTACCACGGTTGCAGTTTTTTCGGCGACTGCAACGCGGCGGTAGGTCTTCATGGTTGCCGCACATTCCCCGCGTCCCAGGGTGTTATCCGTTTCCTTTCTTTTTTTTGAGGCAACCTCCTGTTCTCAATGGGCGCTTCGCCCGGCATGGCCGTCAGTTGAGTCCTGCGACTTGTGTGCTACCTTTTGCCACTTCGGCAAGGTCCAGCAGGAGCACCTTCCATGATCACCACCGACGACGGCGTTGATTCTCAACTTGAAACGCACAGCCGGGTGCATCGGCTTACCGCGCTGGTACGCGCCGCGCCGTTGGAGTTCGCCAGGGTGGCGTTTGGACTGGCCGATCTGGAGCAGAAGCGCCGCAGATCGTCAGCTGCTGATGACGTAGCTTGGGCACAGGCGGATGGCGCACCGATCACGCTCGAACGCGCCGAACAAAGGGCGCGCGCATATTTGCCCGTCGCCGGCCAGGAGCACTGCCCTCGTTGCTGGGTGCTCGCCGGCCGCAGGAGCTTGTTGCATTTCCGGCGTGTGATGCCGACTCACGGTGAACTGGCTGATTGCGCCACTTGCAACGCGCAGTATCAGACGTGACCTCAGCTTCGAAACAAGCGCCGGCAAACAGCGAGACCGCGACGTTGGTCGTCCCGCGCACCATCAAGAAGTACCCCAACCGCCGCCTTTACGATACACAGGCGTCCACCTATATCACCCTGACCGAGATTCGCGAATTGGTTTTGAAGGGTACGCCGTTCGCAGTGCGAGACGCCAAAAACGATCAGGATCTGACACGCAGCGTCTTGCTGCAGATCGTTCTGGAAGAAGAGGCGGCTGGTGCGCCGCTATTCTCCGAGCAGGTACTGGCCAACATCATCCGTTTCTACGGTCAGGCGCTTCAGGGCCACATGGGCGCTTACCTGGAGCGAAGTATCCAGGCCATGACCGAAATGCAGACGCAATTGGCAGAGCGGGTGCAGGGCGTGACCCCAGACCTTTGGTCGAACTTCATGGCGACTCAATCACCGATGATCGATGGCGCCATGGCCAACTATTTCGAGCAGTCGAGCCGCGCCTTTGCGCAAATGCAGGAACAGATGCAGGAACGGTTAAAACAGAGCGCCGAGCAGATGCACAAAGCCTTCGGTCTCGAGCGCTGACAATACCTGGATGAGTGAATCCATTGCAGTGGCACCGCCAGAGAGTCTTGCCAACGCACCGAAGGTCGGTTTCGTGAGTCTCGGTTGCCCCAAGGCTCTGACCGATTCCGAATTGATCCTGACGCAACTGAGCGCCGAGGGGTATCGCACTTCCAAGACCTTTGAAGACGCCGACCTGGTGATCGTCAATACCTGCGGTTTCATCGACGAGGCGGTCGAAGAAAGCCTGGCCAGCATCGGCGATGCGCTGGCTGGCAACGGACGCGTGATCGTCACCGGATGCCTTGGCGCCAAAGCGGCCGTGGGCGGAGGCAACCTGGTGCGGCAGCTCCATCCGAGTGTCCTCGCCGTGACCGGACCGCATGCCACGCAGGAGGTGATGGACGCGGTGCACATGCATCTCCCGAAGCCGCACGACCCCTTTCTCGATCTGGTGCCTGGCGCCTTTGGCGTGGCCGGGCTCAAACTGACACCGCGTCACTATGCCTATCTGAAAATCAGCGAAGGCTGCAATCACCGCTGCACTTTCTGCATCATCCCGTCGATGCGTGGCGATCTGGTATCGCGGCCCATCGGCGAGGTGTTGACCGAGGCACGGGCCCTGTTCGATGGCGGCGTCAAGGAGCTGCTGGTCATCAGCCAGGACACCTCGGCCTATGGCGTCGACCTGCGCTACCGCACTGGTTTCTGGAATGGCAGACCCATCAAGACGAGGTTGTTCGAGCTGGTGCGGGAACTGGGCGAACTGGCCGCGCCGCACGGCGCGTGGGTGCGACTGCACTATGTCTATCCGTATCCGAGCGTCGACGACATCCTGCCGCTGATGGCCGAGGGTGTCGTGCTCCCCTATCTGGATGTGCCGCTTCAGCACAGCGATCCGGAGGTGCTCAAAGCCATGAAGCGGCCGGCCAGCGGCGAGAAGAACCTGGACCGGCTGGCGCACTGGCGCGAAATCTGCCCGCAACTGGTGGTGCGCAGTACCTTCATTGCCGGCTTTCCGGGCGAGACCGAGGCGCAGTTCGAAGGTCTGCTGGATTTCGTTCGCGAAGCGCAGATCGACCGCGCCGGTTGCTTTGCCTATAGCGCGGTCCCCGGCGCGCGTGCCAACGAGTTGCCTGGGCTGTTGCCTAAGCAAGAGCGCGAGGCGCGCCGCGCGCGCTTCATGGAGGTGGCCGAGCAGGTCTCTGCTGCGAAGCTGCGCCAACGCATCGGCAGCACCATGCAGGTGTTGGTCGACTCAGCGCCGGCGTTGGGTCGCAAGGGCGCGGTGGGCCGCAGCTATGCCGATGCGCCGGAGATCGATGGCACCGTGCGCCTGCTGCCGCCCGAGAAAGCCAGCAAGACATTGAAGGTCGGTGAGTTCACCCGGGCCCGCATCGTCGGTGCCGAGGGGCACGACCTGGTGGCGCTGCCGGTTTGAGCAGCACGCACGCCACGATGCCGGGGCAACGCGCCGCGCGATTGGAAGGCGCACGCGCCCGATGTCGTAGCCAAAAAAAAGGGCCCGCAAAGGCCCTATGCAACAACAAGAAAATAACGCAAAACCGCAATCAGGCAAGCGCCGGCGAATCTGCAATTGGTGCCCGGGAAGGGACTCGAACCCCCACGAAGTTACTCGCTAGTACCTGAAACTAGTGCGTCTACCAATTCCGCCACCCGGGCCCGCCGATCGTTCGCCTATACACGCCTACGAGCCAAAAGCCCCCAGGCCGAACGCCGGTTTTGATTTCAGGAAAGTGAAGGATCATATCAAAAACAGTCAACCAACCAATGGCCTTTTAGACGAAGTCGAAGGCAGTGTTCAAGGCCATCGCGATGGCCACGGCTTCGTCCAGCGTGACGATGGCGAAGCCGACATTTTCCTGCCGGCCAACGAGATGCGGGCAGTGTTGCATCAGGACCGCGTCAAGGCACGCGTCGCCCGTCTCGACCGCCGCGGTCGCCCGGAAGGCCGAGTGGTGGAAATCATCGAGCGACCGGCTCGCCCGATCATCGGACGGCTGCTGCACGAGGGCGGCGTCTGGCTGGTCGCGCCCGAGGACAAGCGTTACGGACAGGACGTGCTGATTCCGAAAGGCGCCACCGGTACCGCCAACGCCGGCCAGGTCGTGGTGGTGCAGCTGACCGAGCCGCCGGCCCTCTTCGGCCAGCCGGTCGGACGCGTCGCCGAGGTGCTGGGCGAGATCGACGATGCCGGCATGGAGATCGAGATCGCGGTGCGCAAGTACGGCGTGCCGCACGAGTTCTCCGAAGCTTGCCTGGCCGAAGCCATTGGCCTCCCCGACCAAGTTCGCGCCGCCGACAAGAAGGGGCGCATCGACCTGACCGACGTGCCGCTGGTGACCATCGACGGCGAGGATGCACGCGACTTCGATGACGCCGTGTACTGCGAGCCGGCGAAGACCGGACGCGCCAAGAGCGCCAATGGCTGGCGCCTTCTCGTTGCCATCGCCGATGTCAGCGCCTATGTCGAGACCGGTTCGGCCATCGACATCGATGCCTACGACCGCGCTACCAGTGTCTATTTCCCGCGCCGCGTCATCCCAATGTTGCCCGAGAAATTGTCGAACGGTCTGTGCTCGCTCAACCCCGGCGTCGATCGCCTGTGCATGGTCTGCGACATGCTGGTCACGGCGGCGGGGGTGGTCGAGGCCTATCAGTTCTATCCGGCGGTGATGCACAGCCATGCCCGGTTCACCTACACCGAGGTGGCGGCCATCCTGTCGAACACGCGCGGTCCGGAAGCAGGCCGGCACAAGGACCGCGTGCAGGATCTGGTGCATCTGCACGATGTCTACCTGGCGTTGCTCAAGGAGCGCGGCAAGCGCGGTGCGGTCGACTTCGAAACCACCGAGACGCAGATCGTCAGCGACGACGCGGGTCGGATAGAGAAGATCGTTC
This sequence comes from Variovorax sp., assembly GCA_039925525.1. Classification (GTDB taxonomy): domain Bacteria; phylum Pseudomonadota; class Gammaproteobacteria; order Burkholderiales; family Burkholderiaceae_C; genus Variovorax. The sequence goes on from JBDSYU010000058.1 coordinate 14,449, forward strand.
CACGGGTGCGCAACGAGGCGCATCGACTGATCGAAGAGGCCATGCTGGCGGCCAACGTCTGCAGTGCGGACTTCATCGGCCAGGGCAAGCAGCCGGGGCTCTATCGCGTGCATGAGGGGCCGACGGCGGAAAAGAAGGAGCTGCTGCGCGGGTATCTGAAGGCCATGGGCGTGGGCTTGAGCATCACAGACGATCCGGAACCCGGTGAATTCCAGGCCATCGCCAACGCCGTGAAGGAACGGCCCGACGCGCAGCAGATTCACACCATGCTGCTGCGATCGATGAGCCAAGCCATTTACAGCCCAGTCAATGCCGGCCACTTCGGCCTGGCTTACGAGGCGTATACCCATTTCACCAGCCCGATCCGGCGCTATCCCGATCTGTTGGTGCACCGCGTTATCAAGGCCATCCTCGGGCGCAGTCGCTACCAGTTGCCGGTCCTCCCGACACCCGGGGAGGCCGAGGCGAAATTGGCCAAGCGGCTGGCCGCGCGCGCCAGGGCACCAACGCAGAAACCGCAGAAGGCCACGGCTGCGCCAAGCAAGGAACTGCTGGCCTGGCAGGCAGCGGGCCTGCATTGCAGTGCCAACGAACGGCGCGCCGACGAGGCCAGCCGTGACGTCGAAGCCTGGCTCAAGTGCAAGTACATGCGCGAACACCTGGGCGAAGAGTTCCACGGCACGGTGTCGGCAGCCACCAGCTTCGGCATCTTCGTCACGCTCGACCAGATGTATGTCGAAGGCCTGGTACACATCACGGAACTGGGCGGCGAGTATTTCAAGTTCGACGAGCAGCGCCAGGAGTTGCGCGGCGAGCGCACCGGTATCCGCTATGCCATCGGCACGCGCGTCCATATTCAGGTCAGCCGCGTCGATCTCGATGGGCGGCGCATCGACTTTCGCCTGGTTCGCGATAGCGACGAGGCTGCGCTGCGCCCGTCGCGCGACAAGGTCGGTGTCAGCACTCGTGGCGCGCCAGCCAAGGCCTCGAAAAAGCGCTCGACGGGCAAGAAGCACAGTGCGCAGCCTGCCGGCGCCGCAACAAGCGCGGCGGTGGCGACAATGCAAGCGCCTGAAGAGAAAGCGCATCGACCTCAAGCGCCAGCACCAGCGCGCAGTGCCATGCAGGCATTTACGTCGGCCGTAAAGAGCGCGGCCAGCAAGATGAAGGGGCGCAAGCCGCGCCACGCGTAAGAACAAGTCCAAAGTTGGGCAGGAAGCGAATGACCATGGCTCTCAAACCTCCTCGTTGCGCCATCGTTACCGGCGCGGGCAGCGGCATCGGGCGCGCGGCTGCCTTGGCGCTAGTGCGCGACGGCTGGCAGGTGGTGCTGGCCGGGCGCAGGCCGCAGCCGCTCGCCGATGTGGTGGCGCAAGCCAAGGCCGACACGCCAGCGCAGGCGCTGGCCGTTCCTTGCGACGTCGCCGACCCCGACGCGGTTGCGGCATTGTTCGCCGCGGCGGTGGACCGATTCGGTCGCGTCGATCTGCTCTTCAACAACGCCGGTATCGGCAACCCGCCGGGACCGTTCGAAGACTGGACGGCGGCCCAGTGGCGCTCGGTGATCGACGTCAACCTGAACGGCATGTTCTATTGCCTGCAACAGGCCTTTCGCACGATGAAGGTGCAGAGCCCGCGCGGCGGCCGCATCATCAACAACGGCTCGATCTCGGCGAGCGCACCGCGGCCGAATTCGATGGCCTACACGGCAACCAAGCATGCAGTGACGGGCCTGACCAAGACCGCTTCGCTCGATGGCCGCAAGTGGGACATTGCCGTCGGCCAGATCGATGTCGGCAACGCGCTCACCGAGATGGCGGCGCGCATGGCCAAGGGCGTGCCGCAAGCCAATGGCGAAATCGCCGTCGAAGCCATGATGGATGTCGATATCGTCGGCCAGTCGGTGCTCTACATGGCGAACCTGCCGCTCCAAGCCAACGTGCTTTTCCACACCGTCATGGCCACCAAGATGCCTTTCGTCGGCCGGGGTTGAGTTTTTCCTCTCCCGCCGGGAGAGGGTAGGGTGAGGGCAATCCCCGCGTCAGGCCTTCAACCCACCGGCGAAACCCCGATCAGCCAGCGATGCGCCCACAACAAGAACACGACGTAGATCGTCAAGCCGCCGATCACGGCGATCACATCGTTGGCCGCCGATGCCGGTGCTGACGGTACCTCATGCGGCACCGCTCGCCGCGCCACTGCAATTCGATCGGCCACGGCCCAAAGCAGGAAACCGCCGAACAGCAGGAGGTCGGCAAGCATGCCGTTGGCCAGCAGGTGCGCCACACCCCACAGCATCACGGCGAGCAATGTCGGATGGCGCGCAGCACGCTGGATGCGTCCAGGAAGGTAAGTCGCGAGCAACAGGACAAAGACCGGCAGCATCAGCAGCAAAGCCAGGTGGCGAAGCGAGGCAGGAGGCGCGTACAGCACGACCGGCGATTGCCGGGCTTGGCCATAGCCATAGATCAGGAGCACGACGCCGACCAACGAGAAGATGGAGTACAAGCCTTTCCAGGCGTTTTCTCCCATGCGCGCAAGCTGTGCGTCGCGCCATCCAGGCGCAACCATGGACACCGAATGGATGCCCAGAAAAAGGATCAATCCGGCGATCAGAAGGGTCATGCGGTTCTCCACCAGAAAAATTATTGCGCTTCCCAAGGCGGCATCAGTCGACGACGACGGCCTGCCTGTCAGCTATGCCGCCGACGGTGGCGACAGGGCTGCATCGACCATCTGCTGGGCCTCGCCGATGATGCGCTGCAGATGCGCTTCGCCCTCGAAGCTCTCCGCATAGATCTTGTAGAGATTCTCGGTGCCGGACGGGCGCGCAGCGAACCACCCGTGCGCAGCGATTACCTTGAGGCCGCCGATCGCCGCGCCGTTGCCGGGCGCCTTGGTCAGTATTTTTTCGATTGGCTCGCCCGCCAGTTCGGTGCGGGTCACCTGCTCGGCCGAGAGCTTCGACAGGCGAGACTTCTGCTCCGGCGTGGCCGGCGCGTCGACGCGGCTGTAGGCGGGATCACCAAATGCCTCTGTGAGGCTGGCGTAATGAGCAGCTGGGTCGCGCCCAGTCACGGCCGTGATCTCCGCGGCCAGCAGTGCGGCAACGATGCCGTCCTTGTCCGTGGTCCACGTTGTTCCGTCCATGCGCAGGAAGCTGGCACCGGCGCTTTCCTCACCGACGAAGCCGAGGCTGCCGTCGATCAGCCCGCCGACAAACCACTTGAAGCCGACCGGAACTTCGAGCACGCGCCGATGCAGGCGCTCGGCCACGCGATCGATCATCTGGCTGGAGACCAGCGTCTTGCCGATGGCGGCGTCGCCGCGCCAATGCGGGCGGTGCCTGAACAGGTAATCGATCATCACTGCCAAATAGTGATTGGGCTGCATCAGACCACCGCTGGCGGTGACGATTCCATGTCGGTCGTGGTCGGTGTCGCAACCCATGGCGATGTCGAAGCGGTCTTTCAGGCCGATGAGCTTGGCCATGGCGTCGCGCGAAGAAGGATCCATGCGGATGCGCCCGTCCCAGTCGGCCGGCATGAAGGCAAAGCTGGCGTCGACCTGCGCATCGACGACGGTCAGGTCGAGCCGGTAGTGCTCGGCGATGCGTGGCCAGTAATGCACGCCAGCGCCACCCAGCGGATCGACGCCGATGTGCAGCTTGGCCGCGCGGACCGCATCCATGTCGAGCACGTTGCCGAGGTCGGCCACGTAATGCGCCATGTAGTCGTGGCGGTGCGTGGTCGCGGCCGCGAGCGCGCGTGCGTATGACCAGCGTCTTACCCCGTCGAGCCCGGCAGCCAGCAACGCGTTGGCGCGGTTCTCGATCCATTTGGTGGTATCGGTATCGGCCGGACCGCCGTGCGGCGGGTTGTATTTGAAGCCGCCGTCCTCGGGCGGGTTGTGCGAGGGCGTGATCAGGATGCCGTCGGCGCGTCGTCGGTCTTGCGCAGCTTCGGCGCCCAACGTGCGGTTGTGCACCAGGATCGCGTGCGACACCGCCGGCGTGGGCGTGTATTCATCGCCCGCCGCCAGCATGGCCTCGACGCCGTTCGCGGCCAGCACCTCGATCGCGCTGGCCGCGGCAGGCTCGGACAGCGCGTGCGTGTCGAGGCCCAGGAACAACGGCCCGCCGATGCCCTGTGCTGCGCGGTATTCGCAGATCGCCTGAGTGATGGCCAGCACGTGCCATTCATTGAACGCCCCAGCCAACGCCGAACCGCGATGACCGGACGTGCCGAAGGCCACGCGTTGCGCCGTAACCCCAGGATCGGGCCGCAGCGCGTAATACGCCGTCACCAGGCGGGCGACATTGGTGCGAAGCGCGGGGGGCAGCGTCTGACCCGGCGTGGGTTTTGGAACAGGTTCGGACATCGCAGGCCTTTCGATGGGTGCCAGGCGATGCGCGCCATGGCAGTTGAATGCTGTCAGTATCGCTCGACGGCCCGAGGGCACGCATCGCCCGCAGGCAGGCGCATGTGGCCGCAAACAGAGTTAGGCTGTGCCATCAACGACTTTAAAACGGATCTCACATGCAACTCGGAATGATCGGCCTTGGCCGCATGGGCGGCAACATGGTGCGGCGCTTGGTCAAGGGCGGCCACGATTGTGTCGTTTACGACCGCTCACCAGAAGCGGTGAAGGCTCTTGCCAAGGGTGCAAAAGGCGCAAAGGCTGCGATGAGCGCAAAGGGCTCGAGAGACGCCGCCAAAAATGCGATGGCAACGCCGGGCCGCATCACCGGAGCCACTTCGACCGCCGATTTCGTCAGCAAGCTCGAGACGCCGCGCGCCATCTGGCTGATGGTGCCCGCCGGTGTGGTCGACAGCGCCATCGACGAACTGCTGCCGTTGCTCGACGCGGATGACATGTTGATCGATGGTGGCAATTCCTGGTACGCCGACGACATTCGCCGCGCCAAGGCGCTCTCCGAAAAAAGGATTCACTACGTCGATGTCGGCACCAGCGGCGGTGTCTGGGGTGCGGAGCGCGGGTATTGCATGATGATCGGGGGCGAGGCCAAACCGGTAAAGCGGCTCGATCCGATCTTTGAAACCCTCGCGCCCGGTCTCGGCGAAATTGCGCGTACCCCGTCGCGCAAAAAGGCCGCCGGCAAACCCGGCGCCGTGGAGCACGGTTATCTGCATTGTGGCCAAAGCGGCGCCGGGCACTTCGTGAAGATGGTGCACAACGGCATTGAATACGGCCTGATGGCTGCCTACGGCGAAGGCATGAACATCTTAAAGAAAGCGAACGCCGGGAAGACCACGCG
>JBDSYU010000059.1:0-8512 GCA_039925525.1 Variovorax sp.
GGTGCGGGTCGGTGAACGAGCATTGCAGGAAGAACGGCGCCGCCGCTGATTGGGCAGCATGGCGTTCGAGCCAGGCGATGGTCTCACCGGCGATGTAGCTGGTCGGATACAGCGCCTCGGGCATGCGCGTGCGGCGTGCCTGCGGCGCGCTGTAGCGTGCATCGGGGATCGGGTCTTTCGGATCGCGCAGCGCATCGCCATCGGGCCGCTGCGCCAACAGCCAGCGCGTGTACTGGCCTTGCACCTGGTCGCCGTGGCGGGTGCAGATGCGGGCGAAGTCAAAGCCATAGAACGGCGTTGCCACTTCATGCGTCGGCTCGTCGCGCCAGCGCCGCGTCGTCTCCATGTCGTAGGCCGGTCCGATCCGCCGGTGGTGCGTGGCTTCGGCCAAATCGTAGGGCGGCGGCACCAGTCCATCCGGAGCCGGTAGAGGACGCAGCGGTGGCGCACCCAGGTAGTTTTGCAAGTGCGATTTGCCGATGAGGGCGGTGTTCCAGCCGGCCATGCGCAGCAGCTCGACAAAGGTCGTCGATTCGAGCGACAGCGGCGTGCCGTTGTCACGCACGCCATGCAGCGAAGGCATGCGCCCGGTCATGATCGATGCCCGGTTGGGCATGCAGATTGGCGTCGCCACATGAAAGCGCGAAAAGCGCGTGCCAGCCCGCGCCAGCGCGTCGAGATGCGGCGTACGCAGCAGCGGATTACCGGCGCAGCCCAGGTGGTCGGCGCGCTGCTGGTCGGTGATGACGAAGAGGAAATTCGGTCTGCGGGTCATCGGTCAGTTGCCTTTGATGCCGGCCTTTTGCACCACCTCGGCCCAGCGCGCGACATCGTCGTTGATCAACTTGCTGACTGCCTCGGGACCCTGCACGTCGATCACCGTGGCGTAGCTGGTGATGCGCTCGCGCACGGCGGGCTCGGCGAGGATCGATGCAATCTCGCGCTGCAACAGGTCGATGATCGGACGCGGCGTTCCTGCCGGCGCCACGATTGCGGTCCAGTTCGGCACATCGATCGCCGGATAACCGACTTCGGCAATGCTCGGCACATCGGGCAAGGCCTCGAGCCGGCGCTTGCCGACGATCGCCAACGCGCGCAACTTTCCGGCCTGTATCTGCGGCAGCGTCGCTGGCAGGTTGCCAAACATCAGCTGCACGCGATTGGTGACCAGATCCTGCACTGCCGCGCCGGCCCCTTTGTATGGCACGTGAACGATGTCGACGCCGGTGTGTTGCTTGAAGAATTCGCCGGCGATATGGGCCGGCGTGCCGTTACCGCCCGAGGCGTAATTGAGCTGCCCGGGTTTGGCCTTGGCCAGAGCGATGAGCTCGGCGACCGACTTGACCGGCAACGATGCATTCACTACCAGGATGTTGAAATCCCAACCGATGAGCATGATCGGCGCCAGGTCCTTGCGCACATCGAAGCCCATGTTCTTGATAAGTGATTGCTGCACCGTCACCGGCGACAGCAGCATGCCGATGGTGTAACCGTCGGGCTCGGCCCGCGCCACCGTGCCCACCCCGAGCGTCGTGCCGGCGCCGGGCTGGTTGTTGACGACGAAGGGCTGGCCCAGTTTCTTCGTCAACCGCTCGGAGAGCATGCGTCCAGTGATGTCGAAGCCGGAGCCGGCAGCCACCGGTACGATCAGCCGCACCGGGTGGGTCGGATAGTTCTGCGCGGCCGCGCCGCCGGGCATGAGGCCAGCGAGCGCCGCTCCGGTGGCAAGGCATGCGCGAAGCGATGCGCCAATCCGGCGCCACAAGGGGCGGTTCATGTTGAGTCTCCTGTGTCTTCTACATGTCCCATTCTGCACAACTCCCCAAGCAGAATCTGACTTCCCGGTGAGGCCATCGCCTCAAGCAGCTGGTCGACACATCCCCTCGAAACTCTGACTTGTTTGAAGGCCAAGCCTCGCAGGTCCAACTGGGCTTCGCTCACAGACGCTCTCTGGCCTTCCTCGATGTTTGCACGAGGCTGTCGCCAGAGCACTTTCGTGCCGCGGCAGCGGCAGCGTTCCTTGCCTTGGTCATCAACTTCGCCGATGCCACACCTGTTCAACTTCGCAGTTCGTGCCTATGATTTGCAGTCCCCGAGCAACTCTTGACAGGACCTTGCCATGGCAACCGCAGCGAAACCCCGCCCCGCGAAAAAGACCAGTCCAACCAAGCCCATCGGCAAGCCGTTCTGCAGCACGCCACCCCGGCCGCAGCCAGCGCTGCCCGCCGCCGTCGCAGAAGATCCGCGCCGCGCCCGTGCCATATTGAACGCCCGTTCGAAGTGGTTGAACGGGACGGTGCTGCACTACTGCTTCTTTACCGGCAATTCGCACTTCGCCGTGGCCAAGGCGCAAGCCGACGCAGTCCGCCAGGCTTTCGCCACGTGGAAGGGCCTGGGCATCGGCCTGCAGTTCCAGGAAGTGCAGCAGCTCAGCGAGGCCGAGGTTCGCATCGGCTACTCCGAGGCCGACGGTACCTCGGCCTCGGCAGTCGGCCGCGACGTGCTGAACGTTCCCCTGGACGAACCGACCACGGTGTATGGATGGGACCTGAGATCACCCTACGGCAAGGGAACCGCTTTGCATGAGCTCGGTCACGTGCTCGGCATGGAGCACGAGCACCAGAATCCGTTCGCCGGCATCAAGTGGCACGAAGACGCGGTCTATGCGTCGCTCGGCGGCCCGCCGAACAATTGGTCGCGCGCCACGACCTTTCGCAACATCCTGGCCAAGCTCAGTACCACCGACGTCCAAGGTTCGAGCTGGGATCCCGACTCGATCATGGAATACGAGTTCGAGCCCGGCCTGATCGACGAGCCCAAGCAGTACGGCGTGCACGGCCTGGTACCGCCGGCAACGATCTCGCCTGCGGACAGGCAATGGGCGGTGACCTGGTATCCGGGTACGGCGCCGCAGCAGACGACGCTGGCGCCCTTTCAGTCGGTCGCCGTTAACCTGGCGGCCGGACAGCAAATCGATTTCGTGATCAAGCCGACGTCGTCGCGCAAGTACACGATCGCCACCCAGGGTGCCTCCGACACGTTGCTCGCCCTCTTCGAAGACATCGGCACGCAGCCGCGTTACCTGGCCGGCGACGACGACAGCGGCGAGGATCGCAACGCCAGCATTACCTACAAGCTCTTCGCCGGCCGTACGTACCACGCACGACTGCGGCTCTACTACCCGGGGCAGACGGGGACGACGGCGCTAGTGATGAGCTAGGCGCTTGGCGCACTCCGGCCCCGTTCGGCGTTTGCGAACGTGGAATCAGGTGCCGCAGAACGTCTGGTAGCCCGCCGTCACTTCGGCCGGCGCCGGTTCGGCATAGCGGGCGTTATCGGGGCTCTCGGCGTAGGGCTGGCGCAAGGCTTGCAGAAGGTGATCGAAGGGGCCGAGGTCACTGTCATCCGACGCAGCGGCAAGTGCTTCCTCGACCCGATGGTTGCGCGGGATCACCCATGGGTTGACGGCTCGCATGTGCTCGGCACGGGTGATCTCGCGGGCGCCGCTCGAGTCGCCGCTGTTGCCAGCTGCGGGCGTGCTTTCATCGCCCTGCGCACAGCGTTCGCGCCAGCGCGCGAGCCATGTGTCGAGTGCGTCAGTATCGGCACGGGCATCGGCACGGGCATCGGCACCGGCATTAGCGGCGGCGTCTACAAACAGTGCACGCAACGGCGCGTCGTCGCCCGTCGCGGCATCGCATAGGCGGCGCCAGGCCAGGGTGAAGTCCACATGGCCTTTGTGCAGAAGCTCGAGCCAATCGTCTGCGAGCACGGCATCGGCGGCTTCGACACCGTGCAGCCCGAGCTTGGCGCGCTGGCCTGCCAGTTGATGGCGACGGTAGATGACCGGAAAGCCTTCGATGACGCGCGTCGCTTTCGCGGCCGCTTCTTCGGCGTTGTCGGACAGCAGGGGCAACAGCGTCTCGGCCAGGCGCGTCAGGTTCCATTGGGCGATCGCCGGCTGGTTGCCGAAGGCGTAGCGCCCGCCATGGTCGATCGAGCTGAACACCACCGCCGGGTCGTAGTCTTCGACAAAAGCGCAAGGGCCGTAGTCGATGGTCTCGCCCGACAGCGTCATGTTGTCGGTGTTCATCACGCCATGAATGAAGCCGACGTTCATCCACTGGGCGATCAGCGTCGCCTGACGTTGGGTCACTCGCTCGAGCAATCCGAGGAAGCGTTCAGGTGCCTCGGCAAGCTCGGGATAGTGCCGTGCAATCGTGTATTCGGCCAACTGGCGCACACGATCCACATCACCACGCGCGGCAAAGAACTGGAAGGTGCCAACGCGGATATGACTGGCCGCCACACGTGTGAGCACGGCCCCGGGCAGTGCCGTCTCGCGGTGCACCGGCTGCCCCGTCGCCACCACCGCCAGCGCGCGCGTTGTCGGAATGCCGAGCGCGTGCATCGCTTCGCCGATCAACACCTCGCGCAACATCGGCCCGACGGCGGCCCGGCCGTCGCCGCCACGCGAGAACGGCGTGCGGCCCGAGCCTTTCAAGGCGATGTCGCGACGCACGCCGGCGCGGTCGATCACCTCACCCAGCAGCACGGCGCGGCCATCACCCAGTTGCGGCGAGAAACCGCCGAACTGGTGGCCGGCGTAGGCCTGGGCGATCGGCTCGGCGCCTTCAGGCACAGTGTTGCCGGCGAAGAGCGCAACGCCGGCTTCGCCCTCGAGGGCGGCGGCATCGAGGCCAAGTTCCAGCGCGAGAGCTTCGTTGAAGAACGACGATTTGGGCGCTGGCGCGGCTTCCGGGCGCCAGGGCACGGAGAAGCCCTCGAGCGTGCGGGCGTAAGAGTTGTCGAAGGTCAGGGTGGCAGCAGGCATGGGTTGGCTAAAACGGCGAAACTGCGAGTGTGAACCGCTTCGAAGGCATCAGCGCGAGCAAGGGCGAGAGCAGGTGGCATGTCGTCGTTGTGAGACGCGAAACGTAGCCACCGCTGTCAACGGATCAGCTGCGTCGACGTTTAAGCATGGCACTCTTGCGCAATCCCCACCCTTTCGGAGAAATTCATGAAAAACGCAGTCATTGCCCTCGCTCTCGTGTTCGCCGCGGCCGGCGCTTACGCCCAGGCTGGAACCGCCGTGAAGAAAGCGGGTACGGCCACCGCCGAAACCGCCAAGCAAGGCACCGAGAACGTGAAATCCGCCGTGACCAGCGAACCGGCCAGCACCATGCATGACGCCAAAGCCAAGGTGCACAAGGCCAAGGCCAAGCGCGCTGGCAAGAAAGCGAAGATGGCGGCGAAACAAGCGATGAAGTAAATCGCCATCGTCTCAACCAGCGCGGCCATCGACCGCGCTCGGACCGGCATCAACGCGGCTTCGGCCGCGTTTTTCATGAACGGTAGCCGTCAGCGGCACCCGGTGGGCAAGCTGGGCTTGATGCGGCAATGCGGCCAGCGCAGGCCACCGGAAGCGCGCTGAAGCTCCAAATTCAAACCGGCTCCAGCACATGCACTGCACGGCTGGCGATCCATTCCTTCACCTTCGCCCCGTAGGCTTTCATGTGCGGCGAGACCGCGTGCGCCTGCAGGGCTTGCATGGATTCCCATCGCTCGACCACGACAAAGGTGTCAGCGCCGAATTGCGCATAGCCTGCCGCCGCGCCGTTCGCGTCGACCACAGCTTCGTACGCGATGCAACCCGCTTCGGCAAGGACTGCCGGCACGTTGGCGCGAAAAACCTCGAGCATGCGCTCGCGCAGGCCGGGTTTGGCGGTGATGATGGCGACGACGTGAATCATTGAGTGGCTCCCTGGTCTTTTGGCGGTGGTGCAATATGGCACAGCGCTTGACTCTAGAGCTTCTCCTCCAACTTCAGCATCCATGTCTCCTATCTGGCAAAAACCCATATCCCTCGACCTGTTGGCAGCCAGCACGCCCAACACTGCAGCGGCGGCGCTCGGCATCGAATTCACGGAAGTTGGCGACGATTTCTTGCGCGGCCGAGTACCAATCGATCATCGGACGGTACAGCCTTACGGACTGCTGCACGGCGGTGTCTCGGTGGTGTTGGCCGAGACGCTGGGGTCTGGCGGTGCCTACCATGCATCGCCGGAGGGTCATCGGCCGGTGGGGCTGGAGATCAACGCCAATCATTTGCGCGCGGCGTCCAGCGGCTGGGTCACAGGCACCGCGCGGCCATTGCATCGCGGACGCACGACGCAGGTGTGGCAGATCGAGATGTGCGACGACGCGGGCCAGCCCGTTTGCGTCTCGCGCATCACGCTGGCCATGCTGCTGCCGCGCACCGAGAGCGATTCGCGCGCTTAGCGCGCCTGCCTCGTGCGCAGCCGCAACGCCGCGATAGGCCAGCAGGCGACTGCGGCCCGTTAGACTCGGAGGCTTCTCGCCAACGACACCTCTCCGTGATTTCCTGACATGGCCGACGTTTCCGCAGCCGAGCGCGCCCGGGCGGTGTTCGAGTTCAAGAGCGCCACGCTGCCGCTCATCGCGATCATCCTCAAGACCCCTGACCTCGATCTGCTGGCGCAAGCGCTGGCGGAGCAACTTGCCGACACGCCCGACTTTTTCGAGGACGAGCCGGTGGTGATCGATCTGTCGCAGCTGGCAAGCCAAGGCAGCGGCGACAGCGAGGGTGGCGCATCACCCGACTTCGCCCGCTTGCGACAATTGCTCGCGCAACACCGTACGCAGCCGATCGCCGTGCGCGGCGCCAATCCGATGCAGGCCGCAGCGGCGCGCGCCGCCGGCCTGTCGATCACGACGTTACCCGTGGCACCGCCGCCACGCGCACCGGCCGCCGCGCCCCAGGCGCCCGAGCCTGCCAGGAGCGAGGCCGAGAGCGCGCCGCAGATCGTGCGTGAATACACATCGCCGCCCGGTGGCTCGGTGCTGGTCGAGCGCCCTTTGCGCTCGGGCCAGCAGGTGTATGCGCGCGGCGGCGATTTGATCGTGCTGGATGTGGTGAACTTCGGCGCCGAAGTCATCGCCGACGGCCACATCCATGTCTATGCGCCGCTGCGCGGCAAGGCCATGGCCGGCGCCCGCGGCGACACCGAGGCACGCATTTTTTCGACCTGCATGGAGGCCCAGCTGGTGGCCATTGCAGGCATCTACCGCACGGCCGAAGTCGCGCTGCCGACGGAAATTGCCGGCAAGGCCGCGCAAGTTCGCCTCGAGGGCGAGAAGTTGCTGCTCGAACCGCTGCAATAGTCGCGCCGTTCGCGACGCACAACAGACACAACGGAATCCAAAGGAATCGGCAATGGCGAAAATCGTGGTGGTGACATCGGGCAAGGGTGGCGTGGGCAAGACGACCACCAGCGCCAGCTTCGCGTCGGGCTTGGCGCTGGCGGGCAAGAAGACGGCAGTGATCGACTTCGACGTCGGCCTGCGCAATCTCGACTTGATCATGGGCTGCGAGCGCCGCGTCGTCTACGACCTGGTCAATGTCATCCAGGGCGAAGCCAGCCTGCGTCAAGCCTTGATCAAGGACAAGCATTGCGACAACCTGTTCGTGCTTGCCGCATCGCAGACGCGCGACAAGGATGCGCTGACGCAAGAGGGTGTGGAAAAGGTGCTGAACGACCTGGCGGAAATGGATTTCGAATACATCGTCTGCGATTCACCGGCCGGTATCGAAACCGGCGCCTTGATGGCCATGCACTTCGCCGAAGAAGCGCTGGTGGTGACCAACCCCGAGGTGTCCTCGGTGCGCGATTCCGATCGCATCCTCGGCATGCTCGGCAGCAAGACCAAGCGCGCCATGGAGGGCGGCGCACCGGTCAAGGAGCACCTGCTGATCACGCGCTACAACCCGAACCGCGTGGCCGACGGGCAGATGCTGTCGCTGGACGACATCCAGGACATCCTGCGCATCAAGCTGATCGGCGTCATCCCCGAATCCGAGACGGTGCTGCAGGCCTCCAACGCCGGCGTGCCGGCCATTCACGATGCCGACACCGACGTGGCGCAGGCCTATCGCGACGTGGTGGCGCGCTTTCTGGGTGAGGACAAGCCCATGCGTTTCGTCGAGGCCAAGAAGGCGGGCCTGTTCAAGCGCATGTTCAGCGGGAGGTGAGCGCGATGTCGTTTTTCTCGTTCTTTCTCGGCGAAAAGAAAAAGACCGCCAGCGTTGCCAAGGATCGCCTGCAGATCATCCTGGCGCATGAGCGCAGCGGCCGCGGCGGCAGCCGCCCCGACTATCTGCCCGACCTGCAGCGCGAGTTGGTAGCCGTGATCTCGCGCTACGTCTCCATCAAGCCCGAAGACATCAAGGTCATCCTGCAGAAGCAGGACAACCTGGAGGTTTTGGAAGTGAAGATCGAATTGCCGGACGGGATTGCGCCGGCACGTTGAAAGGTTTCCAGGGTCCGCTCGAAGGCGTTGAAACAGGGCCTGCCTTGGGGCGAAACAATAGCGTCTTGCGCGTCAACCAATCGCAGTCACTACACTGCAAAGCGGGTCAGCGCGTGCGACAAGTGCCTGGCGAATTTCCATTCACTTCGTAGAGAGGGCATCTCCAATGTTCAAGAAAAAA
>JBDSYU010000060.1:0-5313 GCA_039925525.1 Variovorax sp.
CAACCTGACTTGTACAAGGCACCAACGCCCATCAGCATGCAGCTCACCATGCAGTTGCCGCCGATCCAGTTGCTCATTCCCTTGGCGAGCGCCGCCTGGATCACCGGCAGATTGACCGGGTCGAGCACGATCACCGCGTCATCCTGCATGCGCAACGTCGAAGCCGCGTCGATCCAGTGGCCATTCCAGCCTGTGCCCCGCAACTTCGGAAAAACCTCGCTGGTGTAATCGCCGCCCTGACAGGTGATGATGATGTCGCAAGCCTGCAGCGCTTCGGGGGCGCTGGCGTCCTTCAGCGTTGCTTCATTCTTCGCCAGATGCGCGATGCTCGGCGGCAACGGGCCACCGGGATCGGAAGTCGAAAAGAAGATGGGTTCGATCTGCGCGAAGTCGTCCTCGGCCTGCATCCGGTCCATCAGCACCGAGCCGACCATGCCGCGCCAGCCGACCAGGCCGACCACGGGCTGGCGGCCGCCGGCCGCCGGGTTGAATGCTTTTGCCATCTCGCTCTGCCTTCCTAAAAAATCAGTCATTGAGGGACCGATCGGCCCGGCTCGTCTGGCCGGGGGAGGGCGTAACGAGCGAGGCCTTGCTAGCCGGTGATCGTCTTTTTGGTGACGGACGGCGATGAAAGTGCCGCCACGACCGCGTCGCCCATTTCGCGCGTACCGACGCCACGACTGCCAGGGGCCGCAATATCCGCCGTACGCAGACCCGAGTCGAGCACCTGCGCCACCGCCGATTCGATCCGGTCGGCGGCTTCGGTCTGACGGAGCGAATATCTGAGCATCATGGCAGCGGAGAGGATTGTAGCGAGCGGATTGGCCAGGTTCTTGCCCGCGATGTCGGGGGCGCTGCCATGGCTCGGTTCGTACAAGCCCTTGCCGTTGGCGTCGAGCGAAGCCGAAGGCAGCATGCCGATCGAGCCGGTGAGCATCGACGCCTCGTCCGAAAGGATGTCGCCGAACATGTTGCCGGTGACGATGACGTCGAACTTTTTCGGCGCCCGCACCAATTGCATGGCGGCGTTGTCGACATACATGTGGTCGAGCGCGACGTCCGGATAGTCCTTGCCGACCTCGGTCACCACATCTTTCCAGAACTGGAAAGTCTCCAGCACGTTGGCCTTGTCGACGCTGGTGACGCGGCCGCTGCGCTTTTTGGCCGCTTCGAATGCGACACGGGCAATGCGCTCGATCTCCGGACGCGAATAGCGCATCGTGTCGAACGCTTCTTCGGCGCCGGGGAAGGGCCCATCGACAGCGCTGCGGCGGCCGCGCGGTTGGCCGAAATAGATGTCGCCGGTGAGTTCGCGCACGATCAGGATGTCGAGGCCGGCGATGACTTCAGGCCGAAGGCTGGAGGCGCTCACCAGCTGCGGGTAGCAGATGGCCGGACGCAGGTTGGCGAACAGGCCGAGGTTCTTGCGTAGGCCGAGAATCGCTTGCTCGGGGCGCAACGCACGCTCCAGCGCGTCGTACTTCCAGTCGCCAACGGCGCCGAACAGCACCGCGTCGGCAGCCTTGGCGAGGGCGAGTGTCGAATTGGGTAATGGATGGCCATGCGACTCGTAAGCGGCGCCGCCAACCGATGCTTCCTCGAACTCGAAGGGCAGTGCAAGCGCGCGCAGCACCGGCAGCGTCGCGGCGATGATCTCCGGGCCGATGCCGTCTCCCGGGAGGACTGCGACCTTCATGGCTTGCTGCCGGCAGCGAGCCGCTCGACGAGCAGCTTCTCACACAGCTTGAAGACGACGTAGCACGCGGCGCCGAAGTAGCCCGAGACGACGAGCTCGACGAACTGTCGCAAACCACCATCGCGAACCGCGTCGATGCCGTGGGCGGCGAGCAGCTCTATGTTGGCGCCGAGCATG
Source organism: Variovorax sp. (assembly GCA_039925525.1). Taxonomy (GTDB): domain Bacteria; phylum Pseudomonadota; class Gammaproteobacteria; order Burkholderiales; family Burkholderiaceae_C; genus Variovorax. The sequence continues at coordinate 1,874 of JBDSYU010000060.1, forward strand.
TGCAGCAGCGTCAGTGTCACCAGTCCGAACAGGACGAAGGTGATGCCCATCAACACAAAGGCCAGCCACCAGTACCGCCAGAGGAACCGGTAAATCGCCGAGCCGTGCGGCTGCGCCACCACCGCATCGACCGGCGTCAGATCTGCCGCGCCAGCCATGGCTGCTCCGCCAGCCGCTTCGTTTCGAAGGCGGCGATCTCGTTGCGATGGCGCAGGGTCAGGCCGATGTCGTCCAAGCCGTTTTGCAGGCAATGCTTGCGAAACGGCTGCACGTCGAAGGCGAGGTCGCTGCCGTCGGGCTTGACGATCACCTGCCGCTCGAGATCGACGGTCAGCGAATAACCCGGGAACGCGAACAACTCATCGAACAGCTTGGCCACCTGCGATTCATCCTGCACGATCGGCAGCAGGCCGTTCTTGAAGCAGTTGTTGAAGAAAATGTCGGCATAGCTCGGCGCGATGATGGCGCGAAAGCCGTATTGATCGAGGGCCCACGGTGCATGCTCACGCGACGACCCGCAACCGAAGTTCTTGCGCGCGACCAAGATGGATGCGCCTTGGTAGCGCGCCTGGTTCAGCACGAAATCCGGATTGGGCTTGCGGCTCGCCGGATCCTGGCCTGGCTCGCCGGGGTCCAGATAACGCCAGGCATCGAACAGGTTCGGCCCGAAGCCGGTCTTCTTGATCGACTTCAGAAATTGCTTGGGGATGATGGCGTCGGTATCGACGTTCTCGCGGTCCATCGGTGCCACGAGGCCTTTGTGTGTGGTGAATTTCTGCATATGGATTTCCAATTCGGGTTGCCGGACGGGAAGGACGCGAAAACTACGCGAGGAACGCGAAAGAATTCAACAAAGAAGTTTTGGTCTTCCGTTCGCGTCCTTTGCGAAGCCTTCGCACCCTTCGCGAAACCTTCGCACCCTTCGCGTCCAGATGTCTGGTTTCAAACAAACTGCCGCACATCGACAAAGTGTCCGTGCACGGCAGCGGCGGCGGCCATGGCCGGGCTGACCAAGTGGGTACGACCGCCGGCGCCCTGGCGGCCTTCGAAGTTGCGGTTGCTGGTGGAGGCGCAGCGTTCGCCCGGCTCGAGCCGGTCGGCGTTCATGGCCAGGCACATCGAGCAACCGGGTTCGCGCCATTCGAAGCCGGCGGCGCGAAAGATCGAATCGAGCCCTTCTCGCTCGGCCTGCTCTTTGACCAGGCCCGAACCCGGCACGACGAGCGCCAGCTTGATATTGCCGGCGACCTTCTGGCCTATCTTCTTGACCACCGCCGCGGCTTCACGCATGTCTTCGATACGGCTGTTGGTGCACGAGCCGATGAAGACTTTGTCGACGCGGATGTCGTTCATCGCCTTGTTCGGCGCCAGGCCCATGTAGGTGAGGGCGCGCTCGATGGCGTCGCGTTTGGCCGGGTCTTTTTCCTTGTCGGGATCGGGCACCCGGCCGTCTATCGGCACCACCATCTCTGGCGAGGTGCCCCAGGTGACCTGCGGCTTGACCTGCGCGGCGTCGAACTCGACCACACGGTCGAAGCTGGCGTCGGCGTCCGAGCGCAGCGTTTTCCAGTAGGCCACGGCCTGATCCCACTCGGGTCCGCCAACGAAGCGGCCGGTCTTGGCGTCGGTTCCCGGAGCCATCGGCCGCCCCTTCAGGTAATCGATAGTCTTGTCGTCGACGGCCACCAGCCCGGATCGCGCACCTGCCTCGATGGCCATGTTGCACAAAGTCATGCGGGCTTCCATGCTCAGGTCGCGTACCGCCGATCCGGCGAATTCGATGGCCGACCCCGTGCCGCCAGCCGTGCCGATGTGCCCGATCACGGCCAGCGCGATGTCTTTGGCGGTGCAACCGGTGGGCAACTTGCCATCGACCCTGACCAGCAGGTTTTTGGCCTTTCGGGTCAACAAAGTCTGCGTGGCCATCACATGCTCGACCTCGCTGGTCCCGATGCCCTGGGCGAGCGCGCCGAAAGCGCCATGCGTCGAGGTGTGCGAGTCACCGCAGACGACGGTCATGCCAGGCAGCGTGGCGCCGCTCTCCGGCCCGATGACGTGGACGATACCCTGGCGCTTGGAGAGAAACGGAAAGAAGGCGGCGGCGCCGAACTCTTCGATGTTGCGATCGAGCGTCACCACCTGTTCCTTGCTCACCGGATCGGTGATGCCGTCGTAGCCACGCTCCCAACCGGTGGTCGGCGTATTGTGGTCGGCCGTCGCCACCACCGAGCTGATGCGCCACAGCTTGCGTCCGGCTTCGCGCAACCCTTCGTAGGCTTGCGGACTGGTGACCTCGTGCACCAGGTGCCGGTCGATGTAGAGCACGGTGGTGCCGTCTTCTTCGGTGTGGACGACATGTTCGTCCCAAAGCTTGTCGTAAAGCGTGCGTGGCATGGTGGCTTTCAGTCCTGGTAAGAAGGGTGGATCGGGACCGGTGTCATACGGCGTCCGGCGTCATGCGGCCAATTGCAGGGGTGGGGAGGAATCGGCCGCGCTGGCGCGACGAAGATGTGCGACCAAAGAGCGGGCCGCCGAAGGCAAGGTCGAAAAGTCACGGGCAACCAGGCGGGTTTCGCGCGCGGCCCAGGCGTCGGTCAGCGCCACGGCGCACAGGCCACGGCCGACGCCGCCTTGCATCAACTCGAAAGCCCGGGCCGGCATCACGCCGAGGCCAAGTCCGTTGTCGATCATGCGACACATGGCGTCAAGCCCGGTGACGCGGATGCGCAGGCGCATGTTGCGACCTGCCGCTTGCGCGGCGGTACGCAGCGCCAAGTGAATCGAACTGTTGGCGTGCAGGCCGACCTGGTCGTAATCGAGGGATGCTGCGAAATCGACTGCCTCTCGGTTGGTCAGCGAATGGCCCAACGGAACGACCAGAACAAGTCGGTCGTGCCGGTATGGCAACGTCTGCAAGGCTTGCGCCGTCTCATCGATGTGACAGATGCCGAGGTCGGCCGCGCCTTCAGCGACCGCCCGCAACACCTCGCGGCTCAGATGCTCTTCCAGATCTATCTTGACGGCGTCATGAACGCGGCAAAAGGCTCCCAGATCCTCCGGCAGAAACTGAACAATCGCAGAAATATTGGCATGAACGCGGACATGGCCGCGCACACCATCGGCATATTCGCCAAGTTCACCCTGCATCTTCTCCAGGCTGTAGAGCAGTGAGCGCGCATGGTGCAGCAGGCTCTCGCCGGCGGGTGTCAGCGCCACGCCGCGCGCATGTCGGTAGAGCAGCGGCGCGCCGAGCAGGTTTTCCAGATCGGACAGGCGCTTGCTCAACGCCGATGCGGCGATAAATTCTCTTGCCGCCGCCGCGGCGATGCTGCCCTTCTCGCAGACGGCGACGAACAACTGCAGCGACATCAAGTCGACGCGGCGGGCGAACGTCCGATCTGGGGTGGGCATGGCGTGAGGTAGACATCGCTGTGGACGAT
>JBDSYU010000061.1:0-6671 GCA_039925525.1 Variovorax sp.
GTCGAAGAACTTGAGCGCCGGCAAATGCCGACTGAACTGGCCTTGCTGCCTTTCATTGAAAGCGCGTTTAACCCCCAGGCCGTTTCATCTGCCAAAGCGGCGGGCATGTGGCAATTCATGCCGGCAACGGGCAGCGATTACCAGCTCAAGCAGAACATCTTTCGCGATGACCGTCGCGATGTACTGGCATCGACCCGTGCAGCGCTCGATTACCTGCAAAAACTCTACGACATGTTTGGCGACTGGCATCTGGCTCTGGCGGCATATAACTGGGGCGAAGGCAGTGTCGGCCGCGCCATCGCCAAGAATCAGAAGGCCGGCCTCGGCACTGGCTACACCGACCTCTCCATGCCGGCTGAGACACGCCTGTATGTGCCCAAGCTGCAGGCCGTAAAAAACATCGTTGCTGACCCACAGCGGTTCAATGCAGAGCTGCCGGTGATCGGCAACCACCCCTACTTCGAGGCGGTGCCGATCGACCGCGATCTCGACGTGGCGCTTGCCGTGAAGCTGGCCGATGTCAACCTGGCGGATTTCCAGGCCCTGAACCCGGCGGCGCACAAACCGGTGATCCTCGCGGCCGGGACGCCGCAAATCCTCTTGCCTTGGGACAACGCCGCCCTGTTCAAGCGCAACCTCGACGCTTACAAGCAGGGGCAGTTCGCCAGTTGGACGGCCTGGACCGTGCCATCCACCTTGAGCGTCGCCGCTGCGGCACAGCGAACCGGCATGAGCGAAACCGACCTGCGTGCCGTCAACAACATACCGCCGCACATGCTCATCAAGACCGGTTCGACGCTGATCGTGCCGCGCTCGGCCCGTGTTGCCGAAGATGTTGGCGCTGTCGTTGCAGATACAGGTCATCTGAGCTTCCAGCCGGAGATCGTCACGCGCCGCACCACCGTGCGCGCCGGCCGAAACGATTCCGTCTCCAGCATTGCGCGGCGCTATCGGGTCGCCCCTGCCAGCGTCGCCGAATGGAACGACGTGAAGCCGAGCCACGCGTTCAGCAAGGGCTTCCAGGTCGTCGTCTATCTGCCGGTGCGCGCTGGCAAGTCGGTGGCGGTCGGCAGCGGCAGCGCTGCGTCCCGCGGCCCGGCGCTGCGTGCCGGGCGAGTCAATCACGGGATCAAGGCGGCATCGAGCCAGCGTGCTGCCCGAAGCGCGACGAAGCAAAGCAGCACGCCTGCGCGAAGCACCGCCAAGCAAAGTGGTGCGCCGGCGCGACGCAGCGCCACCAGCGCCACCACCGGCTCGAAAAAGAAGCGCTGAAGAGCAAACAGCGCGGCTTACAGCTTCGCCGTTTCGGCAGCGCGCGGCTGCCACTTCATGAGCCGCCGCTCGACGGTTCCGACCAGACCATCGAGCACCAGCGCACAAGCAGTCAAGACCACGATGCCGGCAAAAACCGTGTTGACATCAAAGGTGCCCTCGGCCTGCAAAATGAGGTAACCGACGCCGCGCGCCGAGCCGAGGTATTCACCGACCACGGCGCCGACGAAGGCCAGGCCGACGGAGGTATGCAGACTGGAAAAAACCCAACTGGTGGCGCTCGGCAGATACACCGTACGCAGCAGCTGGCGCTGGTCGGCGCCCAGCATGCGCGCGTTGGCGAGCAGCACCGGGCTCACCTCGCGCACGCCCTGGTAAACGTTGAAGAAGACGATGAAGAACACCAGCGTGACCGCCAGCGCGACCTTGCTCCAGATGCCGAGCCCCAGCCACAAGGCAAAAATCGGCGCGAGGATGACCCGCGGCATCGAGTTGGCGGCCTTGATGTACGGGTCGAGGATCAATCCCGCTGTCGGCGCCAGCGCCAGCCACAGTCCGGCCACCAGCCCGAGCACGGTGCCGATGACAAAGGCCAGCACCGTCTCCAAAAGCGTCGTACCCAGGTGGATGTAGATGTCAGCGTTGCCGCGCAAGCCTTCTGTGAATATCGCGTTGGCCGGCACCGCAATCGGTACGAACCAGCTCCAGATGCGCCCCGCTACCTTGATCGGTTCGCCGAGGAAGAACGCCAACTGGTTGTCGCGCGACGCGACATGCCAGGCGACAAGCAGCAGCACCAGCAGAGCGACCTGCCACAGGCGCGCGTTACCCGGGCGCGGACGGATGCGCCGGAAAACGCTCATGCCGCCTGTCTCAACTGCTGTGCGTAGCCTTTTTGCACCTCTTCGCGCAGCACATGCCAGATTCGGGTGTGCAGCAGGGCAAAGCGCGGCTGCGCGCGCACTTCTGCAACATCGCGCGGGCGTTCCAGATCGATGGTGAATTCGCCAATCGGATGAGTACCCGGCCCGGCGGAGAGCACGACAACGCGGTCGCTCATGGCGATGGCCTCGTCCAGATCGTGGGTAATGAAGAGCACCGCCTTCTTCTTGGCACTCCACAACTGCAGCACCTCGTTTTCCATCAGCTGGCGCGTCTGGATGTCGAGCGCGCTGAACGGCTCGTCCATCAGGATGATGTCCGGATCCAGTGCCAAGGTCTGCGCCAAGGCAGCGCGCTTGCGCATGCCGCCCGACAACTGGTGCGGGTAGCGGTCGCCAAAACCGGACAGGCCGACGCGCGCCAGCCAGTCCAGCGCCAGAGCCCGCGCATCGGCATCGGCAACGCCTCGGTATTGAAGTCCGAGCATGACGTTGTCCTGCGCACTGCGCCAGGGCAGCAGCGCTTCGGTCTGGAACATGTAGCCGGCGCGGGCGTTGATGCTGCCCGGGGCCAGCGGCTCACCGAATACCCGGACAGCACCCGACGTCGGCACCAGTAGCCCCGCCCCGACATTGAGCAAGGTCGACTTGCCGCAACCCGTCGGTCCGACCACCGAAACGAACTCACCCGCCGAAACGCGCAGGGTCGTGTTGGCAACCGCCGTGTAGCGTGCCCCGGGATCGTGCGGGGCACTGAAAGTGCAGTCGATGTCGACGAGCTCGAGCGCGTAGGGGGACATCGAGGCGCGGCGACTGGAACACCCCCCTCAGGCCTTCCACTTTTCCTTCGCGCGCTGCGCGAACTCGTTGGTGTACGTTTGCGCCAGATCGATCTTGTCGGCCTTGACGCTGTCGTCGAAGCTGGCGATGGCGGCCAACGCGGTCTTCGGACCGTCGGGCGGGATCAGGCCATCGATGGCGATGGCCTCACGCACCTTGTCGAACGACGCCAGATAGAGCGCGCGGTCGCCGAGCAGGTAGGCCTCGGGCACAGTCTTGATGATGTCGCCCGGCCCGGCCGTCTGCAGCCACTTGAGGCTATGGACGATGGCATTGGCCAGCGCCTGGCAGGTGTTCGGATTCTTCGCCAGGAACTCGGCCGATGCATAGAGGCATGCCGCCGGCATCATCCCGCCGAACACGTCGCGCGTGCCCTTGAGCGTGCGCGTGTCGCGAATGATCTTGACGTCGCCCTTCTGTTCGAGCATGGTCATCACTGGATCGGTGTTGCTGATGGCGTCGATCTGGCCGGAGCGCATGGCCGCGAGGGCCCCGGCCGCCGTGCCGACGCCGATGAAACTGACGTCGCCGGGTTTGATTCCGGCGCGTGAAAGAACCAGATTGGCGACCATGTTTGTCGACGAGCCCGGCGCGGAGACGCCGATTTTCTTGCCTCGCAGGTCGGAAACTTCCCGGTAGCCGCTCATGCTCTTGGTCGATACACCTATCGCAATCTGCGGCGCCCGGCCCTGCAGCACGAAGGCCGTATAGATCTGATTCTTGGCCTGCAGGTTGATGGTGTGTTCGTAAGCGCCGGAAGCCACATCGGCCGAGCCGCCCACTACCGCCTGCAAGGCGCGCGACCCGCCGGCGAAGTCCGAGATTTCGACGTCGAGGCCTTCGTCCTTGAAGTAGCCCAATTGTTCGGTGATCGTCAGCGGCAGGTAGTAGAACGCCGCCTTGCCGCCGACGGCGATGGCGACCTTGGTCTTCTCGGGCTTGCCTTGTGCGAACACGCGCGGCCCGGCGAGCGAGGCACAGGCGATGGTCGAGGCGACGGCAAACGTGCGACGCGTGAGAAGACTTCCCGCGGCGCGGGCGATGCGAGGGCTGGACATGGAAAGTGGCCTTGGGGCCATTGGTTTTTATGGGTGCCCGCGAGGATAGTCCGGCCCTTTGCGCCCCGCATTGGGAACATCCCCGAGGGGGTTTCCACGTAAGGGAGGGGTAGTACCTGCCGTCCCTGCCGACACGACTCAGCGCCGGTCAATCAGTGCGTGCGCGATCGTGCCCAGGTCGACATACTCGAGTTCGCTGCCGGCCGGAACGCCGCGCGCAAGGCGCGTCACCTGGAGGCCGCGAGAACGCAAGGCCTCGCCAACCACATGCGCCGTAGCTTCGCCTTCGGCCGTGAAGTTGGTGGCGAGAATCACCTCCTGGACGATGCCGTCCTGCGCCCTCTGAAAAAGCTGTGGCAACGCGATGTCGTTGGGACCCACGCCATCGAGCGGGCTGAGCTTGCCCATCAGAACGAAATAGTGACCGCCGAAGGCGCCGGTGCGCTCCAGTGCGGCCTGGTCGGCCGGCGTCTCGACGACGCACAGCTTGCTGGCATCGCGCCGAGCGTCCAGGCATAACCGGCACACCGGCGCCTCCGTGAACGTGTTGCAGCGTTCGCAATGGCGAACGACCCGGGCCGCCTGCTCCAGATTGCGCGCCAGCAGTTGCGCGCCGGCGCGGTCGTGCTGCAACAAATGAAAGGCCATGCGCGACGCCGACTTGGCGCCGACACCCGGCAGCCGGCGCAGCGCTTCTATCAAGGCGTCGAGGCTATTGGCGTCGGACATCGGCCGAGGATCGGGACGCGTCCGCGACCCTGCGTGAAGACAAGGTCAGCACTAGAACGGCAGCTTCATGCCAGGCGGCATCCCGGCCGACAACTTGCTCATCTTCTGTTCGCTGACTTCTTCGGCTTTACGTACCGCGGCGTTGAAAGCAGCGGCAACCAGGTCTTCGAGCATGTCCTTGTCGTCGGCCAGCAGACTCGGGTCGATGGTGATGCGCTTGACGTCGTGTTTGCAGGTCATGAGGACCTTGACCAAGCCGGCACCGGACTCGCCTTCGACTTCGATCGTCGCCAGTTCGTCCTGGGCTTTTTTCAGGTTGTCCTGCATCGCCTGCGCCTGTTTCATGAGGCCGGCCAGTTGTCCTTTGTTGAACATGAAGTTCCCGTGTGCGTGTGAGTGAACGAAGAAATTATTCCGGCCGCAACGAGCCAGGAACGATGCGCGCTCCGAAGTCACGCATAAGTGACTGCACCAGCGGATCGCCATGGATCACATCCTCGGCCGCGCGCTGCCGTTCGGCGGCGGCATGGGCCAACCGCAATGCCGGGCTGTCGCTGATCGAACCGGTCTCGATCTGCAACCGCACCGGATGGCCGGCCGCAGCCAGCGCCGCCTGCAGGCGTTCGCGCTGCACTGGCGTGTTGAGCGACGCGCGCTCGAGGCGCAGGAGCCAGCAGTGCGCATCTTGCGTCACCAGTTGCGATTGCAGCGCCAACTCTCGCGTCAGCGCCGTGATCGCATCGCTCGAAATCATCTGCGCGACCAGTGCCTGCCAGACATCGCCGCACTCTCCGGCGGACGGGGGCGGCAGCCTGTCGCCTGGCGCCCCTGCCGGGCGATCGGTATCCACTGTTGCCTCGGCTGGCGCTGGCGCTGGCGCTGGCACGCGCACGGGTTCTGGCACAGCGACGGGCGGCGTTGGTGCAGCAACCGCAACTGCACGCCGCTCGGGCTCGGATGTCAGCGCCGGCGACGGCGATAGGGCTGAAGACGATGGCGACGACGACGTGGGCGGCGACGACGCCATGTCCGCAGACTGCGCCACCGGTGGTTTGAACGCCAGCAAGCGCAACAGCACCATCACCAAGCCAGCGTACTCGTCCGGCGCCAGTCCCAATTCCGCTCGGCCGTGCAGGCACAGGCTGTAGAGCAGTTGCGTCTCGTCGGGCGGCAAAAGCGTCGCCAGGCGCGCAGTCTCCGCCGCATCCGGATCGGCGCCGCCGGCGGCGTCTTGCTTGGCCAAGTCCGGTACCGCCTGCAGCACCGCCATCGCCTGAAGCACGCCGGTCATTTCTTCCAATGTCGACGCGGCCGAGAGTCCCTCCGTGCGCAGCGCGTCCACGGTGTCGACGACCGAGCGACCCGCGCCGGCGGCCAACGCACCGATGAGGCCGAACACATGCTGGCGATCGACGCTGCCCAGCATCTGCCGCACGCCGGCTTCGGGCAGCGCGCCGTTGTTGAAGGCAATGGCCTGGTCGGTAAGCGACAACGCGTCGCGCATCGAGCCACGCGCCGCCCGGGCGATCAGGCGCAAGGCCTGAGCGTCAGCTTCCACCTGCTCGGCGGCGAGCACATGCGACAGATGATCGAGCAACGTCTCGGGGGCCATCGGTCGCAGGTTGAACTGCAGGCAGCGCGACAGCACCGTCGCCGGGACCTTTTGCGGATCGGTGGTGGCGAGCACGAACTTAAGATACTCAGGCGGCTCTTCCAGCGTCTTCAACATGGCGTTGAAGGCGTGGTTGCTGAGCATGTGCACTTCGTCGATCATGAAGACCTTGAAGCGTCCCTGCACCGGCTTGTAGACCGCCTGCTCGAGCAACGACTGCACTTCCTGCACCCCCCGATTGGAGGCCGCATCGAGTTCGGTGTAGTCGACAAAGCGCCC
>JBDSYU010000062.1:0-8727 GCA_039925525.1 Variovorax sp.
CGCAGTAGACGCGCGTGTGGCGAAAGCGATCGTTGGAGCCGGCCAGATCGACGATCAACCAGCGCTGGTCGTAGGTGCTGCCGCTCATCGGGATGCCGAGGGCCTCGCGAATGCCGCTCTTGGCGCCATCACAAGCGACCAGGTAGCGCGCCCGCACTTCGCTGGTGGTCGGTGTGAGCGCCACGCTTGCCTGAGGATCGGATGGCGTATCGCTCGAGGTTTGCAAACTTTGCAGCGTGACGGCGACATCGTCAGCGCCAGCGGTGATGCGCGAGACCCGCGTGCAAAAGCGCGTTTCGATGCTGGAAAAGCGCTCCAGCCCGGCGCGCAGCTGTTGCTCCAGCACCGGCTGGCGAAACGCCGAGCGCCGCACGAAGCCGTAGTCCATCACGTCCGGCAGTACCTTGGCGAAGCACTGGCCGCCGGGTGAAAAATAGTGCGAGCCGTAGCCTTCGACGATCTTCTTTCTCACCTCGTCGACGAGGCCGATGTATTGCATGGTGCGCAGCGATTCGTCGTCGATCGATACGGCCCGCGGCTCGCCGACGGTGGCCGCGTTGCGCTCGACCAGCAGGGTCTTCACGCCGTACTGGCCAAGGATGTTGGCGGTGGTGAGCCCGGCCGGACCGGCGCCGACGATCACCACGTCATAAGTTTCGGTGGGACCCGTCGTATCGTTCATGGTGTGGTCTTGTGCGCCGTACGTGGGTCGGCATGTCCGGATGTCGCGTTGACGGGGCTCTTCGCACTGCGCCGGGTCACTGCGGCAAGGCGCTTCGGGGCGCTCTTGCCCACTGCGGCCGAACCGCGGCTCAGGTGCGGGCGTTTGGCCGAACGCATCTCACCGGCCTCGAGCTCGGCTTCGATGCGCAAGCCGGCGGCAATCACGCTCTGCTGCGCGTTCTTGAGCAGGCGCCCCTTGGCTTCCGCAGCTGGCAGCACCAAGCTCAGGCTGCCGATGACTTCCGCGCCCGCGCAAATCGGTACGGCCACGCCGCAACGGTTCGGATCGACCTCGCCGTACGCCACGCACGCTCGCGCTTCGCGCACCGGTGCCAGCAGCGCATGCAAGGCGCGTGCCGTGCGCGGCAGGCCGGCGCGCAGCATCTCGGCGCGATGACCGTGGATCAACCTCTCCAGCTCGACCACCGACAGCTGCGCCAGGATCACGCGCGAAGTGGCGCCCCGGTACAGCGGCATGGCACGCCCGCGCTCGTAACTGACGCCGCCGAGGGGGCGCTGGCCACGCTCCTGGTGCACGCACAACACGCGCTGGTTGTAGAGCCGGCACAGCAAGGCCGTGCCGCCGCTGGCTCGCGTCAGCGCCAGCATTTCGTCCACGGCAGCCTGCACCAGCGGATCGCCCAAGCGGATCTGACGGTCCAGTTCGACGATGCGCGGGCCGAGCGTGTATTCATGACCCGCCGCGTCGTTGATCAGGCCGGCGCCGGTCAGCAGAGAGAAATAGCGATAGGCGCTGGCCCGCGAAAAGCCCAGGGCGGCGCCGGCCTCTGGTGCTGACCAACTCGGCCGCTGCAGCGTGAACAGCGACAGGATGGCGATCAACTGGCCAGCACTGGACATTGCAACGTATGAGGCCTGGCGCGCCAGTGGGCTTTGCAGTCGATGGTCTCAACTGCGCAGGATGGCGCTGCCCCAGAGATTGAGCGTGCGCTCCTCGTGCGGCCAGCGGCCGGCCTGGCGCCCGGGTTGGCACACCTCGAGCTCGCACGAAATCTCGGCCAGATTGCCATCGGGGTCGCGCACCATGAAGAACACGTCGTCGCCCGGGCCGTGCCGGCCCACGCCCCAGACGATCTTTTCGCCGACGCGGCCGCATCGATCGGCCCAGTCGCGCAGCGCCGTCCAGTCGCTGGTCTCGAACGACATATGGTCATGCCGCTGCTCTGGCGCGTGAAAGATCGCCAATGCATGGTGCTCGACGTCGGTACGCAAAAAACAGGCGCGCAAGAAGTCGTCTCCATCGAACACGCGATCGGAAACGACGAAGCCGAGGACATCGCAATAAAAGGGCAACAACTTGGCCGGATCGCGGCTGCGTACGGCGAAGTGCTGCAGCCGCGCCGGCGCGGGGCTCGGCTCTGCGCTGGCGTCACCCGACCGCTCGAGCTGCGCCTGGCCGGCATCAGCAATCGCCTGCTCGGGCTTCGCCACGCCGAACGCAATGACGTTGCCATCCGGATCGGTCACCGCAAAGGCGCCGGCTTCGAGCAACGGCGATTGCGCAGACGCTGTTGCCGTGTGGAGTTCGATGCGCCGACGTTGCGCCTGCAGCCCGGCCTCGCTGGCGAACGCATAGGCGGCATAACCCAGCCGGTTGTCCGGCCCGCTCGCGACAATCAGCCGCCGATCCTCGTTGATGCAAAGGTAACCGTCGCCCTGGCGTCGAACATCCATGCCGAAGGTGCGGCCGTAAAACGCGGCGCAACGCGCCGGGTCGCTGGAGAGCAGTTGAAGGTGGTTCAAGCGGGCATCGATTTCCATGGCAGATTCTTTAGGGCTCGAACGATGTGAAGAACAAACCGGGATTGTGGGCTGCGCCCCCGCCGTCGTCAAAGATCTGTCTCAGCCGGTGAGACCGTCACTTGACGAATCGGCGGCTCGGCCGGACACTGCACTGCATTTTTCGGCACAATGCGCGACCGACGATCCTGTCTCGCCCGACGTTTCCGGACGCTCGCGGGGCTGCGTCCGAAACACCGCCGAATCTTTTTGGAGACACTGTTGAACCCAGAGCAAAGCATTGCGCAGCTGAAGCGCGAACTGGTCGCCGCCAATCGGATCCTTGCGCGCGAGGACGTGGTGGACGCCTATGGCCATGTCAGCGGGCGTCATCCCCACGATCAGAGCCGCTATTTCCTGTCTTGTTCGCGCAGCCCGGCGTTGGTGGTCGAAGACGACCTCATGGAGTTCACACTCGACGGCACGGCCATTGACGGCCAAGGTCGCACGCCCTATGGCGAGCGCTTCATTCACGGCGCGATCTTTGAATCGCGACCCGAGATGCACTCGGTGGTTCACAACCATTCGCATGCCGTGATTCCATTCAGCATCACTGGCGTAAAGCTTCGCCCGGTGGTGCATGTGGCCGGCGTTATCGGCGAGGTGATTCCGGTCTGGGACATCCGCGACGAGTTCGGCGATACCAACATGCTGGTGCGCACGATGGAGCAGGGCCGCTCGATGGCCAAGGTCGGTGCGCGCTGTAGCTGCATGCTGCTGCGCGGTCATGGCGCAGTGGTGGCAGGCGAATCGATAAAGATCGCGGTGATGCGTGCGGTCTACCTGCAGGTCAACGCCAAGCTGCAGGCCGAAGCCATGAAGTTCGGTGAATACAAGGCGCTGAGCCCAGGCGAGATCAAGGAAACCAACGAGATGCAGTTCTCGTCACTGTCGCTGGATCGTGCCTGGCAGTATTTCTGTACCCGTGCCGGCGTCGATGTCACCTGAAACTCACTCACCCATTCCATTCACGCGCAAATTCAACATGCCCCGCTTCCAACATCTTTTCGTCGGCGCCGCCGTCGTTATCACTGCAGTCGCAGGCAATTTCGCCAACGCGCAGACCGCCAGCTATCCCACCAAGGCCATTCGCTGGGTGGTGCCAATTCCACCGGGCGGCGCGCCCGACGTGGTGGCCCGCCTCATCGGCGCCAAGTTTTCCGAGCAGATCGGTCAGCCGGTGGTGGTCGACAACCGCACCGGTGCCAACGGCAACATCGCCGCCGATCTGGTCGCCAAGGCCGATCCGGATGGCTACACCTTGCTGATAGGGCAGGACAGCCTCATCACGGTCAATCCGCACCTCTATGCCAAGATGCCGTTCGACGCGTTGAAGGACCTGGTGCCGGTCGCTTCACTCGCTTCCAACGAGTTCGTGTTGTCCGTCAATCCATCTGTTCCGGCAAAGACCTTCAAGGAATTCATCGATTACGCGCGCAAGGCCGATCCACCGCTCAATTTCGCCTCGGGCGGCAATGGCAGTCAGCACCAGTTGGCCATGGAAATGCTGATGCAACGCGCCGACATCAAGCTCACGCACATCCCCTACCGCGGCGGCACGCCGGCCACGGTGGCGACGGTCGCTGGCGACACGCAGGTAATGTTCGCCGGCAGTTCGACCGCGCCGCAGATCGCAGCCGGCAAGCTGCGTGCGCTCGCTGTCACCGGTGCCACCCACTCGAAGAACTTTCCGGATCTGCCGCCCATCGCCGACATCTATCCAGGTTACGAGGTGTCGATCTGGATCGGCTTGTTCGCGCCGGCAGGCACCCCCGACGCCGTGCTGCAAAAGCTGCGTGCGGAGATCAAGGTGGCACTGGCGTCGCCGGAGTTGCAGGCCAAGCTCAGCAAGGCCGGCGGCTTGAGCGCCATGAGTACGACGCCCGAAGCATTCAAGGCCCTGATCCAGAGCGATTACTACAAGTACGGCAAGCTGGTGCGCGACGTCGGCATCAAGCTCGAATAAGCAACAGGAACAGCGAACACCATGGGCAATCTGAATCTCACGCTGGCCATCGGCGAATACGATCATGTGCGCGACGTCCTCGACGGCACGATCCGTGTCCCGGGCGTCGATCTGACGGTGATGCGGCTGCCGATCGAGGAGATGTTCTACCGCGCGACGTTCTTCCGCGAGTTCGATGTCTCGGAAATGTCGTTCGGCAAGGTGATCAGCCTGCATGCCTCGGGCGATCGCGGCTTTGTGCCGCTGCCGGTGTTCCCCTCGCGCATGTTCCGGCACTCATCGGCTTATGTGCGCAGCGACAGCAAGCTCACGCAACTGAGCGAGTTGGCCGGCAAGCGCATCGGCGTGCCCGAGTGGGCGCAGACCGCGTCGATTTATTCACGCGGCATGCTGGCGCACGACTGCGGCGTCGATCTCAAATCAGTGAAGTGGTTTCAGGCCGGTGTGAACGAAGCCGGCCGCAAGGAAAAGGTCAAGCTGAACTTGCCCGAAGGGCTGTCGCTCACCGTGATGCCCGACAAGTCGTTGTCTCAGATGTTGCTCGCCGGCGAACTCGACGCAGTGCTGTCGGCCCGAGCGCCGCAACCCTTTACCAATGGCGATGGTTCCATGCGGCGCTTGCTGGCCGACTACCAAAGCGCCGAGCTCGACTACGCCAGGCGCACCGGCATCTATCCGATCATGCATGTGCTGGCGATGCGGCGCGACAAGTACGAAGCCAATCCGTGGATCGCCATGAACCTGTTCTCGGCCTTCAACGAAGCCAAGAACCGCAGCGTGGCGCGCATCGGCGACATCACGGCGTCGTTCGTGCCGATTCCCTGGACCGCGGAACTCATCAAGAAGACCACCGAATGGCTCGGTCCCGATCCGTGGCCCTACGGTGTGGATGCCAACCGCACCACCCTCGAAGCCTTCGCGACTTACGCTTATGAGCAGGGCGTGTGCGCGCGCAAGGTCGAACTGGCAGATTTGTTCCCGCGCGAGGTGCAGTCGAGCGTCAAGGTCTGAGCACGGAGCGAAACCGGCCGAAGCGCCGCGGTGAACGGCGCCGCTGCACGATTCGCTTTGGTGCGCAGGGCGCCCGGGTCAATCCCTATCGGCGATAGGACGTTGTTCCACTACGATGGGAACGAGCAGTCGTGGCGCCTTGTCGGCGCGGTCTTTCAAGCTTTGTCCCAACGCATCTTCAGGAGCACCGAACCCATGAACTTTTCACGAATGGTTATTTCCGCGGCCTTGGTCGCGACGGCGGCGTCTACGGCAATGGCCGGCTTCGACGACAAGGAACCGATCACCGCCACGGTGACCGGTGCAACCGTCTCGGGCTACCCGCGGACGATGGTCGAGGGGCTGGATGCGATCGTGCGAGACGCCTACCCTGGCTCGGCCATCTCATTCAAGCCCAACTCGCCCGGCGGCGGTGTACTGGCCATTGCCGAAGGCAAGGCCGACTTCACGGCGACCGCCAGCGGTACCGAAATCAGGTTGGCCAACGAAGGTCAGGCGCCATTTCAGAGCTCTCTGAAGGGCAAATTCATGTTCGGCTTCAAGCTGCACGAGCAGCAGTACATCCACTTCATCATGACGAAGGCGTGGTCCGAGAAGAACGGAATCAAGTCCTGGAGCGACATCGCCGCCAAGAAGCCGCGCATGCGTCTCGCCATCAACCGTTCGGACAACCCGCAAACGACCATCGGCGCGCCTTATCAGGTGATGAAGGTGCATGGCTTCAGCATCGACGATATCGAGAAGTGGGGCGGCAGCTTCGTGCTTGGCAACAGCACCATCGGCATGGACGCCTTGCTTGACGACAAGGCCGACGTCTTCATCAATGCGCGCAATCTGGGTGATGCCACGCTCAAGGACGTGGCCAGCAAGCGTGATCTGCTGTGGATCGACGACGACATCAAGAAAACGGAGGAAGCCGCCGAGTTCTTCAACAACAAGGCGGTGATGGTTCCGAAGGGCACCTATGCGTTCATGGACAAGGACTATCCGACGATCCGCCAGTACGCTGCGATGCTCGTCAGTTCCCAGACCCCTGACGACGTGGTCTACAAGTATGTGAAAGCCATTGCTGAGAACGCCGATCGGGTGCAGAAGATCGGCGGCGCGGTCAAGGATTTCACCGCCAAGGATATGGCCAACAATCCCTCGCCGCTGCCGATTCACCCGGGCGCACTGCGCTACTTCAAGGAAAAAGGTTGGGTGAAGTAAATCCTGCGCGTGCCTTCGAATGAGCGCCGATGACTGACGCGCTTGCCGTCCCGCGGGCTCGCGTGTTCACGCGCATGCTCGGCGGTGGTACCCGCCACCAGCCGGGCGGCGGATGGCCGATCGTCATTGCGATCGGTTCGGTGCTGGCAACTTGTTATGTTTTGTGGATCGGCGCGCTGGCCACCGTGGTCGGTGCAGGCATCCTGCACATCTATGACTGGCTACGGTCTGTCGGTCTGGATTGGCAGTGGATAGAACGGCTCGGTGCCTGGGCGCGCAGCTACACCGCCAATTTTCATCGCGATATTTCCATCTTCATCGCGATCACTTTTCCGATCGCTTTTCTTACGACGACAGCGCATGCCGACCGCAAGCGGCTGGCATGGATCGACGTGCTTCTGGCGGTGCTGTCGTTTGCGGTCGCGCTCTACTACATTGTTCTGGATAACAAGTTCTTGAACTGGAGCTTCGGCTTCTCGTCGCCCTCGACATGGGACACGATTGTCGGCATCACCCTGATTGTTCTGGTCATCGAGTTGTGTCGGCGTTGTACCGGCTGGGGATTGACCTCGCTGGTGCTGCTGTTGCTGTTTTTCGCCATTTTCGGCAACCTGCTGCCTGGCGAGCTGAAGCACGACAACTTCAGCATGCGGTACTTCATCGAGATGATGACGATCTCGCCCAACGGTGTGTTCGGCTCGCCATTACAGGTGGCAGCGACCTATGCTTTCCTGTTCGTGTTGTTCGGCAATTTCTTCGAGAAGACGGGGGGTGGTGACCTGTTCTTCGGTCTTTCGAGTGCGGTCACCGGCCGCATGACTGGCGGCGCCGCCAAGGCCTGCGTGGCCGCGAGCGGGCTTTACGGTTCGGTCTCGGGCAGCCCCACGGCTGACGTCGCGACAACCGGGCCGCTGACCATCCCGGTGATGAAGAAGATGGGCATCTCACCGGCTCGCGCGGCTGCCATCGAAGCGACAGCTTCCAGCGGCGGCGCGATGTTGCCGCCGGTCATGGGCGCAGTCGCTTTCATCATGGCCGACCTGACGGGCCTGACGTACGCCAGCATCGCCCTGGCCTCCTTGCTGCCGGCGATCCTGTACTACGTGGCGATCTTCATTGCGGTTCACAACGAGGCGGTGCGCAACGATGAGGGGCGCATGGACGAGGACCAGATAGGCAAACTGTCGACCACCATCATCAATGGCTGGCGTCATTTGCTGCCGTTGGCGGCGCTTGTGAGTTTGCTGATTCTCGGTTACACGCCGGTGTACATCGCCGCCGGCTCAACAGCCGCGGTGATCATCCTCAGTTGGTTGTCGCCGCGCAATGCGATCACGCCCAAGCGCTTCGTCGAGTGCTGCATGCAGACCATTTTCCAGTTGGTGCCACTGGTGGGTGCGGTGGCCGCCGCCGGGCTGATCATCGGCGCCGTTGAAATCAGTGCGCTGGCCGGCAAGTTCACCTTGCTCATCAACTATTTTTCAGGCGGCTATCTGGTGCCGACCTTGATGCTTTCCAGCGTGTTCCTGATCCTGCTCGGTATGGGCATGCCGACGCCTGCCGTCTACCTCACGGCCGCGGCACTGCTGGCGCCGGTGCTGCGCCAGCATTTCAACCTCCCGGTGATGCAGGTGCACCTGTTTTTCATCTACTTTTCTTGTCTGTCGGCGATCACGCCCCCCGTGGCCGTGGCCAACTTCGCGGCCGGTGCCATCGCCGGCGCCAACCCGATGACGGTCGGCCGCCATGCCGTCGTCCTGGCGGCCGGCGGCTTCGTCCTGCCGTTCTTCTTCATGTTCAACCCGGGCTTGAACATGCAGGGCGGTGCAGTTGCCATCGTTGTCGCATTCGTATTCGCACTGGCCATGATCACGTTCGTTTCCTTTGCCTTGCATGGCTACATGGGCAAAGCACGCATTCATCCTGTGCTGCGCCTGGTGCTCGCGGCGTGCGCTGCCGCGGTGATCGCACCGCATTGGACGATTCAACTGCCTGCCGCGATCGTCGGCGGGGGCATT
>JBDSYU010000063.1:0-14917 GCA_039925525.1 Variovorax sp.
TAGGCCGAGATCACGTCCGGATTCGACCGAACCTCATCCGGCGAACCGTCGCCGATCTTCTTGCCGTAGTCGAGCACGACGACGCGGTCCGAGATGTCCATCACCACGCCCATGTCGTGTTCGATCAGCACGATGGTCGTGCCGAACTCGTCGTTCACGTCGAGGATGAAGCGGCTCATGTCCTGTTTTTCCTCGACGTTCATGCCGGCCATCGGCTCGTCGAGCAGCAGCACCTGCGGCTCCATCGCGAGCGCCCGGCCGAGGTCAACGCGCTTTTGCAAACCGTAAGGCATCTTGCCGACCGGCGTCTTGCGGTAGGGCTGGATCTCGAGGAAGTCGATGATGCGCTCGACAACCAGGCGTTGCGCAGTCTCTTCACGTTCGGCCGCGCCCCAGCGAATCGCCTGCTGGAACAGGTTGGTCTTCATCTTCAGGTTGCGGCCGGTCATGATGTTGTCGAGCACGCTCATGCCCTTGAACAGCGCCAGGTTCTGGAAGGTGCGCGCCAGGCCCATCTCGGCCACCTGGCGCGAGTTCATGTGCTTGAAGGTCTGGCCGCGAAAACTGATCGACCCCTGCTGCGGTTGGTACACGCCGTTGATGCAGTTGAGCATCGAGCTCTTGCCGGCGCCGTTCGGGCCAATGATCGCGCGGATCTCGTGCTCTTTCACGTCGAAGCTGATGTCGGTCAGTGCCTTCACGCCGCCGAACGCGAGGCTGATGTTCTTCACCTCGAGAATGGTCTCGCCGATCTTGCGCGTGTCCATCTCAGCGCCCGCCGGGCCGCCCCAAGGGCGCTGAGCGCCCCCGCGGGGGGCCGTGAAGCGGCGCAGCCGCAAGCTTGGGGGTGGTCATCTCAGGCAGCTCGCTTCACGACGGGGAACACTTTTGTGTCGAAGATCTTCAGGTCGGCCGCGACCATGCCGGTGCGACCGTCCTCGAACTTGACCTGCGTCTCGATGTACTGCTCGGTCTTGCCGCCGTACAGCGCATCGAGCAGCACCGCGTACTTCTCGGCGATGTAGCCGCGCCGCACCTTGCGTGTGCGGGTCAGTTCGTCGTCGTCGGGGTCGAGCTCCTTGTGCAAGACCATGAAGCGGGCGATCTGGGTGGCACCCATCCCCTCTTCGGCTGCGAGATCGGCGTTCACCTGGCCGACGCACTCGGCGATGAGTTCGAGCACTGCTGGCTTGGCGGCCAGGTCGACATAGCCGCCATAAGGCAGGCCACGCTTCTCGGCCCAGTTGCCGACGGCTTCGTAGTCGATGTTGATGAAAGCGCAGACCTCGTCTTTGGCGTGGCCGAAGCACACGGCCTCCTTGATCTGGGCAAAGAACTTGAGCTTGTTCTCGATGTAGTTGGGTGCGAACAGAGCGCCGCCGGCAAGGCGCCCCACGTCCTTCGCGCGGTCGATGATGCGCAGGTGCCCCTGCGCGTCGATCACCCCCGCGTCACCGGTGTGGAAATAGCCTTCGGCATCGATCACTTCGGCGGTGTCATCCGGGCGGTTGTGATATTCCTTCAGCACCGAAACGCCGCGCACCAACACCTCGCCGTTGTCGGCAATGTGCAGCTCCATGCCCGGCGCGGCGGTGCCGACCGAATCGAGGCGCACGTCGCCGTCCTTCTGGATGCAGACATAGGCGCAGGTTTCGGTCTGGCCGTAGAGCTGCTTCAGATTGACGCCAATCGAGCGGTAGAAGCGGAACAGTTCGGGCCCGATGGCGGCCCCCGCCGTGTAGGCGACGCGGATGCGGCTCATGCCCAAGACGTTGCGCAGTGGTCCGTACATCAGCACGTCATAGATGGCGTAGAGCGCCCGATCGAAGACGCCGACCGGTCGACCGTCGAGCAACTCGGCGCCGACTTTTTTTGCATGGACCATGGCCCGGGCATAGAGCCAGCGTTTGGGCGCCGCTGCGTCTTCCATGCGGATGGAGACCGCGGTCAGCAAGGCCTCGAAGGTGCGCGGCGGCCCGAAGTAATAGGTCGGACCGATTTCGCGCATGTCGGCCATCACGGTTTGCGCGGACTCCGGGCAGTTGAGCGTGAAGCCGCCGACCAGCCATTGCGCCATCGAAAACAGGTGATCGCCGACCCAGGCCATCGGCAGGTAACTCATGATGTCGTCGCCGGGCCCGAGCTGGTCCGTTTCGACGCCGCCGCGACCGGCAGCGATGAAAGCCGAATGCGTCTGGCAGACGCCCTTGGGTCGGCCGGTGGTCCCCGAGGTGTAGAGGATGACGCTGACATCCCCCGTCTCGCCGGCAGCCACGCTGGCGTCGTAGAACTCGGGGTGCTGCATGTCGTACGCGCGCCCGTCCTGGCGCAGCTGTTCCATGCTGATGACGCCCTCTTGCCGATAGTGGCGCAATCCGCGCGGGTCGTCATAGACGATGTACTGCAGCGCCGTGCTGCCGCCCAATTCCCCGCTTCTTGCGCTGCCCGCATCGTTTGCGCTTTTCGCGCTTTGCGCGCGCTGCAGTTCACGACATTCGAGCATCTTGTCGACCTGCTCCTGATCCTCGGCGATGGCCAACCCGACGTTGGCATCGTCGAGCATGAAGACCATCTCGGCGGCCACCGCATCCTGGTACAGCGGTACCGCCACGCCGCGCAGGCTCTGCGCCGCGATCGCCGCCATGTACAGGCGCGGTCGGTTGGCACCGACGATGGCCAGGTTGCCACCGCGCGTGAAGCCCAGGTTGGCCAGCCCGCAGGCGATCTCGCGCACTTCGCGCGCGGTGTCGGCCCAGCTCCAGGCCTGCCAGATGCCGAGATCCTTTTCGCGCATCGCTGGCGCCTCGGGTCGGGTAGCCGCGTGCCCGAGCAGAAGGCGCGGGAAGGTGGCGTTGTCGGATTCGCGGGCGTTCGCGGGAACTGGGGACGTGGGCACGGTCGGTCATCCTAGGGCGCGCTTTGACGCCGGCTTGTCGTTCCAGCGACAATCCTAGGGACACCCCTGTTCGTGTTTTCCCCGACGTGAACGCACCACCTGCCGTTAGCTGCACCCCCGAACCCCCGGTCGCGGAGCCAACATCCCCGGGCGCTTCAATCCGCGACCGCGCGCGTCCCGCCGCAGCATCGGAACTCGGCAACATCCCGTGGTTACGACTGCTCACGCCGATCGAGCGCTGGCGTGCAGAAGCCGCATTGGTGGTGGGGGAGGCGACGCCGGGCGAGCTGGTCTGCCGCAATGGCCGACCACCGACCTTCTGGTTTGGCGTCGTCGAGGGCCTGCTCAAGATGAGCAACGACGCGGCCGACGGCTCATCGATGACCTATACGGGCCTGCCGCCCGGCGGCTGGTTCGGCGAAGGCACCGCGCTCAAGCGCGAGCCTTACCGTTACAACGTGCAGGCACTGCGTGCGAGCCTCGTGGCCGGCTTGCCGGTCGATGATTTTCATTGGTTGCTCGATCATTCGATCGGCTTCAATCGGTTCGTCATGAACCAGCTCAACGAGCGGTTGGCGCAGTTCATCGGCGCGCGCGAAACCGATCGCCTGAACGATCCGGATTTGCGCGTGGCGCGCAACTTGGCGGCGCTGTTCAATCCGATGCTGTTCCCTGGTGTCGGCGAACTGCTGCGCATCACGCAGCAAGAGCTGGCTTACCTCGTCGGCTTGTCGCGGCAGCGCGTGAATCAGGCGCTGCGCCGGCTGCACGCACAAGGCACGATCCGCATTGAGTACGGCGGGCTGCGCGTCATCGATCTGAAGGCGTTGCGCGGATAGCCGTCACGAGTCGAAATCGCGGCCCGATCGGTTCAAGCGGGTTTCTGAAACCCGCCCTCGATCCAGGCGGTGGCGCTGGACGTCGTCAGGCGAAACGTCGGAGCCACGCGCAGGCGCGCAGCCGGCTCGCCGAACGCGTCGGTAGCCGATAGCCAGGCATGCGGGTCGTCCTCGTCGGGCACGATGTCCAGTGCCACGGTCCAGCGAGTGCCGTCGGCGGCGGTGACGTCGACTTGCTTGTGCAGCGTGGCGTGCAGCTGCTGCTCGTGCCGGCGAATGATTTCGGCAGCGGTCTTCACCAGCGTGTTGAACGCCGCGACGTCGAGCGGCTTCGGATTCTTCTTGTCGCGGCCCATGGTCCACGGGCCGACCAGGGCGGGCTCAGGGTCGCCGTCGCGGTGCATCTCGACAGCCCAGCCGTCGTCCTCCTCGTTCTTGACGACGCGGGCGCGCCAGCCGTTGTCGTGCCAAAGCCGTGCAGTGCGGATGGCGTCGAGGGATCTGGAGGCGTCGTCGGAGGGTGCGGTCAATGTCATGCGGCGATGGTAGTCACCGCAACGCGGCCGGCTACATCATGCTGTCGCTGCACGCATGCTGCCTGAAGGGCTCGCAACCAGCGACGGGTGCAAGGTGCCGAGCTTCGGTGTTTGCCCGTTCGGCGCGGCCGGTGGCAACGAGAACCATTCGGTGGCGTACGGCAGCTCGAGCGCCTGTTTCAGGTCGAACTTCGTGTCGTATTTTCTCGATCTACGATTGCGCCATGCACTGTTCAAGAACGTCGGCCACGAGAGCGGTCTCTTCTGGTCCGTCACCGCGTGCATCGGCTGCGATGCCGGTGTACCGATGGACGCAAGATACGACAAGACATTCGCGAGTCGATACTGACGCAGCGGGCGCACCGCTGTGAGTAGCGAGGTCGTGCGCCCACACGTGGTGATCATTGGTGGCGGCTTCGCCGGTCTGTGGGCCACGCGCGCGCTGTCGGACGCACCGGTGCGGATCACCCTGGTCGACCGGGAGAACCATCACCTGTTTCAGCCGTTGGTCTACCAGGTGGCCACCGCTGGCCTGTCGTCGCCCGACATTGCCGCTCCGCTGCGGCATATCCTGCGCGGACAGTCGAACGTGGAAGTCCGCCTGGCTGAAGTCACCGATATCGACGTTCATGCGCGCCAGGTTTGGCTAGGCACGGATGCCTCGCTCGAGTTCGACTACCTGCTGCTGGCCACGGGCGCGACCCACGCGTATTTTGGCCACGAGGAGTGGGCGCCGCATGCGCCCGGGCTCAAGACGCTCGACGATGCGCTGCGCCTGCGACGAAAGCTGTTGCTGGCGTTCGAACGCGCAGAGGCGCAAGTGGATCCGCAACGCCGTGCCGCCTGGCTCAGCTTCGCCATCGTCGGAGGCGGCCCGACCGGCGTGGAACTGGCGGGCACGCTGGCTGAAATCGCCCGGCATACTTTGAAGAACGAGTTCCGCAACATCGATCCGTCGCAGGCGCGCATTCGCCTGATCGAAGCGGGCCCACGGATCCTTTCCTCATTTCCCGAGGACCTTTCAAGGGCGGCCCAGCGCCAACTCGAGCGGCTGGGCGTGGAGGTTTCCACCGGCTCGGCGGTCACCGACATCAACGAGGCGGGATACCGGGTGGGTGACGAGTTCGTCGCATCGCACACGGTCATATGGGCAGCCGGCGTTGCTGCGTCGCCGCTGGCACGGTCGCTGGGCGTGCCGCTCGACCGCGCCGGTAGAGTGCGCGTTTGCGCCGACCTCAGCATTCCGGGTCACCCAGCGATCTTCGTCGCAGGCGATCTGGCCACGGTGGAGCACCAAGACAGGCCCGTGCCAGGCGTTGCACCGGCAGCGAAACAGATGGGCCGGCACGTGGCGGCCATGATCACGGCACGGATTGCATCCCGGCCGTCAGCGCCGTTTCGCTACCGTGATTACGGCAACCTGGCAACGATCGGCCGGATGGCCGCCATCGTGCACTTCGGCAGGTTGAAGCTTTCGGGTGTGCTGGCGTGGTGGTTCTGGCTCGCTGCGCACGTGTTCTTCCTCATCGGATTCCGCAACCGACTCGTCGTGCTGCTCAACTGGGCGTGGGCGTACTGGAGCTACCAGCGCGGTGCACGCATCATCCTCGGCAGCAACGTGGATGCTCAACGGCCATCGACACGGCGCAAGTAGCACGCGGACTCGGCGTTATGCGTGTGCGGATCGGCAACGCGCTCCCGGTCGACATTGCCTCGGTTTTTAACCATCTGGGAAGGAGAGCCGTTCCTGGGAAGCGGCGCGCTAAGGGAGCCTGGCAATCGACACGGTGAAATGAAGTCGATGCGAACGCTGGCGTCCCGACGACAACGAGGGGCAGGATGCATCAAGTTGCTGAAATAACGCGATGGACGTCGGCGTCTACCGCAAAGGCGCGCTGGCGCGATTCCAGCGACCACCGGATACTTCGACGCCCTGCCTCAGTAGTTTCCTCATTGCCCCGCTGCGCACTCATGGGTTAGATTCCCCGTTGCAAATTTTTTACCGCATCCAGGAGATATCACTCATGTCACTGCGCCTGCTGGCCATCGCGGCCACCTTCGCTTTTGCGCAATCGGCCTCGTTCGCGGCCGATCCCATCATCATCAAATACAGCCACGTCGTGGCCGAAGCTACGCCCAAGGGGCAAGCGGCAATCAAGTTCAAGCAACTGGTCGAGAGCAAGCTCAAGGGCCAGGTCGAGGTGCAGGTGTTTCCCAACAGCCAGCTGTTTGGTGACGGCAAGGAACTCGAGGCCCTGCTGCTCAACGACGTGCAGATCATTGCGCCGTCGCTGGCCAAGTTCAGCAAATACACGCCCAAGCTGCAGGTGTTCGACCTGCCCTTCCTGTTCGACGACATCGAGGCGGTCGATCGCTTCCAGGAGGGGCCCAAGGGGCAGGAGTTGCTGAACTCGATGAACAAGAAGGGCATCAAGGGCCTGGGCTATCTGCACAACGGCATGAAGCAGCTATCGGCCAACAAGCCGCTGCGCGTGCCGGACGACGCCAAGGGGCTGAAATTCCGTATCCAGAGCTCGGACGTGCTCGAGGCACAGTTCAAGGCCGTGGGCGGTAACCCGCAGAAACTCGCCTTCGCCGAGGTCTACCAAGCCCTGCAAACCGGCGTCGTCGACGGCACCGAAAACCCCTGGTCGAACATCTACACGCAGAAGTTCTACGAGGTGCAGAAGGACATCATGGAATCGAACCATGGCGTGCTTGATTACATGGTGATCGCCAACAACAAGTGGTGGGATGGCCTCAAGCCCGATGTGCGCAAGGTACTGAACGACGCCATGGTCGAATCCATCAAGTACGGCAACAAGGTTGCCGACGAGGAGGCTGCCGGCTATCGGCAGAAGGTAATCGACGCCAAAAAGGCCGAGGTGCTGCCGATGAAGAAGGATGAACTGGCGAAATGGCGCGCGGCGATGAAGCCGGTATGGAAAAAGTTCGAGGGCGAGATCGGCAAGGATGTCATCGACGCTGCGCAGAAGGTCAACAAGTCCTGACTCAAGTCGTGCTTGGACAGCATTGATTGAGACAATTTAAAGGGCCCCGGCGGGGCCCTTCTTGCGCCTGAGAAACTGCAACCGCGCCAAGCTGCGCCATCGGGTTCGCCATGAAATTCATCGACAGCTTCGAAGAATGGGTCATTGCCGGCATGCTCGCGGCGATGACGCTGCTCACCTTCTTGCAAGTGGTGCTGCGCTATGTCTTCAACTCCGGCTTCACCTGGGCACTGCAACTGACCACGGTGTTCTTCGCGTTGATGATCTTTGTCGGCATTTCTTATGGCGTGCGCGTTGGCGCGCATATCGGCATCGATGCGCTGGTCAGCAAGATGCCCGCCCACGTACGGCGCGCCACATCGATCGTGGTGGTGCTGCTGTGCCTGGTCTACGCCGGCTTGGTGATCTTCGGATCATTCATTTACGTGGCCAAGATGCAGCAGGCAGGCATCGAGATGGACGATCTGCCGGTTCCGGTGTGGCTTGTCAGGGCCATCCTGCCGCTCGGCTACCTGCTGCTGACGCTGCGCTTTGTGCAGGTGCTGTGGTCGCTTGTGACACGGCGCTCGGACAGCCTGCATCTTGGTGACGAAGCCGCCGACGCACTCAAGCTCAAGCACGAGGAGGCCGCGCTGTGACCACTGGTTTTCTATTCGTCACGCTGTTCCTGTTCATGGCGCTCGGCATGCCGGTGGCCATTTCGCTCGGCCTGTCGAGTCTGCTCACCATCCTGTTCTTCAGCGGCGACTCGCTGGCCAGCATGTCGATCAAGTTGTACGAGACCAGCGAGCTGTACACGCTGCTGTCGATCCCGTTCTTCATCCTGGCCGGTACCATGATGAGCACCGGCGGTGTGGCTAAACGCATGGTCCGCTTCGCCGTCGCTGCCGTCGGCCACATGCGGGGTGGCCTTGCCATCGCCTCGGTGCTCGCCTGCACCCTCTTCGCGGCGGTGTCTGGGTCCAGCCCGGCGACGGTCGTGGCGATCGGTTCCATCGTCATCGCCGGCATGGTGCGAAATGGCTACAGCAAGGAGTTCGCCGCCGGCGTGATCTGCAACGCCGGCACCCTCGGCATCCTGATCCCGCCATCGATCGTCATGGTGGTGTACGCCGCGGTCACCGAGGTGTCGGTCGGGCGCATGTTCATGG
Source organism: Variovorax sp. (assembly GCA_039925525.1). Classification (GTDB taxonomy): domain Bacteria; phylum Pseudomonadota; class Gammaproteobacteria; order Burkholderiales; family Burkholderiaceae_C; genus Variovorax. The sequence goes on from JBDSYU010000063.1 coordinate 8,434, forward strand.
CCGGCATCATCCCCGGCCTGATGTTGGCAAGCATGCTGGCCTTTGCAGTCTGGTGGCGCGCTGGCAAGCTCAACCTGGTGAAGAGCGATCGCGCCAGCGCGCGCGAGGTGCTGGTGGCTTTCAAGGATTCGTTTTGGGGCCTGGCCTTGCTGGCGATCATCATGGGCGGCATTTACGGCGGCGTGTTCACGCCGACCGAGGCAGCGGCGGTGGCGGCGGTGTACGCGACGATCGTGGCGGTGGTGGTCTATCGCGATATTGGCTTCAAGCAATTGCCCGAAGTCTTCATGGATGCCGCCAAGACCACGGTGATGTTGATGTTCATCATCGCCAACGCACTGCTGTTCGCGCATGTGCTCACCACCGAGCGCATTCCGCAGACCATCGCCGCGCAGATCGTCGCCGCCGGCATGGCGCCGTGGATGTTCCTGCTGGTCGTCAACGTCATCCTGCTGGTCGCCGGCAACTTCATGGAACCGACCGGCATCATTCTCATCCTGGCGCCGATCTTCTTTCCGATCGCCACGCAACTGGGCATCGACCCGATCCACCTGGGCATCATCATGGTGGTCAACATGGAAATCGGCATGGTCACGCCACCCGTCGGCCTGAACTTGTTCGTGACCAGTGGCATCACCGGCATGAGCCTCCTTCAGGTGACGCGCGCGGCATTGCCCTGGCTGTCGATCCTGCTGGTGTTCCTGCTCATCATCACCTACGTGCCGCAGATCTCGCTGTTCCTGCCGAACATGCTGTTCAATTGACGGGATCGGAATCGCTTCGGCGATACGCTCATGCGCAGCGTCTGAGCCTTGACATGAACGCACCTTTACCGCCGCCCATTGCGGCCGCGCTGCCCGTGCCGCAACTACGGCTGTATCAGAACTGGCTGCGTGACCAGCGTGGCCTGGTCTTCGACAGCTACGACGATCTGTGGCGCTGGTCGGTGACCGACCTCGATGCGTTCTGGCAGAGCGTCTGGGATTACTTCGGGGTGCTCTCACCGACGCCGGCAAGCGCGGTGCTCGTCGATCCGCGCATGCCCGGTGCGAAGTGGTTTCCCGGTGCGCAGCTCAACTACGCGGGCGAGTTGCTGCGCCATGGCGCCGCCGCGCACGCTGCCGGTATGGCGGCGATCGTCAGCGAGAACGAGCGCGGCGAGGTGGCTGAAGTGTCGTGGCCCGAGCTCAAGCGGCAGGTGGGCTCGGTGGCATTAACGCTGCGCGAGATGGGCGTGCAACGCGGCGGTCGCGTCGCTGCTTACCTGCCCAATGTGCCCGAGGCGATGGTGGCGTGCCTGGCTTGCGTCAGCATCGGTGCCGTCTGGAGCCTGTGCTCGCCCGACATGGGCGCCGCCGCGGTGATCGATCGCTTCAGACAAATCGAACCCGTGCTGTTGATCGCTGCCGACGGCTTGCACTATGGCGGCAAGGCGATCGACCGCAGCGAGGTGGTCGAACAGTTGCACGCCGCTCTGCCAGGCGCCAAGCTGCTGCTCGTGCCTACCGCGTTTGCCACGCGGCGGATTGCCGCTTCTGGCGATTGGCCTGACGCCATCGCACGCGACGACCAAGCCGTGGCCGCTTTCGAGCCCGAGTGGTTGCCCTTCGACCATCCGATCTGGATCGTCTACTCGAGCGGCACCACCGGCCTGCCCAAGCCGATCGTGCATGGCCATGGCGGCATCGTGCTGGCGATGCTGGTCACGGCGTTGCACAACGACATCGGCGCCAGCTACGGCGCCAACAATATTGGCGAACGTTTTCACTGGTTCACCTCGACCGGCTGGGTCATGTGGAACATCCAGCTGTCGGGGTTGCTGGTGGGCAGCACCGTCTGCATCTACGACGGCCATCCGGCCGGCAGCAAGGAGCGCCCCGATTGGGGCGTGCTGTGGCGCTTTGTGGCGCGGCATCGGGTCGGCTTCTTCGGCGCCGGTGCGGCCTACTTCACCAGTTGCATGAAGGCCGGGTTGCAGCCAACCGACGTTGGCGAGCTGTCGCCTTTGCGCGCCCTCGGCAGCACCGGTTCACCATTGCCGGCCGAAGTGCAGCGCTGGGGCAGCACGCTCGCGAAGGCTGCCGGCGCAAGCGACATCTGGTGGTGCAACATTTCCGGCGGCACAGATTTCTGCGGCGCTTTTGTCGGCGGGAATCGCGAGCTGCCCGAGGTGCCGGGCCAGATGCAATGCCGCCAACTCGGATGCGCGGTCGAAGCCTGGGACGAAGACGGCAACGCTGTGATCGGTGCCGTCGGCGAGCTGGTCTGCACCCGGCCGATGCCCGCCATGCCGCTCTATTTCTGGGGCGATGAAGACCATGCGCGCTACCGGTCGAGCTACTTCGAAACATTTCCCGGCGTCTGGCGCCACGGCGACTGGATCCGCATCGGCAGCGACGGCGGCTGCATCATCTATGGCCGCAGCGACGCCACCATCAATCGGCAGGGCCTGCGCATGGGCACGAGCGAGATTTACAGTGCGGTTGAACGGGTCAGCGAAGTGGTCGATTCGATGGTTATCGACCTGGAGCATCTTGGCCACGAGAGCTACATGCCGCTGTTCGTGGTGCTGCAGCAGGGCCTCGCGCTCGACGCCGCGCTTCGCGGCAAGATCAATCAGGCCATCCGGCAGTCGCTGTCGCCGCGCTTCGTCCCCGACGGCATCTTTGCCGTCGCCGAAATCCCGCGCACCCTCACGGGCAAGAAGCTGGAACTGCCCATCAAGAGGCTCTGGCTCGGTCAGCCGATCGACAAGGTGATCAACCGCGAAACCATGGCCAACCCAGGCTGCCTGGATGCTTATGTGGCGTTAGCAAAGGATCACAACGCCGCGAACCGCTAAGCGCGCAGACCATAAGTGGCTCTGCATGCGCGGGCTTGGATTGCTCAGAAGCCCAGGTGTCTGCCGCCGGTCGCCTGCAGGTCGGCGCCCGTGATGAAGCTCCCGGCCTCCGAGCACAGGAGCAGGGCCGCGCCGGCCATTTCGCGCGGCCTACCGGCCCGCCGCATCGGGCCTGAGTTGCGCTCGATCTCCGCCCAGGCCGCCTCGTCCTCGCGCCGCCATTTGTTGCGCTCGGTGGCGATCAGGCCGGGCGACAAGTTGTTGAGGGTCACGCCGTTCGCGGCGGCTTCCTTAGCCAAGTTGAAGGCCAGGTTGTGCTGCGCGCTTTTCAGCGCCGAGTAAATCGACAGCACGGGCTCGGGGTTGGTCTGATTGACGCTACCGATCGTCAGCACGCGGCCCCAGCCTTGCGCCGTCATGCCAGGCAGGGCCGCCTGCAAAAGCTCGATCGTTGCGCGGAAGTTGATCTGGATCTGGCGCTCGATCTGCTCCCCGGTCACTTCGTGAAACGGGGTGCGGTACTGGATCGACGCACAGATCACGAGCACGTCGAGCCCGCCCAGTGCGTCACGCGCCGCGCCGACGCAGCGTGTCGCCGCGCCGGGCTCCATGAAGTCGGCCTCAATGGCCACGCCGCGCACGCCGAGGGCCTGAACGTCCACGACCAGCCGGGCCGCCGCGTCGGGCTGGCCGAAACCGGCATCGGCCTGCTTCGCATACTGGATCGCGACATCCGCGCCGGCCTCGGCAAACACCAACGCGATTTCGCGGCCGATGCTCACGCTGCCCCCGGTAACGAGCGCGCGGCGGCCCGCCATGGAAAATCGGTCGGCAACAGCCTTCGCTCTCAGCGCGGTTCGGTCAATCTTCGGCATCTCAACATGCTCCTTGCGATATGTCAGGCGCGGTGCGCGGCGATTCCGAATCGCGGCTCAGGCAGTCCACTCGCATCGACGCGCACCGCGAACAGGCCGCCGGCCAGCGGCGCGCGGATGTCTACCCAGTACAGCACGTCATCGCGACTGCACCACATAGCTGATTCACCCAAGATGTCGATGGTGGTGGTAGCCCGCGCCGCACTCGTGCCGCTGATGACAGTGCTCATGATTCAGATGGTCTCCCGTAAAACCAGGTTGAAGCCAAGGTCGACCGAGGTTTCGTCATTTTTCACGCCAGCCAACCGGTTGCAGAGCATCTGAGCCGCGCGGCGGCCCATCTCGTAGCGCGGCATGCGTACGGTGCTCAGGCTCGGCACGCACTGCGACGCAATCTCCTGATCGTCCATGCCGGCAACCGCAAGCTGGCCCGGCACGGCAATGCCTCGCCGCTGGCATTCAAAAAGCACGCCGACGGCAATGACGTCGCTGGAGCAGAAGATCGCGTCGAGGTCGATGGGGCGCTCAAGCAGTTCCGCGAGGCCGGCGCCGCCACCGCCGTAGCTTAGCTCGACCTCGACTTCCAGCTTGGGGCCGGAGGCGAGCCCGTTGCCCGCAAGCGCCTGCCGATACCCGCTGTGGCGATCACGCACCCGGTCGATTTCCTGGCGTCTGACCTGCCCCACATAGCCGATCCTGCGTCGGCCACTGTTGATCAAGGCGCGGGTCACGGCCGCCGCGGCGTCGCTGTTGGAATACCCGACCAGCATGTCGATCGGCGAGTCCGTGAGATTGCCCGCCTCGACGACAGGTATGCCGGCCGCGTCCAGCATGCGCCGGGTGCCGCGCGTGTGGGTCGTGCCGGTGAGATAGACCGCGTCGGGCCGCCGCGCCAGGAAGGCTGCGACGAGGCTCTCCTCCTCTTCCGGGGAAAAGCCGCTGTCGCCAAGGAGAAGGTGAAAGCCTGCGTCCTTTAGCGCGGAGCTCATCCCGCGCGTCACCTCGGCCACGATCGAATGCGTGACGCTGGGGATGATGGCAGCGATGAGCCCGGACCGGCGCGACTTCAGGCTGCGAGCTGCGAGGTTCGGCACGTAGCCGATGGTCTTGATTGCCCAGAGCACGCGCTCGCGGGTTGTCTGCGCCACGCGCTCGGGCTCGCGCAGGACGCGGGACACGGTGATCACCGAAACACTGGCCAGTTGAGCCACGTCTTCCATCCGCGAGGGCTGGCGCTGGTCCTCGACCAATTTGACGCCGGCGGGCAAGGGCTTGATCAACCTAGACACATCGAATGATAACGGTGATCATTTGAAAATATAACGCGATTACGCTGATTGCCATAGGGTAAACCCGATAGATATATCACACGACCCAAGTGCTCATGTTAACGATTGACATTGAAAAAATGCGGGTATAGCATTTGGCGACCGGCATTTGATCGGTCCCTAGGAGACACGCATGAAAAAGTGGAAAGTTAGGCTCGCGGCCGTGGCGCTCGCGATGGTTTCATTCACCTCCTGCGCCCTGGCGCAACAGGTCAACCTGACCTTCCGGTTCAACGACACGGAAGAAAAGGAAATGCGCGCCGCGTTGGATGTGTTCGAGGCGCAAAACCCCAACATCAAGGTCACGCTGCAGCGCATCGGCTGGCGCGACGCGCGCGACCAGTATTTGCGCGAGGCCGCAGTCGGCCAGGGCCCAGACGTGGTTCATCTGGCGCAGGTCTGGGTCAAGGAAATGGGCAAGGCCGGCGCCCTGCAGCCGCTTAACGCTTTCATGAAGAAATCCCCCCCGACCAGCGGCGGCTTCGGCGATTTCATTGCGGCAGAGCTGGCGCAGGACAAAGCCGGTGAGATCTTTGGCCTTCCTTGGACGACCGACACCTGGGCCATGGTGTACCGCACCGACCTGCTCAAGGAAGCTGGCATTTCGAAGCTGCCCGATACCTGGGCCGATCTGCACGACGCGAGCGCCCAGGTTACGAAGCGCACAGGCAAGTCGGGCTTTGGCTTTCCGGCCGGCAGTTCGTCATCGGGCGCGATCTGGTTCCTGGCGAATTTCTACTGGTGGTCCAACGGCAAGGCCATGATCGTGCAGAAGCCTGATGGCACCTTCGGCATGGACCTGACGGCTGCCGACGTGGCCGAAGCCATGCGCTACTTCAAATCCTTCATCACCGAAGGCCAGAACCCGGTCTCCAACCTGAACGCCAGCGACGCGCACGATCCGGCCATCCTGCAGGCGCTGGTCACGGGCAAGCAGGCGATGGCGACCATGCCGCCCAACACCTACAAGCAGGTGCTGACGGCCTATGCGCAGGCCAATCCCGGCAAACCGCTGCCCTTCGTCTCCGGCCCAATTCCCAAGGGTACGTTGACCCACTCGTCAATGATCGGCGGGCGGATGCTGGCGATCAACGCCAATTCCAAGAACCCGGCCGAGGCTTGGAAGCTGATCCAGTTCATGGTGTCGGAGCCAATCTTCACCAAGTACTACACCGATCAATTCCCGGCCCAACGCTCGCTGCTCAAGAAGGTCGACTTCGGCACCGAGATGAAGGGCTTCGCCGAGCAGCTCGGCTATGCCCGCACGTGGGGAGCGTACGCCGATGGACCGGTGCCCATTGGCACGATGTGGAACGCGACCGGTCGTGCCTTCGGCACGGCGCTGTCCGGCCAGCGCAGCGAGGCCGACACCGCTGCCGAACTCGTCGAGACAATTGACAAGCTCGTCAAGGCCGAGAAACGTTAAGGGGCCGCAGATG
>JBDSYU010000064.1:0-11283 GCA_039925525.1 Variovorax sp.
ACGATCCTGCTCATCGAGCACGACATGAGTCTGGTGATGAACATTGCCAGCAAGGTCGTCGTCATTGATTTCGGCAAGAAGATCGCCGATGGCACGCCGGCGCAAGTGCAGACGAGTCCGGATGTGCTGAACGCCTATCTCGGGGGCGTGGAATATGCCTGATCCGAGCTTCCTTGTGCAGACGCTCGTCTCCGGCGTAGGCATCGGCTGCGTTTTCGGGCTGATCGGCATCGGCTATTGCGTGATCTACAACGCCAGCGGCATCGTCAACTTCGCGCAGGGGGCGTTCGTGATGCTCGGCGGGATGATTACCCATGCCCTGCTGACGCGCGCCGGCTTGCCGATGCTGCTCTCGGCGGTCGTGGCGGTGGCCTTGGTTGCCCTGTTGGGCGTGATCGTCGAGCGCCTGGTGGTCCGGCCCCTTTGGCAGCGCAACGCAACGCCTTTCGTGATGATCCTGGCCACGTTGGCGGTGCAGATCGTGCTCGAGCGCGCCACCTTGCTGGTGGCCGGTGACCAGCCCAAGACGCTGCCCAACTTCATCGACCTGCCGCCGCTGATGCTGGGCAAAGTGGCGGTGAGCTATCAGTTGATGGTGATTGCTCTCTCGTCGCTGGCGCTGGTCGGTGTGCTGGCGCTGTTTTTCGCCAGGACCCGGGTCGGGCGCGCCATGCGTGCCTGCGCCATCAACCGCGAGGCTGCGGCGCTGCAGGGCATTCCGGTGTCGCGGATGCTTGCCTATGCGTTTGCGCTGTCGGCCGGGCTGGGGGCCATCGCCGGCGTACTGATCACGCCGACGCAGTTCACCGCTTTCAACATCGGCGTCTCGTTTGCCATCAGCGGCTTTATCGCAGCGATCGTCGGTGGGTTCGGCAATCCTGCCGGCGCATTCGTCGGCGGCATCTTGCTGGGCTTGGCGCAGTCTCTTGCCATCGCCATCTTCGGCTCCAGCTTCAAGAACATTGCGGCGCTCTCGATCCTGCTGGTCTTCATCACCATCAGGCCGACCGGGCTGTTCGGGAGACCGAGCGCGAAGTAGATGCGAAAGAAATCAATTCATCAATCAACCCACATCGGAGAAACAACATGCAATTGCACCATGTCGATTGGAATGCCATCCCCTGGGAGCCGGTTCGCAGCGGGGTGGACCGGAAGTCTTTCGCTGGCGACGGCGCGACACTCGCCCTGCACCGGTTGGCACCTGGGCACGAGCCCAAGCCGCACCAGCACCCGAACGAGCAGATCGTCTACATCCTGGCTGGCCAGATCCGCTTCCATGTGGGCGACAAGGACGAGCAGGTGCTCCTGGGTGCCGGCGGTCTGATGGTGGTGCCGCCGAACACCATGCATTGGGGCGAGGTCGTCGGCGACGAGGAGGTGTTGAACCTCGATGTGTTCACGCCCAAGCGACCTGAATATGGCGGTGACTTCAAGTCAAACTAGATCGTGTCGCGTTGCCGCGTGGGACGATCCGGCCCACACAGGCCCTTCGCTCGGCCATGGCGTTCTGGGCCTGCTCTGCGAGACCGTGCAAGCCATAGCCCGTCAGCGTGGGCGACGAGGGGTACTGGTGACATCCCCGCGCAGAGCCAGCCAGATGAAGACTTCGACGATCAAGGCCGATCAAGGTCGATCGAGGCGTCCGCAGTGTCAATCATTGGACAAGCGGTGGACCTCCTGCGGCATGACGAAACCGCCTTGTTCGTAGGCATCACAACCGAACACCTTTGAAAGAGCAGCTGCGCAACCGCGGACCATGTCCGTGATGTGCCCCGTCGGTGCCGCTGGAATGTGCTGTATCGATCCGACGATCGCGACGATCCCGATCAGCTCATGAGGCGTTCGGAGAATGGGCGACGCCGCGGTATTGATCCCGGTCAGCGCCTCGTTGGGCGCATCCTCGAACAGTTGAACGCGGATTCGCTCCAGCCGCTTTTGAACGACGCGGCGGTCGGTCGTGGAAAAAGGTGTCAGTGGCTTCAGGGTGCCGCGCAGCAGTTGTTTCCGCTGGGCGTCCGTCGCGTAGGCCAGGGCGATCCGGCCCTGCGCCGAACAATGAGGCGGCGGGCGGTTCCCGGGCTTCACCGTGATGCTGACGTTGCTGTCGATATCGAATGCGGCGATGACGAGTGCCTCACCGTTGAGCGGGATCGACAACAAGGCGCTCTGCTTGGTCGACTCGCACAACAATTTCAGGTACGGCGCGGCGATGGCATGAATGTTCGATTGCACGCCGGCCCGCTCACCCAGTTGGAACAATTTCCATCCCAGGCGGTAGCGATCAGTGGCGGCGTCCTGGTCGACCAGCCCGAAGTGCTTGAGTGAGACCAGGTTTCGATGGATGCGCGCCTTGGATTGGCCCAGCGCCCGGGCCAGTTCACTGACCCCGATCGGCTTGGGTGCGGCGGCCAGTTCGTCGAACAGTTGCGAGATCAGTTTGACCGAGTCGAGCAGGTGATCGCCCTGGACTTCGCGATCCGCGACCTCGTCATGCTTCATTGCTGGGCGCAACCCAAGGTCTCCGGCGGAACACAGTTTCGCCAACTGCCGTTCACAGGCTGTTCGGCAAACAACTGAATGGCATCTGCAGCGCGGCCGACCAGTTCATTGGTGTTCAGCTTCTGCTTGCCGAGATAACGCTCGAGTTCTGCGATCGTCGATCGCAGCACATCGAAACCGCCAGCCATCACCGCCGTGCACATTTGTACAGCCGATGCGCCGGCAAGGAGCATGCGAGCAACGTCATGGCCCGTCTGTGCGCCATTGGTGCCGATGAGTGCGCATTCGGTGCCGAGCGTGCGCCTGGTCTTGGCCAGCCAATAACAGGAAAGCGGCAAAGCCCAGCGCCCGCCGAACGCCAGATTCGTGTTGAGCGTTGGCCGCATGGTTTCCAAATCCGGCAACATCGCCAGCGGTCGACCGATCATGACGACGGCGTCGGCGCCCGCATCGGTCGCGGCCGCCGCGAGCCCGGAGACGTTCTCGCTCTGACTGGTCAGCTTGACCCAGAGCGCGGCTTGCCGCACCTGTGCGCGAATGGCCTGAACGATCGCCGTGACGCGCGCGGCCGATCTTTCCGTGGTGACGGCGCCGGCCTCGTCGCCGTAGGGCGTTCCGATGTTGAGTTCCAGGATTCGCACGCCCGAAGCATCGAACTGCCGTGCGATCCTGGCGCCGGCGTCGAGGTCGGCGAGGATCAGGCTGCCGGCCACGTACGCGTCATGTTCGGCCGCCTCGGCATCGAGCGATGCCACTTCCGAGATCCAGTCTTCCACGGTGCGGCCGATGAGGCCGGATCGACTCAATAAAAAAGGCGGAATGGGCGAATCGAAATTCCAATCCTGCGCCTTCCAGTCGGCGTCCAGCAAACGATATTCAGCCTGCTCGAGTTGCAGCCGGGCGGCCGCCGTTTCGTTGGTCGATTTCGCCACCGTGACCGCTGCCCCGGCGGCCACCGCGGCCCGGATGCCTGCGGCGGTCTGCAGGTGCTCGCCCGCTGCCGCGATGACGGGGTTTTTCAGGCGTAGCGCGCCGACACGGGTTTCCAGCAGGGACATCAGGGCTTTGCACCCGAATCCCGGATGATCTCGGCCCAGCGCGGCAGTTCGACGCGCACCTGGTCGGAAACGCGCGAAGGCGGTCCGCCTTCCGGTTCGGCACCGATGGCTGCCAGCCGATCCTGCACTTCGCGCGTTTTCAGCGCGGTGTCCAACGCACCGTTGAGTTTGCTGACAATCTCGGGCGGCGTCCCGGCTGGCGCGAGAAGCGAGAGCCAGGAACTGACGTCGAAGTTTTTGTATCCCAGTTCCGCAAGCGTCGGCACGTCAGGGAGCTGCTTGGAACGTGTCGCCGTGGTCACTGCGAGGGCGCGCATCTTGCCCGCCTTGATATAGGGCGCGGCGGTCGGCACGATGTCCATCATCAAGTCGACGTTTCCGGCCATCAAGTCGGCGAGCGCCGGGGCGCTGCCCTTGTAAGGAATATGCAGCCATTTCACACCGGCTTGCTTTTGAAAATACTCGCCCATCAGATGGTTGATGCTCCCGCTGCCCGCCGAGCCCATATTGAGAGCGTTCGGCTCTTTCTTGGACAGCGCCACCAGTTCCGACAAATTGTCGGCTTTGAGAGTTGACCGCACGACCAGTACACCCGGCGTGCTGGCGAACCAGATGATGGGCGTGAGCTGTTTGAGCGGATCGAATTCGCGCTCCTTGTACAGAGACGGGCTCATGGTCAGCGGGCCTGCTGCCCCAACAGCCAGCGTGTAGCCGTCGGGCGCCGATCGGGCAACGGCGTCGTACGCAATCAGTCCACCGGCACCGGGTCGGTTCTCAACGATAAAAGGTTGATTCAATGCGGTTGAAAGCGATTCGGCCATCATCCGCCCGGCGATATCGACCGCCCCGCCGGCTGCAAACGGCACGATGAGACGAACCGGTTTGGACGGATACGCCTGCGCCATCGCTGCCCCGCTGGCGAGGCCGAGCGCACAGGCCAGAGCGCCCAGTTTGAGAAAAGATTTCAGGGTACGGATCACGATACTGTCTCCTTTATCTACATGTGCTATCTGCGATTGACTCATCGAAGCAGACGCGGGTCTGTCTTGAGCCGCCGATCAACCCAAAGGCAACCCGACCAGCTTTGCCGCGTTGGTCGATACCATTTTTCGCACATCGGCTTCGCTGTACCCCAAATCGAGGCAGGTTCCGATGACGTTCTTGAAGCCCTCGACCAGTTTCGGGTTGCCGAGCTGTCCCAGATCAGAACCGAGAATGGTCTTGTCGACGGTACCGGCCTTGATCATTTCATTCAACTGAGGCGGATCGTAAAAATTGAACTTGGAGCCTTCGACGAACATGCACATGGAATGCTCGACGTAAGCACCCATTCCGACGAGGCGGCTGATATCTTCGAGCGTTGCGTTGACGACGTAAGTCGGGTGATTGGTCAAGAGCCGCTGCACGCCTCGGCGTTTCGCTTCCTCGAACAGGGGCCAGATCTCGGCGATGTTCAGATGCCCGGACGAGAGCACGACATCGTTCTCGGCGATCAAGTCGAGAATCGGAAGAACCTCCGGCAACAACTTTCCCGCTTCGTCGGTCACCGTGAGCGGGGTCGGTTCGATCATGACCTTTTTGGTTTGCGGAAACTTGTCCTTGAAGTGGGCGTCCTTCTTGTGCTGGTCCAGGTGATTCTTCGATGAGAACGTCGGCATCCAGACCAGCTTGGCGCCGATCTTGATTCCGTGTTCGACGGCGTAAAGGTTGAGGCCGCCCACGGTGTTGTTGAGCGGAATGCCCGACAGCAGCGTCACGCCCAGATGCGAAAAGTGTTTGTTGAGAACTTCGGTGACCGGGGTCGCGGAGTAGTAGTGATCCTTGATCAGCAGCGCGCGCATTCCGACCGACGATGCCTCCTGCATTGCTTCGTAATGATCGAAATAGCGCGGCATCACCGACGGGCCGCTATGGCAGTGCAAGTCGATCGCGCCGCGCAGCAGGCGCTCCACAAGGCCCGGATCGGCGCTGCGCCATTCGGTCTTGTTCGGTGCAAGGGTTGTCGTCACGTTTTGCTTCCTTTGTCTGATGGTTTACACCCGGTGGCCTGAAAGTCGCAACCGTACCTTGATCGTGGCGTCGAGCAACGGCGGCGTGCGATTGGCCACGTTTGATTTTCGTACCTTTGAATGAACCATCGTACCATCAGGCGGAACGGTTTGCCATTCTTCGCCACTCCATAGGCAGAGCTCGGCGCCGCCGGCGTTCGGTGGGCCACCGTCGCTTAGGATGGATGCGCGTCCGAATCCGAGGCGCAGCGTTTTGAGCAGCGAGTTCTGAACCTGCGGCGCTTCGAGCAGTCGGAGCCGACATCAGGGTGCGCCTGTAGCTAGCTGCGGCGGTTCGTTGACCGGACGCCGCTCGCGATCAGGGGCCACTGCGCCACACACAGTTCGGCCATTTTGCGATATTTGCACTCACCCAAGGAGAAAACGAACCATGACTCGCGCCATCCGCATCGACCGCAACGGCGGTCCCGAAGAACTGAAACTGGTCGACGTCAAGGTCGGCGAGCCTGGCCCCGGCGAGATTCGCATCCGCCACAAGGCAGTCGGTCTGAACTTTATCGACACTTACCAACGCAGCGGCTTGTATCCATTGCCCATGCCGCTGCAACTGGGCCAGGAGGGTGCCGGCACCGTCGAGGCGGTGGGTGAGGGTGTGTCGCACCTGATGAGTGGCGATCGCGTCGCGTATGCCGGTGGGCCGCCGGGGGCCTATTGCGAAGCGCGGGTGATGCCGGCCAAGACAGTCTGCCGTCTACCCGAAGCCATCTCGTTCGAGACGGGCGCGGCCATGATGCTGAAAGGTCTTACGGCGCAATATCTGCTGAAAAAAACGTTGCCGGTCGAGGGCTTGCAAAAGGGCGACTTCGTGTTGTTTCATGCGGCAGCCGGTGGGGTTGGGCTGATCGCCTGTCAATGGGCCAAGGTGCTTGGCCTGCAACTGATCGGCACGGCAGGCTCCGACGCCAAATGCAAACTTGCTGCGGCGCATGGGGCCGCGCATACCGTCAACTATTCAACCGAGAACTTTCCCGAGCGGGTGAAGGAGATCACCGGCGGGCGAGGCGTGAAGGTGGTGTACGACTCGGTCGGCAAGGACACTTTCGAAGGCTCGCTTCAATGCTTGCGGCCGTTCGGCCTCCTGGCCAGTTTTGGCAACGGTTCCGGGCCCGTGCCGCCGTTCAATCTCGGCATGCTTGGTCCCAAGGGTTCGCTCTACGTGACGCGGCCGACGCTGTTCACCCACATGGCCACGCGCGAGTCGGCGCAGGCGATGGCCGATGATCTGTTCGCCGTGGTGGCAAGCGGCGCCGTCAAGATACCGATCGAGCAGCGCTATGCATTGGAAGACGTGCAGCAGGCGCACCGCGATCTGGAAGCGCGCAAGACGACAGGCTGCACGATCCTCACGCTTTGAAAGAGTCCTGCGCCGTCGCTATTTCAGTTCGGCCAGCTTCGACGCGCGCAGGCGACTCGGCGCCAGGGCACCGGCGGAATCCAGTATCGGATAGGCGATCGAGCAGATCAGCGAATTGATGCGCTTCAAGTCGCTGATGAGATCGATGTGCAGGGAACTGGTCTGCATGCTGGAGGCAGTTTGTTCGGCGAGCCGGTTCAGATGGGTGCCGGCGTAGGCGCGTTCGAGATCGCTAAAGCGCATCTTTGCTTCGAGCAGTTTTTGTGCATCGCGCAGGCTGCCGTTCAGAAACACGCTCATCGACAGACGCAGGTTGGCCACCAGCTGTTCGTGCATGTCGGTGATCTCGCGCATGCCGGCTTCGGAGAAGTTGCGCCGTGGCTTGATCTTCTTGTCCTCGATGTCGATGATCACGCGCTCGATGATGTCGCCGACCTGCTCCATGTTGATGGTGAAATTGATGATGTCGGCCCAGCGTCGGCTTTCCTCCTCATCGAGGGATTCGCGCGAGATTTTGGTCAGGTAATACTTGATGTCGTTGTACAGCTCGTCGACCGCATCGTCGAGTTCGCGCAGTTCCTTGGCCAGCAGAAGGTCATTGCGTCTCACAACGGCGAGCATGCCGATCAACATGGTTTCGACCACATCGGCCTGGTGCAGCGCCTCGCGCGCGGCATTGGAGATGGCCAGCGACGGTGTGGCCAGGGCGGAAGGATCGAGATGCCTGACGCGCGCAGTGCTCGGCGTTTGCGGCGGTACCGGGAGCAAGCGCACCATCAATCGCGCCACCGGCCCAGTCAAACCAATGAAGCCGACGCTGATCACCACGTTGAAGGCCAGGTGGAACAACACGACGCCCGTCGTCGGGTTCGGCATGTAGGGTTGCGCATGCGCCAGCCAAAGGTGAATCATCGGCGCGACGATGGCCACCCCCAGCGCCTTGAACAACATATTGCCCACCGTGACCTGCCGCACCGCCACCGTGGCCTTTGCGGTGGTCAGCACCGCGAGCACGCCGCTGCCAAGGTTGGCGCCGAGCACCAGTCCAAGTGCCACGTCGAGCGGCACCACTTGCGAGTTCGCCATCGCCGCCACCAGCAGGACGATGGCCAAGCTGGAATATGAAGCCACCGTAAGGGCGATGCCGATCGTGATCTCCAGCAGCACGTCGCTGCCCAGTGAGCCGAGCAGTTGCCGTACTGCAGGCGACTCGAACAGGGGCTCGGTCGCGCCGACCACCAGTCGCAGCGCCAACAGCATGAGGCCAAGGCCGATCAGCACCCGGCCGATGTGCTCGGCTGTGGTTGCCGGGCGCGAGATGTAGAGCATCACGCCGACCAGAATGAACAGCGGCGACAGCCACGACAGATCGGTCGAAAACAGCACCGCCATCAATGCGGTGCCAATGTCCGCGCCGCGCATCACCGCCAGCGCTGCCGGCAGGCTGACCAAGCCCTGGCCGACGAAGGACGAGGTCATCAGCGAGGTGGCGGTGCTCGACTGCACGAGTGCGGTCACGCCGATGCCCGACAGCGCCGCATACACCCGGTTGCGCATGCTGCGCTCGAGCAGGCTGCGCAGATTGGCGCCGAATACCCGCAGGACCCCGGTGCGTACCAGGTGGGTTCCCCACACCAGCAGCGCCACGGCGGCAAGCAAGTCCAGCAGATGTTTCATTGATCCGCTTGACTATAAGGCGGGCTGCAGCCTTTGCGCACTCCGGACTGTTGCCTTTAGCCCGTTCTGGAGGAATCTGTCGGCTTGGGATGGATCAATTCCGACGCGACGAGGCACACCGCGCCCAGCGTGATGGCGCTGTCGGCCAGATTGAACGCCGGAAAGTGCGCAGCGCCCCAATAAAAATCCAGGAAGTCGACCACGTACCCGTAGCGCACGCGATCGATGACGTTGCCAATTGCGCCACCCAGGATCAGCGTCATCGCGAAGGAGAAGAGCCGCTCACCGCGATGACGATGCAGCATGACGACGATGAAGGCGGATGCAGCAACGCCGATGCCGGTGAACAGCCAGCGCTGCCAGCCCGAGTGTTCGGCCAGGAATGAAAACGCGGCGCCGGTGTTGTGCGCGCGCACGATGTTGAAGAAGCCGGTGATCGGCGTCTGGTCGCCATACTGGTAAGCACCGAGGATGAACCACTTGCTGAGTTGGTCCAGCAGCACGATGACCAACGCCATCGCGAGCCAGGGCCATATGCGGCTGCGCCGGGCCGCAGTTTCCGGCGGTGCGCTCGATTCAGCCGCAGGAGGCAGAGCGAGGCGATCCGGTGCTCTCATGCAACTGTCCGGCGCTCGCCCGCGTCGTACAAGTTGCTGGTACAGCGCCCGCAGATCGTTGGATGCGTGGGGTCATGGCCGACGTCGGCGCGCCAGTGCCAGCAGCGTTCGCACTTGACATCGGGGCTCGCCGTGACGTCGCTGGCCAAAGCGTCACCGGCGCGCAAGGTCAGCGTCGAGGTGATGAAGACGAACTTCGCATCGTCACCCAGGCTCTGGATCAACGCATGGTCGGCCGGTGGCAACGTGAGCAGCGCATTGGCCTGAAGCGAAGAGCCGACACGGCCGTCGGCGCGGACGGTTTCTATCTCCTTGTTTACTGCATCGCGCAGTTCGCGCACGCGCTGCCACTTGGCAAGGAGTTCGGCATCGGGCGTGTCGAACTTTGCATAGGTTTGCGTGAAGATCGAATCTCTGTGCCCGAGCATGGCCCAGGCTTCCTCGGCGGTGAAGCTCAGGAACGGCGCCATCCAGCGCAGCATGGCTTGCGTGATGTGCCAGAGCGCCGTTTGCGCACTGCGCCGCGCCAGCGAATCCGGCGCCGTGGTGTAAAGCCGATCCTTCAGGATGTCGAGGTAGAAGGCGCCCAGATCTTCCGAGCAGAACACCTGCAGCTTGGCGACCACCGGATGGAACTCGTAGACCTGGTAGTGCGACAGCACTTCGCGCTGGAACTGCGCGGCACGCGCCAGCGCGTAGCGATCGATCTCCAGCATCTGCGCCGGCGCCACGCCGTTTCTTTCGATGTCGAAGTCGCTGGTGTTGGCGAGCAGGAAGCGAAGGGTGTTGCGGATGCGCCGGTAGCCGTCGACAACGCGCGCCAGGATCTTGTCGTCGCCAGCGATATCGCCCGAGTAGTCGCTCGCCGCCACCCACAGGCGGATGATTTCGGCGCCCAGTTTTTTCGATACTTCCTGTGGGTCGATGCCGTTGCCGAGCGACTTACTCATCTTGCGGCCTTCTGCATCAACCGTGAAGCCATGCGTCAGCAGGCCCTTGTATGGCGCCCGGCCTTCGAGCGCAGAGGCGATCAACAGCGACGAATGAAACCAGCCGCGATGCTGGTCGTGACCTTCGAGATAGAGGTCGGCTTCGGGCCCGGTTTCGTGATGCACATTCGGGTGCGTGCCGCGCAGCACATGGCAGAACGTCGAGCCCGAATCGAACCAGACTTCGAGAATGTCGGTGCTCTTGCTGTAGTGCGGCGCGTCTTCGGCGCCGAGGATGTCTTCTGCCGTGACGCGGCTCCAGGCCTCGACGCCACCCTGCTCGACGATGTCGGCGGCCTGGTCGAGGATTTCCATCGTGCGTGGATGCAATTCGCCTGAATCCTTGTGCAGAAAAAACGGGATCGGCACACCCCAACTGCGCTGCCGGCTGATGCACCAGTCAGGTCGGTTGGCGATCATGTCGTGCAGACGCGCCTTGCCGTTTTCCGGATAAAAGCTGGTTTGCTCGATAGCGGCGAGTGCCGTCTGACGCAGCGTCTGCGGCGCCTTGTCCTTGCTGAAGACGCCTTCGCCCTCGTCCATGCGGATGAACCACTGCGCCGCGGCACGGTAGATCACCGGCGTCTTGTGGCGCCAGCAATGCGGGTAGCTGTGCGTGATGCCTTCGCTGGTCAGCAGGCGGCCGGCGTCGCGCAGTGCGGCGATGATCTCCGGTACCGCCTTCCAGATGTTCTTCCCGCCGAACAGCGGGAAATCGGCCGCGTAGCTGCCGTTGCCTTGCACCGGATTAAGGATGTCGTCGTAGGCCATGCCATGCGCCACGCACGAGTTGAAGTCGTCAACGCCATAGGCTGGCGACGAATGCACGAGCCCGGTGCCGTCCTCGGCCGTGGCGTAGTCGGCCAGGTAGATCGGCGCGAGACGCCGATAGCCGAAATTGCCGTCGCTGTCCGGCATGTCGTAGAGCGGATGCTCGAACTCGAGTCCACCGAGCTTCTCGCCCTCGACCGTGGCGATCACCTCGCCATCGAGCGCATAGCGGGTCATGCACATCTCGAC
>JBDSYU010000065.1:0-7131 GCA_039925525.1 Variovorax sp.
CTTGGTCTTGCCGCTCATCACCTTGCCGCCGGTGATTTTCGTTCCCGGGCACAGACCCAGCCAGGAGGTGAAGTGCTTGACGCTGGGGAACTTGCTCATGTCGGCGCCGACCTCCGAGACGACGGCCCGCGCGGTGGTGACGTCGATTCCGTAGATGCGCGTCAAGTCCACGCCGCACATCTGGAACAGCTGCGTGCGCAGGTCGAACTTCGGCGCATTGCGCGCACGGCCGCGCTTCTTGCCTTTGGCGGGGTCGCCGTCGTGAGCTTTGAGGCTCTGCAGCTGGCGCTCGATCTCAAAGTCGCACTCGGCGTTCGAGACGGCCGGGGCTGGGTGCGATGAAGAACGTGCGCGTACACAAAGCAATCCAGTACAAGCCGGTGGACTCCATGGCCACGGTGTCCACGACGCAGGCATCGAGCCAGTCGGCCAAGGTGTTTAGGTCGGCCGTGAAGCTGGCGAACTCGCGCACCGGCCGGTCGTCCCTATCGGGTGGCACGGCCACGAAATACGAGGCGCTACCGACTCGGTCGCAGGTTGGAGCGCTATATCTCCGAAGCACGGGCTGCCGAGATCGTTACCCAACACATGCCGCCCTTCTTCAAGGAGCATGACAAGATCGGGGGTTGGAGCGCGGCAAGTGCCATTGCGTGGCGGCCGACATCCGAGTAGATTTGCCATGGCGTCTCGGGATTCTCCCGCGCCAGCGTGCGCACAGGCTGCCGCAATTTCTATTTCACGCCGATGCGTCTTGAGGAGAGCACACATGGCCGATGGCGACCTCGCAGAGCAACGCTTTGCTTCCGTCGAAGAGCGCGTCGAGGCGATTCAATCGGCGCTCGATGAGCGCGGCTTCAAGGCCACGCAGGCCGTCGATGAGTTCGATCATCGAGCCCAAGAGGAGTGGGTCCCGCGCAATGGTGCGCGGGTAGTCGCCAAAGCCTGGAGTGACCCGGCGTTTCGGAAGCGCCTGCTCGCCGATGGGCGCGCCGCCGTCACCGATCTTGGCTTTCCCATGCCGAAGCACCATCGGCATTTGGTCGTACTGGAAAACACGCCCAACGTACACAACGTTATCTGCTGCTCGCTGTGCTCATGTACTGCCTTCACGCTGATCGGCTTGCCACCGGACTGGTACAAGGACCTGGAGTACCGCGCGCGTATCGTGCGGCAGTCGCGCACCGTGCTAAAGGAGATGGGGCTGGATCTCCCGATGGACGTCGAGATTCGCGTTTGGGATACGACCACGGACACGCGGTACATGGTTCTCCCCGAGCAACCAAGCGAGACCATCGGTCGGTCGGAAGACCGCCTCGCCGATATCGTCACACGTGATTCGCTCATCGGCGTCTCGAGGCTGTAACAACAGGGGTCTGCAAACATGGACGGAATGCACGATCTCGGCGGCAAACAAGGCTTCGGCAAAGTGCGATACACGCCGAATGCCCAACCCTTTCATGCGGCTTGGGAGGTACGTGCGAATTCGCTCTACGCGTTCGCGGTGCGTGAGGGCATCTTCAATATGGACGAATATCGACACGCGATCGAACGCATGGAACCGCGTCACTACCTTTCGGCCAGCTACTACGAACGCTCGCTCACCGGCCTGCTGACGCTGTGCGTCGAGAAGGGCATCGTTGCGCGCGAAGACCTGGAGCGTAGGGCGCGCGGGCGCGTTCCGCTGGCGGCGCCCAGCGCACCGGGCCGAACCAATCTCGCCACACGTGAGCGATTCAATGACGGCGACAGGGTCCGGGTCAGAGATGATTACGTGCCGGGGCACGTGAGGATGCCTGGTTACATCCGTGGCAGGACCGGCAAGGTGATCAGCGAGTCGCCTGCGTACCCTTTCCCCGATGCACACGCCCACGCGCTGGAGTCGCCGGACGAGCCGACATACGACGTGCGCTTCCGAAGTGAGGATCTCTGGCCGAATTCTTCGGACGGAGCGCTGATTCACGTCGGTGTATTCCAAAGCTACCTGCAGCGAGCGCCATAACCTTGGGAGTCGCCCCAGATCTACCAAGTGGCCCCGCAAATCCGCACACCGCAATAAGTGGAAGCTCCGGGCACTGTGCGGAGCCGGGAACGGCTTGGCCAGGTGCCGCTAAGCACTCCAGGCTTCCATCGAGCGGGCTAGCTCCGGCACGAATCGCCCCGATTCAGGCGACGGCCAGAGCACGCACGCATTGTCTTGCGCAGGGCTTGAATTGAGGGTGATGCTCGATATACCCGATCGATCCGCTCCGGTGCTTTACTCGTTCCGTCGATGCCCCTTCGCCATGCGCGCCCGCGTCGCGCTGGTGGCGAGCGGTCAGCGATGCTGGCTGCGCGAAGTGCACCTGCGCGACAAACCGGCCGAGTTGATCGCGGCCTCGGCAAAGGCCACAGTGCCGGTGTTGGTGCTCACCGAGGGCGGAGTCATCGAAGAGAGCCTGGAGATCATGCTGTGGGCGCTGGGCCGCCATGATCCGCATCATTGGCTCAAGCCCGCAATGCCCGAGATGCGGGCCCTCATCGCCGACTGTGACGGACCCTTCAAGCGCCACCTCGATGGCTACAAATACGGTGTTGGCGACGACTCGCGCGATCCGCTGGCGCAACGCGCTTGCGGCGCAGAGTTCCTGGAGCGGCTCGAAGAACGCTTAACGGGCACAGCTCACCTGTTTGGCGATTCTGCCGCGCTCGCGGATTGGGCCGTCATGCCTTTCGTTCGGCAGTTTGCCCAAGTGGACACCGCCTGGTTCGGCACGCAGCCCTGGCCTGGCCTGCGGCGCTGGCTGGCCGGCCTCACCGCCAGTGCGCTGTGGCGGGCGTGCATGCGGAAGGAAGCTCCCTGGCGACCCGGCGACGCACCCGTTCCCGTCGTTCCCGGCGACGTCATCGTCGACGCTTCGCCTGCGTCAGCTCAGACGCAGACCCCAGTGGCAGCCGCAACATGAGGGCGACCGTGCCCGTGACGGTCGCGGATATCCCCAGATTCGACACGCTGATCGACGCCCGATCGCCGGCGGAATTTGCCATCGATCGCATTCCCGGCGCGCTCAACTGCCCGGCGCTCGATAACGAAGAGCGTCACCTCGTCGGCACGCTCTACAAGGAGCAAGGCGCTTTCCAGGCGCGACGCGTCGGCGCAGCAATGGTGGCCAGCAACCTGGCGGCGCATTTGCGCCAGCACTTCGCCGATCGACCGGCGACCTGGAAGCCGCTCGTCTACTGTTGGCGCGGCGGCTTGCGCAGCGGCTCGATGGTGACGTGGTTGCGCCTGGTCGGCTGGGACGCGCAACAACTGGCCGGCGGCTACAAGGCCTGGCGACGCCATGTCATCGCACAGATCGACGCCTTGTGCCCGCGGCTCGACTTGCGGGTGATCGTCGGCGCCACTGGCAGCGCCAAAACGCGGTTGTTGCAGGCGCTGGCGCAGCAGGGTCATCAGGTGCTCGACCTGGAGCAGTTGGCGGCTCACAAGGGTTCGCTGCTCGGTGCCATGCCGGGCCTGGCGCAGCCTTCGCAATCCGCCTTCGAGACGCAGTTGGTGGCTGTCGTGAGCGGCTTCGATCTGGCGCGCCCGGTGTTCGTCGAAGGAGAGAGCCGGCGCATCGGCCGCATCGGTCTGCCGCAGCCGCTGGTCGAGCGCCTTCGCGCCAGCCGGTGCATCGAAATCGACGCGACGCCGGCGGCACGCTTGGCCTTCCTGCTGCGCGACTACGCTTACCTCGGTGACGACCCAGCGCTGCTCGCCGGCCAACTGGCCATGCTCAAGGAACTGCGCGGCGCGAAGACCATCGAGCGCTGGCTGGATTGGGCCGCGAAGCGCGAGCTCGCGCCGCTCTTTGCCGAACTCATGACCGAGCATTACGACCCGGCCTATGCGCGCTCCCAGAGCAACAACTTCATTCAATGGACGACGCGCCAGAGCATCACCACCGACGACCTGTCGGATGAAGCGATCGAGGCACTTGCACGGCGCCTCGCATAGATCGGTTGAAGCCAGAGAACCGATGCGGACGACCGGACGCATAAGACAAGGAGGTTTCGCAGGGAGGGCTGCGTTCAATGGCTCCCGACTTCGGTCTTCGCCTTCGACGAGAACAGCTTTTTTCCAGCTTCGACCAACGCCAGCACGATGGCGCCTGCGACGAGGCCGACGATGGCGTTGGCAAATTGGCCGAGCAACGTCGAGGCGATGCCGCCCATGCCGGCTGCCCAGGCTTCGATGGCATGCGCCATCGGTGGCACGCCGTGCACCAGGATGCCACCGCCGACCAGGAACATGGCGGCGGTACCGACCACCGACAGCGCCTTCATCAACCAGGGCGCCGCCGCAACGATTGCCCGGCCGAATCCGCGTGCGGCGGCGCTCGACTGGCGACCGAGCCACAGCCCCGCATCGTCGAGCTTGACGATGCCGCCGACCAGCCCGTAGACGCCAACGGTCATCACCACCGCGATCAACGCGAGTACCGTCAGCTGGGTCAGCAACGGCTGGCTGGCAACGGTGCCGAGTGTGATGACGATGATTTCAGCCGAGAGGATGAAATCGGTGCGAACGGCCCCTTTGATCTTTTCCTTTTCCAGTGCGACCACGTCAGCCTTCGGATCGTTCACGGCTTGGCGGAGCTGCTCCGTATGACTTTCGGCCTCAGCGCGATGCAGCCAGCGATGCGCCAATTTTTCAAAGCCCTCGAAGCAGAGGAAGGCACCGCCAGCCATCAACAGCGGCGTCACCGCCCAGGGGGCAAAAGCATTGATGGCCAATGCCGCGGGCACCAGGATGGCCTTGTTGAGGAAGGACCCCTTGGCCACGGCCCAGACCACCGGCAATTCACGACTGGCGTGGACACCGGTCACCTGCTGCGCATTGAGCGCCAGATCGTCACCGAGTACGCCGGCGGTTTTCTTGGCTGCGACCTTGGCCAGTATGGAGACGTCGTCGAGCACCGTCGCGATGTCGTCGAGCAGCAGAAACAGACTGGCGGCCATCCGATCCGCCTTTCAAAGCGCGCGCTTCAGACGAATCTCTTCAATTCTCACGCTGCCCACCGGCGTCGTTCGCGCGGTGCTCAGCTCACGCTTGAAGCCGGCCAGCTCGAAAAAGCGCAAGGCACGCTCGCCTTTCAACGGCAGCCACACCGTGACACTGGTGCAGCCCTCTTCTTGCAAGCCTTCGCGCGCCGCATCCCACAGCCCGACGCCGAAACCCTGGTCCCAATAGTCGGGCAAGACGTAGAGGGCCCAGATCTCGCCGACGGTCGGGGCGGTTTTGGGGTCGCGGGAGCGGTCGTAGCCGACGAAGCCGACGCACTGTTCCGCGCCACCTGCTGCGCCGCCCGGCGCCGCGTCGGTGACGGCCAGCTGCAGCTGTGGTTCGCTGAATTCAATGGCCTCGCGCCACTTGGCCGAGCGTGTGGTCGCTGCGAGAGCACGCAGGTCGGCAACGGGTACGAGGGCGGCGAGGGCGGCGTGCGCCGACGCCGCGTGGATGTTGGCGATCGCCACGGCGTCCTTCATGGCGGCGGGGCGATAGCGATAGTCGCGGGGTTCTGGCATGGCAGGGTCGAGGCGCCAAAGAAGGGCCACGGAAAAGAATGGCCGCGTATTGTCGCCGCGGTCGCTACGGTCACTGAGTCGATGGCAACGTCGATCGACCGAACAGTTTTACACTCGCCAGCGCTCACAGCCCATGGCTGTGGCGCAGCCCCTCAGCCCGCTTTTCTTTTCATACTCAAAGGAGTTCATCATGGCCAAAGGACAGGCTAAATCCAACAAGGAAGCCAAGAAACCCAAAAAGGACACGTCGCCGCCCAAGCCGGTGTCGACCGAACCGTCGCGTCCGATGATGTCCACGGCGGTGATTCCGCGTGGCAAGGAAAAGAACAAGTAGGGCGCGCTGCCTTCCAAGTCGCAGGCCGTGGCGCGGCCGCGTCGTCAGACCTCGTTCCGCCCCTGCGCTATGCGATCGCGCTGCGCCAGTACCGGGAAGAGGCGCAACCACGCCAGCGCCACCAGTACGGTACCGACGCCACCCGCAACGACCGAGCCCACTGGCCCCAGCAGCGCGGCGGTGGCACCCGATTCAAATTCGCCAAGCTGATTGCTGGCGCCGATGAAGATCGAGTTGACGGCGTTGACCCGCCCGCGCATGGCGTCGGGTGTTTCCAGCAGCACCAACGTCTGCCTGATCACCACGTTGACCATGTCGGCGGCGCCGGACAACGCCAGGACCACGAGCGACAGCCACATGTTCTGCGAAAGCCCGAAGACGACCATGGACAGGCCGAACACGGCCACGGCCACCAGCAGCGTGGGCCCGACCCGGCGCTCGACCGGGCGCCGCGTCAGCATGATCGATGCCACCAGTGCACCGACGGCCGGCGCGGCGCGCAACAGGCCGAGGCCCCAGGCGCCGGTCTGCAGGATGTCCTTGGCATAGATTGGCAATAGCGCCACGGCGCCGCCGAACAGCACTGCGAACAGATCGAGCGTGATGACGCCCAACAGCAGCTTGCGCTGCCAGATGAATTCGACGCCTGCCAGCAACGTCTTCAGCGTGGCCGGCATGCGTGCCAATGGCGCGTACTCGTAACCCAGGCGCATGACCAGAATGCCGCCAGCCGTGAACAGTGCCAGACAAGTCGCGTAGACCACACCCAGGCCGGCCACGAACAGCAATCCGCCGAGAGCCGGCCCGCCGATCACCGCGGCCTGCTGACCGGCTGCCGTGAAGGCCATGGCGCGCGGCAGCATCAAGAGTGGCACCAGCATGGGCGTCAGCGATTGCTGCGCCGGCGCATGGAAAGCGCGCACGGCACCGAGCACCAGTGACAGGCCGAGCAGCAACTCGCGCGAATCCCAGCGCATTGCCAGGAGGCCATCGGCGCCAGGGGTCTGCCAGCCATTGGCGCCGAGCGTCGCAGCACATAGAGTGAGCGCCACCCCGCCCTGCACCGCCAGACAGGCGGCGACGATATGGCCGCGATGCTGCCGATCGACGACGTGGCCGGCATAGAGGGCCAGCAAGAAGGCCGGCGCGAATTGGTACAAACCGACCAGCCCGAGGTCCCAGGCACTGCCGGTCAGCTGGTACATGTGCCAGCCGATCGCCACCATCAGCATCTGCGCGGCGGCTGT